>NZ_JBVJHH010000003.1:0-370509 GCF_055586905.1 Streptosporangium sp. NPDC048886
GGACGAGGGCACGATGTGGGCGAGCACGTTCGCCCTGACCGAGGTGACGGCCGAGGTGGAGGCGCGCATCAGCGCACTCGTGAAGCAGGCGGTGAGCTGAGGCCCGGCCGAGCCGCTGACCGGCGTCATCGTGGCCGACGCGCTGCTGCCGGCCGTCGACTCGCTGGACGAGAACCGGTCAGTGGAACACTCCCATCAGCTCAGCGCGCTGCGCGAGCAGCTCCTCGGCCCCCAGGAGAGCCGCGCGCGCCGGTCGGCCCAGCCGAATGACCGGGTCACACGAGGTCCCGCGCTCCGCTAGCCTCGCGTAAGTTACGCACGCGCTGGGACGGAAGGTACCCAAGTTGATCGGCTGGTTCGAAGCGGTGGTCCTCGGACTCATTCAGGGATTGACGGAGTTTCTGCCGATCTCCTCCAGTGCCCACATCAGAGTCGTGTCGGCGTTCTTCGGCTGGGAGGACCCCGGTGCGGCGTTCACCGCGGTGATCCAGCTCGGCACCGAGGCCGCGGTGGTGATCTATTTCCGCAAGGAGATCTGGGAGATCATCTCCACCTGGACCCGGGCCCTGTGGACGCCCGTCCTCCGCAAGCACTACGCCGCCCGGATGGGCTGGTACGTCATCATCGGCACCATCCCGATCGTCGTCCTCGGCCTGGCCTTCAAGGACTCCATCGAGACCGCCTTCCGCGACCTGCGCCTGATCGGCACGACGCTGATCGTCTTCGGCCTGATCCTCTGGTTCGCCGACCGCACCGCCCGCAACAAGCTCACCCTGGACCGGCACCTCAGCTTCACGCACGCCCTGATCTACGGCGCCGCCCAGTCGCTCGCCCTGATCCCGGGCGTCTCCCGCTCCGGCGGCACGATCAGCGCCGGCCTGCTGCTGGACTACCGCCGCGAGGAGGCCGCCAAATACTCCTTCCTGCTGGCCATCCCGGCCGTGCTGGGCGCGGGCGTCCTGGAGCTGTTCAAGATCGGCGAAGGCGGCGCCCCCGAGTGGGGCCCGACGATCCTGGCCACCGTGATCTCGTTCATCGTCGGCTACGCCGCGGTGGCGTGGTTCCTGAAATACATCAGCACCCACCGTTTCACCGGATTCGTGATCTACCGGATCATCCTCGGCATCGTCATCATCGCCCTGGTGAGCTTCGATGTCCTGAACCCCCTGGCCTGAGCCCCGGCACCACCGGGCCCGCACCACGCGGGCCCGGCCCCCGGCGCCACCGGGCCGCACCACGCGGGCCCGGACCCCGTTCCACGTCCGGCGCCGGGTTCGGGGAGACTGGCCGGGTGCGTTCCGACTGGTCCGGCCTCCCCGTCCGCCACGTCCTGCCCGAGCTGCTCGCCGCCCTGGACGAGCACGGCGCCGCCGTGCTCACCGCGCCTCCCGGCACGGGCAAGACCACGCTCGTCCCGCTCGCGCTGGCCGGACTCCTCGACGGCTCTCCCCCGAAACGGGTGATCGTGGCCGAGCCCCGCCGGATGGCGGTGCGGGCGGCGGCCCGGCGGATGGCGTGGCTGCTGGAGTCGGAGGTGGGCGCGGAGGTCGGGTTCACCGTACGCGGCGAGCGCAGGGCGGGCGCGGAGACGGTCGTCGAGGTCGTCACCACCGGGGTCCTCCTGCAGCGGCTCCAGCGCGACGCCGAGCTCGACGGCGTGGACGTGGTGCTGCTGGACGAATGTCACGAACGCCACCTGGACGCCGACACCGCCCTGGCCTTCCTCCTCGACGTCCGCGCCACGCTCCGTCCCGACCTGCGGCTCATCGCCACCTCCGCCACCGCCGACGCCGCGCCCTGGGCCCGGCTGCTCGGCTCCGGCGCGGCCGGCGGCCGCCCGGCGACCGCCGCGCCCGGGCCTGACACGCCGCGGGCCGCGCCGATCGTGCACGCCTCCGGATCCATGCACCCGGTCACGCCCGTCTGGGCGCCTCCCACCCGGCCGGTGACGCCCCCGCGCGGCCTGCGGGTGGACCCCGCGTTCCTGTCCCACGTCGCCGACGTCGTACGGCGCGCGCTGGGCGAGCACGGCGGGGACGTGCTGTGCTTCCTGCCCGGGGTCGGCGAGATCGGCAGGGTGGCCGCGATGCTCGGCGGCGTGGAGGTGCTGCAGGTCCACGGCCAGGCCCCGGCGCACGTGCAGGACGCCGTGCTCTCGCCCGGCCGGGAACGGCGGGTCGTGCTCGCCACCTCGGTCGCCGAGTCGAGCCTGACCGTCCCCGGGGTCCGGATCGTGGTCGACTCCGGCCTCGCCCGCGAGCCCCGCACCGACCATGCCCGGGGCCTCGGCTCGCTCACCACCGTCCGCGCGTCCAGGGCCGCCGCCGCCCAGCGCGCCGGCCGGGCCGGGCGCGAGGCCCCCGGGGTGGTGTACCGGTGCTGGTCGCAGGCCGAGCACGACCGGCTCCCCGACCACGCCCAGCCCGAGATCGCCCTCGCCGACCTGACCGGCTTCGCCCTCCAGGCCGCCTGCTGGGGCGACCCCACGGCCGCCGGACTGGCCCTGCTCGACCCGCCGCCGCCCGCCGCGATGGAGGCGGCGCGGCGGACCCTGCACGCGCTGGGCGCCCTCGACGGCCGGGTCACCGACCGGGGACGGCGGATGGCCGGCGCCGGGGTCCACCCCCGCCTGGCCCGGGCCCTGATCGACGCCGGCCCCCGGGCCGCCGAGGTGGTGGCGCTGCTGTCCGAGCAGCTCCCCAGGGAGTCGGGCGACGACCTGGTCGCGCTCTGGCGCTCCGCCCGGCGCGGCGGCGACGGCTTCTCCGCCCGCTGGCGCCAAGAGGCGAGACGCCTGTCCCGGGCAGTCCCCCCGCGGGAGCGGCCCGGCCGGGACCCGGCGCCGGGACGGACCTCCGTACCGGCCGGAGCCGGTGACGACGCCGTGGCCGGGCTGGTGGTGGCGCTGGCCTATCCGGAGCGGGTCGCGCGGCGGCGGGGCGGATCGTATCTGATGGTCTCCGGGACGGCCGCCGAGCTGGCCCAGGGGTCACGGCTCGGCGCGGCGGAGTGGCTGGCGATCGCGGTCGCGGACCGGCCGGTCGGGGCCGCCTCCGCCCGGATCAGGCAGGCCGTCGTCATCGACGAGGAGATCGCCAGGCTCGCCGCCGCGCCCCTCCACCGCTCCGGCGAAGAGGTGGTGTGGCGGATCCCGCCGGGAGAGCGGCGCGGCGACGTCTCGGCGCGCCGGGTGGAGCGCCTCGGCGCCGTCGAGCTGTCGGCCGACCGGCTCCGCGCCGCCGACGTCAGACCCGCCGTCCTGGACGGCCTGCGCACCGAGGGCCTGGCGATCCTGCGCTGGACCCCCGAGGCGGTGGCCCTGCGCGAGCGCCTGGCCTTCTGCCACCGGACGCTCGGCGAGCCGTGGCGCGCGGTGGACGACGACGCCCTGATCGACGGCGCCGACCTGTGGCTGGAGCCCGAGCTGTCCCGCGTCCGGCGCCGGGCGGACCTGGAACGCCTCGATGTGGCCTCCGCCCTGCACCGTCTGGTCCCGTGGAGCGCCCGCCTGGCGGACGTGGCGCCCGAGCGGATCGAGGTGCCCAGCGGATCGCGGATCAAAGTCGACTACTCGGGCGAGCGGCCGGTGCTGGCCGCCAAGCTGCAGGAGCTGTTCGGCTGGGACGAGGCCCCGCGCGTCGCAGGGGTCCCCCTGGTCATCCACCTGCTCTCCCCCGCGGGCCGCCCGGCGGCCGTCACCGCCGACCTGGCCTCCTTCTGGCGCGAGGGCTACCGCGCGGTCCGCGCCGAACTGCGCGGCCGCTACCCCAGGCACCCCTGGCCCGAGGATCCCCTGTCGGCGGTCGCGACCCGCCGCGCCAACCCCCGCCGCTGAGCCCCGCCGCCCGCCGGGCCCGGGGACCTCAGAGGCTCAGCCGGTCCCTGGTCGGGACGATGTCCTCGAACCGGGAGACCGGCAGGTCCATCGAGTAGACCGCGCCGCCGACGGCCGCCGCGAGGGATCGGGCCGCCCGGTAGACGGTCTCCATGTCGGACCGGTGCGGATCGTCGACGTCGAGCTCCAGGTCGACCGAGTGGTCCGGCTCGGCCACCGGCCAGTCCGGGGGCGGCCAGTCGTAGGTGACGCGGATGGGGTCGCCGTGCTTGCCGTCGAGGTGGCAGAGGCCGAGCTCGTGGTCGTGGCGGACGGTGCGCTCGCCGAGAGACGGGCGCAGCAGCTCGGCCACCCGTTCGCAGCCGAGCGGAGGGCGGTCGCCGATGCGCACCTCGACGTCCACGTGGCCGTCGTGCTCCTGCGGCGGGTGCAGCGCACCGCCGAGACGGCTGGCGAGGCCGTTGAGCAGGAGGCAGGCCATGGACCGCAGCCCGTCCCGGGCGATGATCGCCCCGCGCCGGTCGGCGGGGACACCCGCGAGGACGGCCTGTCTCTCGGTGATCTCGACGTGGCGCACCTTGGTGCCCTTGACGACGTACCAGTCACCCGACGTCGTGAGACCGGGATCGTACTGGCGGAGCAGGCCCTCCAGCCTGTCCGGGTCGGCCGGGTGGTGGGTGAGCAGAGCGGGGTGACGGCGCAACTGGCGGGCCGTGCGATCGAGGAACCACATGCTCCGAGTCTGCTGGCCCGTGCTTGGGACTCACTTGCGAGCAGGCGGGGACGTGACTTGCGGGCCCCAAGCGGAGCCGGCGGACGCCCCACACGGAGCGGCCCGGCCCCCACGCGGAGCGGCCCGGCGCCCCCGCCCGGGCCCGCCGGGGCGGCCGCGGCGGAGCCGAAAAACCGTTGGCGTCCTGGTGCGCGCCGCTGTTACGGTCTCCGTGACCTCGTCGGTGACTCCCGGGCTCCCGAGCCCTAGAAAGCAGTTGATTTATGTTCCGGCCCGCGCCGAGCGCGCCTCGCCGTACCGCGAAGACCTCCTGCCGCTGATCTTCTCCCGGCACCGGACGGTCTCCCGGTGCGCCGGCCTGACCGCGTCCGCCTGATCCGCGACGCCCGCCGGCCAGAACTCTTCCGAGGATCGCTCGGCCCTCTCCTGCCGCAACTGTAAAAGTCTTCTGGCAAGGAGTATCCCGGGTGCCTACCGACAAGTCCGATCTCGCCCCCAGTTCCTTTCTGCGGGTCGACACCTTCACCTGCGTCCGGTGCGGCCTGACCGTCACCAAGCTCGCTCCGGACGGCAGCCGCCGCAACCACTGCCCGAGCTGCCTGCACTCCCGGCATGTCCTCGACCGCGTCGAGGGCGGGCCGTCCGACTGCGGGTCGCGGATGACCCCGATCTCCATCGCGGTGCTGCGCAACGGGGACTGGATGGTGATCCACCGCTGTGTCCGGTGCGACCAGCTCACCTCGAACCCGATCTGC
This sequence comes from Streptosporangium sp. NPDC048886, assembly GCF_055586905.1. Lineage (NCBI taxonomy): Bacteria > Bacillati > Actinomycetota > Actinomycetes > Streptosporangiales > Streptosporangiaceae > Streptosporangium > Streptosporangium sp. NPDC048886. The sequence continues at coordinate 5,324 of NZ_JBVJHH010000003.1, forward strand.
GGGGACGACAACCAGCTCATCCTCATGCGCATGGCCGTACGTCCGCTGGCACAGCCGCCGTTCCCGCTCGAAGCCTTCGGCGACCTGTGAGACGGCCCGAGACACCGGACGGGAAACGATCATGCCACGACGGAAGCCGGAGCGGAGGCGTCCTCAGCGGCGCAAGGACGTGCTGCACGGGCGGGGCGGCGCACCGGGCGACGCGTTCCGGTGCGTCGGCTGCCGGCTCGACGTGCCCCTCGTCGCGCCGGGCACCGCCCACCGCAACCACTGTCCGCACTGCCTGACCAGCCTCCACCTCGACCGGCGGACGCCGGGAGACCGGAGCGCGGACTGCCGCGGGCGCATGGCGCCGCTGAGCCTGTCGGTGAGACAGGACGGGGAGTGGATGGTCATCCACCAGTGCCTGGCCTGCGGCGAGCTCAGCGCCAACCGCATCGCCGGGGACGACAACGTGCTCGTCCTGCTACGGATGGCCCTGCGGCCGCTGTCCGACGCCCGCATCCAGATGCGGGCGCTGCTCGCCTTCTGAGACGCCTCACGTTCTGAGACGTCGCGGGAGGTGGGCCGCCTCGCGTCCCGGGGGTGCCCTCCGGGACGCGAGGCCGCTCTCCCCGCGCCGGCGAATCTCCGCGCGTGTCCGCAGATCGTGCGGCTTGCGCGGGTCCGCCTTCCGTGGGATATCTTAGTGATATCACTTCGATAGCAAAGGTGGACTTCATGGAACGACGTGCTTTCCGGATGAACGGATTCGCCGTTCTGGTCGGGCTTGTGGTCCTCGCGGTCGTCCTGGCCGCGGCCTCGCTGGTGGGCGGCATGCCCCTGCTGGCCGCCGCCGCGATCCTGTGGGGGATCGTCGCGGCCGTCGTGTCCAGCGGCTTCGTGGTGGTCAACCCGAACGAGGCGAAGGTCGTGCAGTTTCTGGGCCGCTACGTCGGGTCGGTGAGCGACGCCGGCTTCCTGTGGGTGCTACCGTTCACCACCAAGCGGCGGATCACACTCCGGGTGCGCAACTTCGAGACGGCCAAGCTCAAGGTGAACGACGCCGACGGCAACCCCGTGGAGATCGCGGCTGTCGTCGTCTACAAGGTGATCGACACCGCCACGGCCGCCTTCTCCGTCGACGACTACGAGGAGTACGTGGCGATCCAGTCCGAGGCGGCCGTCCGACACCTGGCCACCAGCCACCCCTACGACGCCCACGAGGAGGGCCGCACCAGCCTGCGCGACGGCGCCGAGGTGGCCGCCGAGCTCACCGCCGAGCTGAGCGACCGCACCCACCTGGCCGGGGTGGAGGTGCTGGAGGCCCGGATCACCCACCTCGCCTACGCCCCGGAGATCGCCCAGGCGATGCTGGTCCGCCAGCAGGCCACCCAGGTCGTCGCGGCGCGCACCCAGATCGTCGCGGGCGCGGTGGGCATGGTCCAGCTCGCGCTGACGAGGCTGGCCGAGGAGGGCGTCGTGGAGCTCGACGAGGAGCGTAAGGCCCAGATGGTCTCCAACCTCCTGGTGGTCCTGTGCGGCGACCGGGCGACCCAGCCGGTGGTCAACGCCGGCAGTCTGTATGCCTGAGCATGCCCGAGCGTAAAAAGGTCCTGCTCAGACTCGACCCGGCCGTCTACGAGGCGATCGCCAAGTGGGCGGCCGACGACCTGCGGAGTATCAACGCTCAGCTCGAATACGCGCTGCGCCTGGCCCTCAAGGCGGCGGGCCGCGAGCTCAGGCGGGCCGAACCGGGGCAGGCTCAGCAGGGCACCGCGGAGCGGGATAACACCGATGAGCCGGACAAGTCATCTGATTGAGACGTGAGAAGCTTCCGCTCACGCACTCGCCGGACCACACTCGGTTCATGTCGTGGGTGGGAAAGTCCGCAGTGGAGATGGCGGAGGCCGTGCGACGGGGAGAGGCGACCGCCCCGGCGATCGTCGAGGAGCACCTGCGGGTGATCGCCAAGTATGACGGGCGCATCGGGGCCTTCCGCAAGGTCCGCGCCGAGCGGGCGCTCGCCGAGGCGCGGACCGTGCAGGAGCGGGAGGACCTGGCCGGGCTGCCGCTCGCCGGGGTCCCGGTCGCCGTCAAGGACAACATCGCGATCCGGGGCGAGGCGACGCGGAACGGCTCGGCGGCGACGTCGAACGCCGCCGCGGCCGAGGACCATCCGGTGGTGGCCAGGCTCAGGGCGGCCGGGGCGGTGGTCGTGGGCATCACCAACGTGCCGGAGCTGTGCCTGGTGGGGTTCTCCGACAGCGTGTACGGCGTGACGCGCAACCCGTGGGACCTGAAGCGCACACCGGGCGGATCGTCGGGCGGGAGCGCGGCCGCCGTGGCCGCGGGGATGGTCCCGCTGGCCCACGGCAACGACGGCCTCGGCTCGCTGCGCATCCCGGCCGCCTGCTGCGGGCTCGTCTCGATCAAACCGGGCCGGGAGGTGGTCCCGCCGCCCGAGCACGGCTGGGACGGGCTGTCGGAGAACGGCCCGCTGGCCACGACCGTGACCGACCTCGCCCTGGCGCTGGCGGTGATGGCGGGCGACATGTCCCTGGCCACGCCCGGGGAGAGCGAGTCCCTCGAAATCGGCAGCGCCATCGACGACTACCCGGGCGGGCTCACCCCTTCGGAGCCGATGAAGCTGCGGATCGCGGTGGCCCCGGCCCCGCTGCCCCCGGGGTTCGCGATGGACGCCGAGTTCCAGGCGGCGGCCGTCGAGGCGGCCGACACGCTCGGCGCCGCCGGGCACACCGTGGTGGAGCACGGCGCCCGGATGCCGGGCTGGCTGGGCTCGGCCACGATCGCCACCTGGCTGGCGTGCGCCGCGGCGGACGCCGAGGGGCTCGACCCGCGCAGGCTGGAGCGCCGCACCAGGTCACTGGCCAGGACGGGCCGGCTGCTGGCGAGGATCGGGATGGACGGCTCGGCGGGCCGTGACCGCTGGCGCGCCCACGGGGCCGACCAGTGGTTCGGCAACGCCGACGTGCTCATCACCCCGACGCTCGCCACCGTCCCGCCGGCCGCCGAGCGCTGGGGCCGCCGCGGACTGCTGGCGAACATGCGCACCAACCTGACCTACGCACCCGCCACCGGGGCCTGGAACATGGCCGGCTGGCCCGCCATGACCGTCCCGTACGGCTGGCACTCCACCGGCATGCCCATCGGAGTCCAGCTCGTCGCCGCCCCGGGCGGCGAGACGCAGCTCCTGGCCCTGGCCGCCCAGTTGGAGAGCGCCCACCCCTGGCTCCGCCACGCCCCGCTCGACTGACCGCCGGCTCGACTGACCGCCGGGGCGGGCGGGACCCGCCCCGGCGGCATGAGGGGTCAGACGCCGGTGGGGTGCCAGACGGTCTTGGTCTCCAGGAAGGCCGTCAGGCGCCTGGTGCCGGGGTCGGCCGACCAGTCGGGCGTGGTGGGACGCAGGACGCGCTTGAGGTTCTCCGCCGCCGCCTCCTCGCAGGCGACCGCCAGCTCCGGGTCGGCGACCCCGGTGAGGTCGATGGCGTTGACGTCCATGTGCGCGGCCAGCCAGGGGGCGATCTCCTTGACCGACCCGGTGAGGATGTTGACCACGCCGCCGGGCAGGTCGGAGGTGGCGAGCACCTCGGCCAGGGTGATGGCGGGCAGCGGGGCCCGCTCACCGGCGATCACGACGCAGGTGTTGCCCGTGACGATCACCGGGGCGATCACCGAGACGAGCCCGAGCAGGGGCTCGTCCGGGGCGACCACCGCGACCACGCCGGTCGGCTCCGGCGAGGAGACGTTGAAGTACGGTCCGGCGACCGGGTTGGTGGACCCGGCCACCGCGGCGATCTTGTCGGCCCAGCCGGCGTACCAGACCAGCCGGTCGACGGCCGCGTCCACGACGGCCCCGGCCTTCGCCGTCCCCGCCTCGGCCAGCTCGGCGACGAACTGCGCCCGGCGGCTCTCCAGCATCTCGGCGACGCGGTAGAGGATCTGCCCCCGGTTGTACGGCGTCGCGCCGGACCAGCCGCCGAACGCCTTGCGGGCGGCGGAGACCGCGTCCCGGGCGTCCTTGCGGGAGGCCTTGGACGCGTTGGCCAGGAAGGCGCCCTTGGAGGAGGTCACCACGTAGGACCTTCCGCTCTCCGAACGCGGGAACGCCCCGCCGATGTACAGCTTGTATGTCTTGCGCACGGCCAGCCGTACGGGCTCGCGGCCACTCGACCGCTCCGCCTTACTCATCTCCCCGCCCTCTCCATGTGCTCTCCTGCTGTGCCAGCCGGGCCGGTACGAAGATCTGGCCGCAGCGGCTCACCCCGCACCGGTGGGCGAACCAGCCCCGCAACGTCGGACGGCCGGCGCGGGCGAAGTCGTGGCCGCGGGTGCTCTGGGCGCGGCGACTGCGGCGCCTGGCCCTGTGATGGTCACACATCGAGATACGCCTCCAGCCCGTGACGTCCGCCCTCTCTGCCGTATCCGGACTCCTTGTAGCCGCCGAACGGAGAGGTCGGGTCGAACCGGTTGAAGGTGTTGGCCCAGACGACGCCCGCGCGGAGCCGGTCCGCCATCCACAGGATGCGCGAGCCCTTCTCGGTCCACACGCCCGCCGACAGGCCGAACGGGGTGTTGTTCGCCTTCTCGACGGCCTCGGCCGGGGTGCGGAAGGTCAGCACGGACAGGACCGGGCCGAAGACCTCCTCCCGGGCGATCCGGTGCGACTGGGCGACGCCGGTGAAGATCGTCGGCGGGAACCAGAAGCCCTTGTCCGGCAGCGGGCAGACCGGCGACCAGCGCTCGGCGCCCTCCGCCTCGCCGAGGTCCGACAGCTCACGGATCTTGGCGAGCTGGGCGGCGGAGTTGATCGCGCCGATGTCGGTGTTCTTGTCCAGCGGGTCGCCCAGGCGGAGCGTGCCGAGCCGCCGCTTCAGCGCGTCGAGCAGCTCCTGCGCGATCGACTCCTGGACCAGCAGGCGGGAGCCCGCGCAGCAGACGTGCCCCTGGTTGAAGAAGATCCCGTTGACGATGCCCTCGACGGCCTGGTCGAGCGCGGCGTCGTCGAACACGATGTTGGCGGCCTTGCCGCCGAGCTCCAGGGTGACCTTCTTGCCCGACCCCGCGACGGAGCGGGCGATCAGGCGGCCGACCTCGGTGGAGCCGGTGAAGGCGACCTTGTTCACGTCCGGGTGGTTCACCAGGGCCGCGCCGGTCTCGCCCGCGCCGGTCACGATGTTGACCACGCCGGGCGGGAGGTCGGCCTGCCGGCAGATCTCGGCGAACAGCAGCGCGGTCAGCGGGGTGGTCTCGGCCGGCTTGAGGACGACCGTGTTGCCGGCGGCCAGCGCGGGAGCGATCTTCCACGCGAGCATGAGCAGCGGGAAGTTCCACGGGATGACCTGGCCGGCGACGCCGAGCGGCCTCGGGTCGGCGCCGTAGCCGGCGTAGGCGAGCTTGTCGGCCCAGCCCGCGTAGTAGAAGAAGTGCGCCGCGACCAGCGGCAGGTCGACGTCGCGGGACTCGCGGATCGGCTTGCCGTTGTCCAGGCTCTCCAGCACGGCCAGCTCGCGCGAACGCTCCTGGATGATGCGGGCGATCCGGAACAGGTATTTCGCCCGCTCGGAGCCGGGCATCGCCGACCAGGTGCCGAACGCCTCGCGGGCGGCCCGGACGGCCCGGTCCACGTCCTGCTCGGAGGCGACGGCCACCTCGGCCAGGAGCTCCTCGGACGCGGGGTTGATCGTCTTGAGGGACGTGCCCGTCCCGTCGGCGAACTCGCCGCCGATGAACAGGCCGTAGGACGGCTTGATGTCGACGACGTCGCGGGATTCGGGGGCCGGTGCGTATTCGAACATCGATCAGTCCAGGGTGAAGTAGTCGGGACCCGCGTACCGGCCGGTGGCCATCTTCTGACGCTGCATCAGCAGGTCGTTGAGCAGGGTGGAGGCGCCGAGGCGGAACCAGTCGGGGGTCAGCCAGCCCTCGCCGACGGTCTCGTTGACCAGGACGAGCATCTTGATGGCGTCCTTGGTGGTCCGGATGCCGCCCGCGGGCTTCACCCCGACCTTGCGGCCGGTCGCCGCGAGGAAGTCACGGACCGCCTCCAGCATGACCAGCGTCACCGGAAGGGTCGCGGCGGGCTGCACCTTGCCCGTGGAGGTCTTGATGAAGTCGCCTCCGGCCAGCATGGCCAGCCACGAGGCGCGCCGTACGTTGTCGTAGGTCGACAGCTCGCCGGTCTCCAGGATCACCTTCAGGTGCGCGTCACCGCAGGCGGCCTTGATCGCGGCGATCTCCTCGAAGACCTTCAGGTAGTCGCCGGCGAGGAACGCGCCCCGGTCGATCACCATGTCGATCTCGTCGGCCCCGGCCGCCACCGCGAACGCGGTGTCGGCGACCTTGACGTCCAGGGACGAGCGCCCGCTGGGGAACGCGGTCGCGACGCTGGCCACCTTCACGCCGGAGCCGCCGAGCGCGCCGACGGCCTGAGCGACCAGGTCGGGGTAGACGCAGACGGCCGCCACCTTGGGCACGGCCGGGTCACTCGGATCGGGACGGACCGCCTTGGCGCACATCGCGCGGACCTTGCCCGGCGTGTCGGCGCCTTCGAGGGTCGTCAGGTCCACCATGCGTATCGCCAGGTCGATGGCCTCCGCCTTGGCCGTCGTCTTGATGGATCGGGTGCCGAGCGTCGCGGCCCGCTGGTCCGCGCCCACCCGGTCGACACCGGGGAGGCCGTGCAGGAAGGCCCGCAGCGTGACGTTGGACGCGGCCACGTCGGCGAGCGGAGCAGTCATAGTTGACACCTCTCCAGAATGCCGACTGGTGTGATTAGTTCCAAACTGGACGCTGCCCAGTCCCTCCACTCGTTTTCGTCAACATTCGCCGAGTTCAGCCGTGGGTACGGCGGGGTGCCGCCCCGCCGTACCCACGGGCGCCCGCACCGGGTACGGCCCCGCGGCCGGAAGGGCACCGGTATCGGGTACGGCCCCGCGGCCGGAAGGGCACCCGCACCGGGCGTACGGCACGTCGCGGCAGCTCACGGGCATGCCTAAGGCGGGGGGGGACCGGCGCCGCGGGATGCCTCCCGGCGCGTCTAAGGCGGTGGACCGGCCCGGCCTAGGTAGTCCCGGGCCGCGGGCCGCCGGCAGATAAGGCATCCGCCCGATGTGGGGGTGGGGGCCTTAGCGCGAATCTTGAGTGTGTAAGGGAATGGCACCACTCGAGGAGGAACCCGAAATGGGTCCCGAGCTTCACTATCAGATGATCATCAACCGCACCGCCGAGCTCCGCGAGGAGGCGGCCGACCACCGCCGCGCCCGCCAGCTCCTGTCCGCCAAGAAGAACCGCTCCGAGGGCGGGCGCAGGCGGAGCCTCTTCGGCAAGACCAGCGCGGCATGACCCCGTCACGAGAGCCCGGCCGTATCCTCCCGTCCGGCCGGGCCTCTCAGGCTCCGTAGCCCTTTCGCTGAACGATAAATAGGGCGATAGCTACATATAAGGCGTGACATGCTGGACGACATGATGGGTCGGGCGGTAAGCCCCGTCTTCGTGGGACGGGAGGAGGAGCTCGCGGGCCTGGCCGAGGCCTTCGAGCAGGCGCGCAACAACGCCGCCGCCGCCGTCCTGCTCGGTGGCGAGGCGGGAGTCGGCAAGACCCGGCTGATCGGATACTTCGCCGGACGGGCCGCGGACGACGGAGCGCACGTGCTCATCGGCGGCTGCGTGGAGCTGTCCACCGAAGGTCTCGCCTACGCGCCGTTCACCGCGGCGATCCGCCAGCTCGTCCGCGAGCAGGGCGCCGAGGAGGTCGCGGCCCTGCTGCCCGACGGCGCGGCGCGTGACCTGGCCCGGCTGCTGCCCGAATTCGGCGAGCCCAGCGGTGACGTGGAGACCGAGACCGCCCGCGCGCGGCTCTTCGAGCAGATCCTCAACCTGCTGGAACGGCTGGCCGAACGCCGCCCGGTGATCCTGGTCATCGAGGACATCCACTGGGCCGACCGCTCCAGCCGCGACCTGATCGCCTTCCTCAGCCGCAACCTGCGCACCGCGCCGGTCCTGATGATCCTCACCTACCGCTCCGACGATCTGCACCGCCAGCACCCGCTCCGGCCGGTGCTCGCCGAGCTCAGCCGGGTGGAGGGGGTCCTCCGGCTGGACCTGCCCCGGCTCACCCAGGACGAGGTGGCCGCCCAGATGGCCGGCATCCTCGGCACGACCCCCGAGTTCGCCCAGGTCGGCAAGGTCTTCCAGCGCAGCGAGGGCATCCCCCTGTTCGTCGAGGCACTGGTCGAGTGCGGCGGCGACTGTTCCTTCCCCGAATCCCTGCACGACCTGATCATCGGCTCCGTCGAGCAGCTCCCCGACGAGACCCAGCGGGTGCTGCGCATCGCCGCCGCAGGCGGGATCCGGGTGGGCCACGCCCTGCTCGCCGCGGTCAGCGGGCTGTCCGACGTGGACCTGGAGGACGCGCTGCGGCCGGCCATCGCGGCCAACGTGCTGCAGGTCGCCGACGGCCGCGCCTACGCCTTCCGGCACGCGCTGATCCGCGAGGCCGTGCACGAGGAGCTCCTGCCCGGCGAGCACGTGCGGATGCACGCCCGCTTCGCCGAGGAGATCAGCGGTGACCGCACGCTGGTCCCGCCGGGCCGGGCCGCCATCGAGATCGCCCATCACTGGTACTCCGCCCGCGACGACCTGTGGGCCCTCATCTCCGCCTGGGAGGCCGCCGCCAAGGCCGCCAAGACCTTCGCCTACAACGAGAAGATGCAGCTGCTGGAGCGGGTGCTCACGCTGTGGAGCAAGGTCCCCGACGCCGCCGGGCGGATCGGGGTGGACCACACCACGGTCCTGGAACACGCCTCGGAGGCCGCCCACGCCTGCGGCGAGATCGACCGGGGCGCCAGGTTCGTCAAGGCCGCGCTGGAGGAGCTCGACGAGCGGACCGATCCCGCGCGGGTGGCCGAGCTCGTCGTACGGCGGGCGCAGTTCAAGATGGCCAAGCGGAAGGCGGGGGCGCTCGACGACCTCCGCTACGCCGAGCGGCTCGTCCCCGGGCCGGTGCTGGAGCGCGCCCACGTGCTGTCCAAGCTGGGCTCCTTCCTGGCCTTCAGCGGCGAGGTGGCCGAGGGGACCGCGCTCACCGAGGAGGCGCTGCGGATCGCCCGCGAGCACGGGGACGAGTGCCTGGAGGCCGACCTGCTGCTCAACCTCTCGCTGGGCCACTCGATCGCGGGACGTCTCGACACCACGATCGCCGTCAACTCCACCGCCCAGGCGATCGGCGAGCGCGTCGGCTCCGGCCGCATCATCCTGCGCGCCCTCGCCAACAACGTGGACGCGCTCAACAACATGGGCCGCTCGGCCGAGGCCGTGGAGCTGGCTCTCGAAGGCGAGCAGCTGGCCAGGAAGTACGGCCGCTACCGCGTCCAGGGCACGTTCATCGCCAACAACCGCGCGGAGGCGCTGGAGGCGCTGGGCCGCTTCGACGAGGCGGCCCAGCTGGCCGACCAGGCGATCACCATGGACCCGACCCTGCGCACCCGGCACCACCTGCGCCGGATCCGCGCGGACGTGGCGGTCGCGCGGGGCGAGACGGACGTGATCAGGTCTGTCCTGAACGAGGTGGACGCCGCCGCGCCCCTCCAGGAGGAGTTCACCCAGGAGCTGTCGGCCAACGCCCGGCTCAAGATGGGCCTGCACCTGCTGAGCGGCGAACCGCTGGCCGCGTTGGAGGTGGCCGAGGAGGTCGTCCGCACCGCACGGATCATGAGCAAGCCCATGCTGGGCTGGCGGATGCTCGCCCTGCTGTCGGGGGTCTGCGAGACCGTCGAGACGCTCGTGCCCGAACGGGCGGCGGTGCTGCGCGCCCACGTCGAGGAGGCCGGGGCCACGATGACCGTGGACAGCCCGGTCGCCGAGGCCTACCGGCTCTGCCTCAACCGCGACCACGACGCCGCGGCCACCGCCTGGGAACGGCTGGACCGCCCCTTCCCACGTGCCAAGTCGCTGCTCCACGCGGGGCGGGCCGCGGCCGCCACGGGCGACCGCGAGGGCGCCGCCGTACGGCTGCGCACGGCCCACCCGATCGCCCTCGCGCTGTCGGCCCGGCCCCTGGCCGCGGAGATCGAGTCCCTGGCCCGCCGGGTCGGGGTGGCGCTGACGCCGGAGGCGGTCCCGGACCCCGACCCGCTGCTGACCCCGCGTGAGCAGGAGGTGCTCCGGCTGGTCGCCCAGGGGCGGTCCAACCGCGACATCGCCGCCGAGCTGTTCATCTCGGCCAAGACGGTGAGCGTCCACGTCTCCAACATCCTGGGCAAGCTCGGCGTCTCCACCCGCGGTGAGGCCGCCGCGGCCGCCCACCGCCTCGCCCTGATCGGCTGACCTGCTGCATCATTGGATCGGTCGGGACCGGCGAGAGGGGACGTGCGTGCGCAGCGAGGACGGCATCACCGTCGGCATGGCCCCGCCTCCTTCCGAGGCGGCGGGAGTGCGTGGCGCGATCGCCGCCAACCTGCGCCGCACCCGCCTGGCCCGGGGCCTCAGCGTCCGCGAGCTGGCCGAGCTGACCGGGGTGAGCAAAGCCCTCATCTCCCAGGTCGAGCGGGGCGTCGCCAACCCGACGGTCGAGGTGCTGTCCCGGCTGGCGACCTCTCTTGAGCTGACCTTCGGCGAACTGACCCGGATCCACCTGGTGGGGCCCGAGGTGATCCGCAGGAGCGAGAGCGTCCCCCTGCCGGTCGGCGACACCACCGTCCGCACCCTGTTCGCCGCTCCCGACCGGCGCCGCTTCGAGCTGGCCGAGGGCGACATCCCGGCGCGCACCCGCAGCGCGAAGAGCTCGCACGGCCGGGGATCGGTGGAGCACGCCTACGTCGTCGAGGGCGAGGTGACCGTCGAGACCGAGGAGTGGTCGGTGACCCTCACCGCGGGCGACGCCCTCCGGTTCGCCTCCGAGTCCGACCACGTCTACACCACCGGCGCCGTCCCCTGCCGGGTCCTGACGCTGATCTCCTTCTCCGAGGACTGACACCCCGCACCGCGCGACGCGACGAGTACGGCGAGCGGCCCGGGCGGGTGACGACGCGGGGGCGAGGTGCGCCCTGCCTGGCCAGCGTCGCCGCCGACCCGCTGCGGCGACCAATACCCGCATTCATAACCTGGCGGAATGGATGCCGGTCCCGGCGGCCCGTCCCGCCTTCCCGCCGTCGAGGGCCGCCGGGAGCCATCGAGAGCCGTCGGGGACCTCCGGAGCCACCGGGGTCTGTCGGATCCGTCAGGCCAGCCAGCCGCCGGAGCCGTCGGGGACACTGGCCAGCAGGGCCCGGGTGTAGGGGTGGGCGGGAGCGTCGAGGACCTGGTCGGCGGGGCCGGCCTCCACGCACTGACCGGCCTCCAGCACATACAGCCGGTCGGCGATCTGGCGGACCACCGCCAGGTCGTGGGTGATGAACAGCATCGCCATCGACAGCCGCTCCCGCAGTTCGGTCAGGAGCCCGAGGATCTGCGCCTGCACCGAGACGTCGAGCGCCGACACCGGCTCGTCGCAGATCAGCAGACGGGGCTCGCCCGCCACGGCGCGGGCTATCGCCACCCGCTGCCGCTCGCCTCCGGACAGGCCGGCCGGGCGCATTCCCGCCATGTCCCGGCCCAGGCCGACCGACTCCAGCAGCCGGGCGACGTCGTCCGGCGCGGCGGGCCGGCCGTCGGCCCGGAGGGCCTCGGCCAGGGCCGCGCCGACGGTCCGGGCGGGATTGAGCGTCGAGTAAGGGTCCTGAAAGATCATCTGGGCCGTGCGGCGGGCCTGGCGCACCGCGCCGCGGCCCATCCGGCCGTAGTCGGAGCAGTCGGCGCCGCCGAGCAGGATCGTGCCGGAGTCCGGGCGCTCCAGCCCGGCCACGCACCGGGCCAGCGTGGTCTTGCCCGACCCCGACTCGCCGACCACGCCGACGACCTCGCCCGGCGCGACGGACAGGCTCACCCCGGCCAGCGCGGGCCGCCGCGCTCCGGCGAACGTCCTGCGCAGGTCGCGCACCCGCAGCACCGGGTCGGCGGTGACGGGGAGCGGGGGCGCGACGCCCGGCTCGGGCGCGGGCGGCGCGGGGAGCTCGGCGGCCCGCAGACACGCCGACAGCCGCGCGCCCCGTACGGCGGACGGGCCGGCCTCACCCCGTACGGCGGACAGACCGGCGGACGAGTCGGCCTCACCCCGTACGGCGGGCATACCGGCTGATGCATCGGGACCGTGCCCTGCGGCGCGCAGCGCGGGCGCGCCGGCGCGGCACTCGGCCACCACGAGGGCGCACCGGTCGGCGAAGGCGCACCGGTCGGCCACGGCGTCGTGGGCGGGCACGGAACCGGCGACGGCGGGGATGACGGCGAGCCGCCGGTCCGCGGGCGGCTCGGCCGCCAGCAGGGCCCGGGTGTAGGGGTGGAGCTGTTCCTCCCGTACGGCCGCCGCCCCGCCGACCTCCATGATCCGGCCGGCGTACATCACCATGACCCGATCACAGGTGGAGAAGGCCAGGCGCAGGTCGTGCGTGATGAGCACGAACGCCATGTCCCGCTCGCGCTGGACACGCCGGACGAGGGCGAGCACCTCGCGCTGGGTGGTGGCGTCGAGCGCGGTCGTCGGCTCGTCGGCCAGCAGCACCCGCGGCCCGCCGGCGAGCGCGGCGGCCAGCCCGACGCGCTGCCGCATGCCGCCGGAGAGCTGGAAGGGGTAGCGCCCGGCCACGTCGGCGGGCAGGCCGACCTCCGCCAGCAGCCGGGGCACCTCGACCGCCGCGTCGGCCCCGCGCGGCAGCCCGTCGGCGATCTGCCGCCCGGCCCTGCGCAACGGGTTGAGCAGGGTGAACGGATCCTGCATGAGGAGGGAGACCACGTCGCCGCGCTGCCGCGCCCGGGCACGCGGGTCGTCGTCCACCCGCTCGCCCGCGATGCGCACCTTCCCGGCGGCCTCCAGCCCGCGGGGCAGCAGGCCGAGCACCGCCCGGACCGTGAGCGACTTGCCCGAGCCGGACTCCCCCACGATCGCGACGGACTCCCCCGGCGCGACCTCGAAGGAGACCTCCGACAGCAGGGTCCGCCCGGTGGCGGGCTGGCGCACGGTGAGCCCCTCGACCGCGATCCCCGCCCCGGACCGTCCGCCGTCCCGGACCGCCGGCCCGCCCGCCTGCGACGGCCCGGCTGCCCCGGACTCGCGCTCTCCCATGTCAGCGTGCCCTTCCGCGCCGGTCGACGCGTTCGTACAGCCAGTCGCCCACGATGTTGAGCGCGGCGGCCGTGGCGATGATGGCGAGCCCCGGGGCGATCACCGCCCAGGGGTTGGCGAGGAGCTGGGTGCGGTTGTCCGACAGCGTGCGCCCCCAGTCGGGCGAGCCGGCCGGCACCCCGAGGCCGAGGAAGGACAGCGAGGCCAGCGAGACCAGTGCGTAGGCGAAGTTGAGGAAGGCGTTGGCCAGCGCCACCGGGGCGATGTTCGGCCAGACGTGCCTCGTCATGATCCGCCAGGCGGAGAGGTTCTTCAATCGCGCCGCCTCCACGTAGGGCCGGTGCCGCTGCTCCAGGACGGCGCCGCGCACCACGCGCGTGTCGGTGGGCGCGAACAGCACCACCAGCACCACGATCGCCAGGCCGTATCCGCCGCCCAGGACCCCGGCGACGACGATCGCCACGAGCAGGGCCGGCAGGGAGAACATCAGATCCGCCCAGCGCATGGCCAGCGCGTCGACCCAGCCGCCGAGGTATCCGGCGGGCAGCCCCACGAGGTTGCCGACGAGCATCGACCCCACGGCGACGCACAGCGCCCCCGGCACGGCCGTACGGGCCCCGGCGACCAGCAGTTGCAGCACGTCGCGGCCGAGGTCGTCGGTGCCCAGCGGGTGGCCGGGCCCGGGGCCGGCGATGCCCAGCATCAGGTCCTGGCCGGTGGCGTCCGGCACCAGCCAGGGGGCGGACACGGCGGCGACCGCGACCGCCAGGAGGACGGCGAGCGCGGCGGCCACGCTCACCGGCGGACGCGTCACGACTCTCGATGGACGCGTCACGACGACCTCCCGCCGAGCCGGACGCGCGGGTCCACGGCCGAGTAGCCGACGTCGACCAGGAGGTTGACGGCGGCGATGAGCAGGGTGAGCAGCAGCGCGAGCGCCTGGACGACCGGCACGTCCTTGAAGGTGACCGAGTCGACGAGCAGGGAGCCGAGACCTGGCAGCGCGAAGGTCACCTCCACCAGCACGGTCCCGGCCAGCATGCCGGTCACGATGAGCCCCGCCGCGGTGAGGATCGGCACCAGCGAGTTGCGCAGCGCGTAGCCGAGGACGGCGGCGCCGCCGAGGCCGCGTGCCCGCGCGAAGACCACGTAGTCCTGCTCCAGCTCCCGGATGAGCGCGGCCCGGCTGAAGCGGACGAGCATGCCCACCGCGCCGACGGCCAGCGCGGCGGCGGGCAGCGTGAGGTGCAGGATCTGGTCGGCGAGGCCCTCGCCGGTGCCGTAGACGGGGAACCAGCCCAGCCAGGCCGCGAACACCACCAGGAGCAGGAGCCCGACGGCGAACGGCGGGGCGCTCAGCCCCATCACCCCGGCGGTGACGACGAGCCGGTCCGTGGCACGGCCCCGGCGCAGGGCCCCGACCACGCCCAGCGGGATGCCGGCGAGCACCGCCAGCAGCGTGCCGTACCCGGTCAGCGCCAGGGTGAGCGGGAGCCGCTGCCCGAGCATGTCGGCGACCGGCATCCCGGTCCTGATGGAGGTGCCGAGGTCGCCCCGGACGGCGCCGCCGAGCCAGCTCAGGTACTGCACCGGCAGCGGGTCGTTCAGGTGGTAGCGGGCCTGGATGGCGGCGATCGTCTCCGGCGTGGCGGGACGGGTGCCGAGGAGGGTCTGCTGGACCGACCCCGGGGCGAGGTAGAGCAGGCCGAACACGCCGATCGACAGCAGCGCGACGACCACGGCGGTGCCCGCGAGCCTGCGCAGCAGGAACGCGCCCCAGCTCCGCCCCGTCATCACAGCACCCCGTTCCCCGCCAGCCAGGCGGCCACGCGCTCCGCCGCGTCCCGGCGGTGCTCCGGCTCGGTCAGCTCGTGGCCCTCCCGAGGGTAGACGACCAGCTGGGTCCGGACTCCAGCCGCTGACCAGGCACGATAGAGCTCCTCGGCCTGCCCGGCCGGAGTCGTGCGGTCCTCGGCGCCGTGCAGGATCAGCGTCGGGGTGGTGACCTTCGCGGCGTGGCAGACCGGCGAGCGGGCGGCGAGGAAGTCCCTGCCCTCGGACGTGGCGATGCCGGCACCGCCGTGGTAAAGCGGGTCGTAGCCGTGGCCGAGGTTGCTGGCGTTGGCGAAGCTGAGCCAGTTGGCGACCCCGGACATCACCACCGCCGCCCGGAACCGGCCGGTGCGGGTCACCGCCCACGCGCTGAGATAGCCGCCGTAGCTGAGCCCGAGAACGGCCATCCGCCCGGGATCGGCCACGCCCGCCGCGACGAGGTGGTCCACGCCGGCGAGGACGTCGTCCAGATCCTGCTCCCCGACGTGCCCGATGACGCGGCGCGCGTAGTCCTGGCCGCGCCCGCTGCTGCCCCGGGGATTGGGCAGCAGTACGGCGGCGCCCGCGTGCACGAGCGGCAGCGCGAGCTGCCCGGACTCGGCCGGCGCGAAGGCGCTGGACCACAGCCAGGTCGGCCCGCCGTGCGCGATGACGACGAGCGGCGACGGCGCCCGCCGCGCTCCGCGCCCGTCCGGTCCGGAACGGTCCGGGCCCGCAGCGCCGTCCGGCCCGGAGCGGGCCGGGTGGTCCGGGTGATTCGAGTGGTCCAGGTGGTTCGAGTGGTCCAGGTGCTCTGGGTGGTCCGGGTGGTCGGGGCCGGCGGAACCGTCCGGTCCGGAGCGGTCCGGGGTGGCCTGGCCGTACGTCTCGGGCCTGCACCGGGTCAGCAGGAGCCCGTGGACGGCGAGCCCGTCGGGGCCGGTCCACGCCACCTCCTCCTGGTGTACGGCGAGCCCGGCCAGGGCGTCGTTGAGGGCGGTGACCTGCCGCCAGCCGCCCCCCGTCACCTCCGCGACCGCGATCTCCGGGGGCCGTTCCGCCGTCTCCCAGACCGCGGCGGCCAGCGTGCCGGCGCGGTCCACCGACAGCGACGGCTGCCCGTCCCGCCCGCCCAGGGTCCCCCAGGCCGTCCACCGGGTCAGCGCGCGGCCGTCGGCGGTCAGCGTGCCGCCGTGCGTCCCGGTGCCCGACCAACCGGTGAACCACAGGGTGTGCCCGTCCAGCCAGCCGAGATCGGTGACGTCGTCGACGGCGGCCAGCCTCGTCGTCTCGCCGGTGGCCAGGTCGATGTGGATGATCCGCCCGGAGACGATGGACAGCCCCTCGACCACGACGGCGGCGCGCCCGCCGGGTGCCAGCCGCGGGCGGCTGAGCTGCCAGGAGGTGCGCAGGAGGGTCCGGGTCTCACCGGTCTCGGGATCGATGAGGTCGAGCCTGGGCCGGTAGTAGCCGGCGGGCGTCTCATCGTCCGAGGTGACGGCGAGCGCGACGCCGCCCCGCCAGTCGGCCTCCCACACGGTCACCCCCTTGAGCGGGATCGGCCGCAGGCACGGGTCGCCGACCTCGGCCCAGGCCAGCCGGCGCAACCGCCCGCCCGGGGTCCGGACGTAGGGGTCGGAGGGGTCGTGGACCCGGAGCCCGAGATGGCTGCCGTCGCGCTCGCTGCCGGGGTCCGCGGTCCGCACCAGGACGGTCCCGTCGTCGTCCGCGACCAGGTCTTCGATCTCCCCGGCCGCCCGGACGCGCCAGGCGGGGGCGAGGTCGTCTCCGGCCCGGACCTCGACGTGGTCGAGGTCCGGCCCCTCTCCGGCGGCGAGCAGCAGCCGCCCGTCCGGCAGCCAGCGCGTCAGCGCGTGCCACCGCCGCGGCGCCTCGGGCACCGGGACCGGCGCCCCTCCGGCCGCGAGGTCGAGCACGTGCGCGACGGGCTCCGCGCCCGCGAGCGGCAGGACGCAGGCGACGCGACCGCCCGCCGGGTCCAGCGCCACGCTCTCGGGCACGCGGAGATCGGCCAGCGCCGCGTGCGCCCCCAGCAGCGCCGCCCGCGCCTCCGACGCCTGTGCTGCCGGTACCCGTGCTCCTGGCGCCTGCGCTCCCGGGGCCCGTCTCTCTGACGGGGCCTGCGCTCCCGGCGGCGCCTGATACGTCTCCGGCGCCGCCGGTGTCTCCGGCCCGGTCATGAGCGGGCGGAGAGCTTGGCGGCCCAGGGGCCGACGAAGAAGTAGGGCCCGAACTCTCCGGTGCCGACGCCCGGGCCGAACGCGGTCGCCGCCTCCCCCCACCACAGCGGCTGGTAGGGGACGTCTGCGGCGGCCTTGACCAGCGCCTCGCCGAGGAGCTTGCCCCGGGCCGCCTCCTCGACGGCCTCCTTGGCCCGGTCGAGCAGGCCGGTCACCTCGGGGTTGTCGTATTCGGCGATGTTGGAGCCGTTCTCGCCGGCGTAGGCGCTGTTGAGGAGCTGCTGGACGTACTCCGACGGGTCGCCCGTCGTCGCGAAGTACCACCCCAGGTAGATGCCGGAGGCGTGCTTGCCGAGCTCGGCGATCCACTGCTCCAGCGGGACCTCCTTGACCTCCAGGGTGATCCCGATGGTCTTGAGGTTCTGCGCGAGGGTGAGCGCGGCCCTGCCGAGCTGGGGCCCGCTGCCGGGATAGGTCAGCACGTCGCTGAAGCCGCCCGGGACCGACGACCGGGCCAGCTCGGCACGTGCCTGGGCGAGGTCGAAGCCGTACTGCGGGATGCTCTCGTACAGGCTCTTGACCTCGGCCTCGCCGAGCACGCCACCCCACTGGGCGGGGTCGGGGATGGTGGCGGCGACCTGGCCGTGGCCGCGCAGGACGCTGCGCACGATGCCCTCCCGGTCGACCGCGTGGGCGACCGCCCGGCGGACGTGGACGTCGTTCCACGGCTTCTTGGCGGTGTTGAAGGCGAGCGTGACCAGGGAGCGGTCGCTGGCCGTCTTCAGCTCGGCGCCGGGCACCGCCTTCCACTGGTCGATCTGCTCGGCGGGCACGTTCAGCGCGACGTCGACCGAGCCGCCCCGCATGGCGAGCAGCCGGGTGGACTCCTCGGGGATGAAGTCCAGCCTGATCTGGCGGTACGGCGCCTTGCCGCCCCACCAGGCGTCGTTGCGCTCCAGCGTCACGTGCGAGTCGGGCGCGAACTCGGTCACCTTGTACGGCCCGGTCCCGAGGATCTTCCCGGTGGGGGTGCCGATGTCCTGGCCGGTGGCCTCGATGAACTTCCGGCCCGTCACGAGCAGGGTGCCCGGCGACGGGGTCCAGGCGAAGGACGCGTCGGGCTGCTTCAGCGTGATCGTGACCTCGGCCGGCCCACTTGCCTTGATCTTGTCCACGTTGGCGTAGGCGTAGGCGAAGGCCGAGGTGGAGCCCTTCCTGGCATGGAGGTCGAGGCTGGCCACGACGTCGTCGGCGGCCAGCGGCGTCCCGTCCGCGAAGGTCACACCACTGCGGATCGTGTAGACATAGGTCTTCGGGTCCTTACGGCTCCACGACTCGGCGAGGGCCGGCTGGAGGCTGCCGTCCTGGCCGACCCCGACCAGCGCCTCCTGGCAGAGGAGGGCGACGACGTAGTTCATGATGCCCGCCTCCTTGCTCGCGTCCAGCGAGCTGATGGAGGAGGGCAGCGCGACCCTCAGGACGTCGCGGGGGCCAGCCGCCCCTCCGGACGGGCTCCCCTGACCCGCCGGCCCGGTCGAGCCGCAGGCCGTCACGAGGCCCGGGACCGCCGCCAGGCCCCCGACGATGGCGATGGACCTCAGAAGGGAGCGCCGGGTGAGGGCGGTGTCGGGGAGATCGGCCACAGGGGACCCACTTTCATGCGGCCAGCCAGGTCACCTAGCTGCTGCGTCTACCATTACTATCCACTTGGCACAGGAGAGTATTCGCTAGGTAGCATTCCGGTCAAACCCACCTGTTGAATGGGGAATTCATGGCCTCCGTCACCGTCTACAGCGCCCCCTGGTGCGGTCACTGCCATCGGCTGAAGGAGGGGCTCACCCGGGCGGACATCCCCTTCACCGAGGTGGACGTCGACCGGACGCCGGGGGCGATCGAGCTCATCACCGAACTCGGCGGCGGCTCCTGGCTGATCCCGACCGTGGTGCTGCCCGACGGCTCGGCCCTGGTCAACCCCAGCGTGCGGGAGATCCAGGGCCGTCTGTCCTGACCGGCCGGCAGGAGCACGGCCGGCTGAGGCGGCCGCCTGCGTCCCCGGCGCCGGCCAGCGGAGGGTACGGCTTGGCGCGGGTACAGCTGGGGGGTACGGCCGGGGGTACGGCCGGCGCGGGGTACGGCCGGCGCGGGGAGCGGCCGGTCAGCGCTCCGGCTCGCCCTTCGGGGCACGCACCGGCGTCAGCGCGAGCACGGCGGCGGCCAGCGGGAAGCACGCGACCACGACGAGCACGCGGGACAGGCCCATCGACGGAGCCAGCGCGCCGGCCACGGCGGAGCCGACGCCGCCCCCGACGAAGAAGGCGAGGTTGAGCAGCCCCATGCCCGCGCCGCGCAGCGGCAGCGGCAGCCTGGCCGACATCTCCCCCGTGAGCACCACCTGGGTGAGGGCGAAGGAGGCCAGGGCGAGCGAGGCGCCGGCGACCAGGGGCCACGCCCCGCCGCCCGCGAACCCGGCCACGGCCACGATGGCACCCGTCACGGCGGCGGCGCCGGCCAGCAGCCGCCGGCCGGCGCGGGCGCCGAGACCGCCCGCCACGCGGGACAGCACGGCGCCCACCGCCGCGCCGGGCAGCAGCGCGGCGCCGACCGCGAGCACGCTCCAGCCGTGGGACCTGGCCAGGATCTGGGGCACCGCGTACATCATGGCGAACAGGCCGCCGTAGACGCCGACGCCGACGGCCGCCGCGGCCCAGAACCCGGAGTCGCCGGCCACCGGACGTGGCACGAAGCCGCCCGGCCTGCGCTGGACCCGCCGTGCCAGGCCCGCCGAGGACAGCGCCAGCACAGCCGTGAGCGCCGCCGCGACCGCGCCCGGCAGGCTCAGCGTCCGCGCCTGGATCAGCAGCAGCAGTGAGCTGACCGCGGTGGTGAGCAGGGCCGCGCCAACCACGTCCACCGGCCTGCGCGATCCCGGCCTGGTGGCCAGGGCCAGGCAGAACGGCACGGCCAGGAGCGACAGCGCGGGCAGCACCAGGGTCATCCGCCAGGACAGCCAGGCCGTCACCACCCCGCCGACCAGCGTGGCGCCGGCCGCGAACAGCGCCATGACGCCCCCGTAGGCGGCCAGCACCCTGGCCCGGACGGCCGGATCGGTGGCGGCGAGCAGGGCCAGGCCGCCGGAGGTCATCGCCCCCGACCCGGCGGCGAGCACCAGCCGCCCGGCGATCAGCACGCCCAGGTCCGGGGCGGCCAGGCAGCAGACGGCGCCGGCCGCCAGGAGCAGCGAGCCCGCGGTGAGCGCGGCCCGCACCCCCCAGGAGTCGGCCAGCCGCCCGAAGACCGCGGTGCCGATGCCGAGCGCGAGGGCGTGCGCGGTGAGGACCCAGACCACCGCGGCGGGTCCGGCGCGCAGCGCGGTCGCGACGCTGGGCAGCGCGACGCCGGCCGCGGTGACGCCGAACACCGCGGGGCCGAACAGGGCGCCGAGCCGTACCGCGGTCGAGAACGGCCCGATCGCGGCCGGACCGGCGGCCACGGCGGGCGGCTGCCCGACGGCGGAGGTGGAAGACATCGACGGCGCCTCTTTCATCGGGTGACGGGGGTGCGTGCGGCCTGCCAGGCCGCACTGCTCACGGGGTGGACGTCGTGGCGCGCCTGCACGGCCGGCAGGCCGTCGCCGGGCTCCAGCCCACGGGCGACGCGCCCCAGATGCCGGAAGTAGCCGAACCGCTCGACACCGGGCGCCAGGACCACCAGCACGTCGGCGGCCGAATCGGGGGCGGCGCCGAACGCGTGCGGCAACCCCGGCGGCACCACCACGAGGTCGCCCCCGGCCACCGTGACCAGCTGATCGCCGAGGAGGAACTCCATGACCCCGTCGAGCACGTAGAACGTCTCCGAGGACAGCGCGTGGCGGTGCGGGGCGGCTCCGTCGGCGCCGCGGCTCAACATGAGCCGGTTGACGCCGAGCGCGCCCCCGGTGCCGCCGGCGTCGACCAGCAGCCGGAACGCGCTGCCCGCCGCCAGCTCCACCACCTCGGCGCTCTCCGCGCGGACGATCACAGCACGGCTCGTATCCGGGTCGTTCGATGACATGCACACTCCTTCCAGATGCTTGCCTCCCATTCGAGCGTGGGAACACCTCACGGACCAGAAGCAGTTGTCACCTGCAGAAATCACCGATCGTGATGAATGGAGGAGCCGTGGAGCTCCGGCAGCTGGAGTACTTCCTCGCCGTCGCGGAGGAGGGGGGATTCGGCCGGGCCGCCGAGCGCCTGAACATCGTGCAGTCCGCGGTGAGCCAGCAGATCCGCAGGCTGGAGCGCGAGCTCGGGCTGCCGCTCTTCGACCGCTCCACCCGGCACGTCCAGCTCTCCTCCGCCGGGGAGCGCCTGCTGCCCGAGGCCAGGGCCGTGCTCACCGCGGCGGACCGCACCCGGCAGGTCGCGGCCGAGATCGTGGCGGGCGCCGACGGCATCCTGCGGCTGGGCGCGGTCCACGGCCCGGGGGACCGGCTCTACCGCACCCTGGCCGAGCTGGCCGCCATCGCCCCCGGGCTGCAGGTCCGGCTCAGGAACGCCCCGCTGGCCGACCGGCTGGCCGCGGTGCGCTCCGGCGGGCTGGACGCCGCGCTCGTACGCGCCCTGACCTCGGCCCCCGGCCTGCGGCTGATCCGCGTCTGGAGCGACCCGCTGTACGTCGCCCTGCCCGCCGCCCACCCGCTGGCGGACGAGCCCCTGCTCCGCCTGGAGCAGCTCGCGCACCTGCCGCTGCGGCTGGCCCCCCGGGAGAGGAACCCTCCCTTCCACGATCTGATCACCGGCGCCTGCCGCGCGGCCGGGATCGACCCGCCCCCGGGGCCGCCGTTCACCAGCCTGCAGGAGACTCTGGCCGAGATCGGGACGGGTCCGCCCTCCTGGACGGTCTTCTACGAGGTCTCGGGGCTGCCGCTCGCGCACCACGTGACCTTCCGGCCGCTGGCCGGACCGGCCGTCGTCACCTCGCTCGCCATCCGCGACAGGCCGCTCACCGCCGCCCTGCGGCACCTGCTCACCTCGTTCGGAGCCGGCGCGCCGGACGACGGTGCGCGGAGCGGCGACGCGCCGCAGGAGGGCGGCGCGCGGGCGACATGAGCCGGGCCGGGGGATCCTCGTCAGGCCAGCAGCGGCTCGACCAGCAGGATGACTCCGAAGATCGCGAAGGCGGCGGCGGCGCCGTACCGGATGATCTTCTCGGGCAGGTGCTTGCCGAGCATCCGGCCGACCGCGATGGCCAGCGCGTCGGCGGCGACCATGCCGACCGTCGAGCCGAGCCAGGTGCCGAACCAGCCGTGCTGGGTGGCCAGCGTGATGGTGGCGAGCATGGTCTTGTCGCCGAGCTCGGCGAGGAAGAAGGCGACGGTCACGGCGATGATCGCCGACCGGGTGGTGCGCTGCGCCTTCTGCGACTCCTCGTCGGTCAGCTCGTCCCCGCGCAGGGTCCACACGGCGAAGCCGAGGAACGCGAGGCCCGCGATGATCGTGATGGCCGTGGTGGGAATCAGGTCACCGGCCAGCCGGCCCAGGCCGACGCTGACCAGGTGGACGACCGCGGTGGCCAGGGTGATGCCGGCCAGGACCGGCCATGGCTTGAACCGGGTCGCGAACGTCATCGCCATGAGCTGACTCTTGTCGCCGAGCTCGGCGACGAAGATCACCGCGAGACTGATCCAGAACGCTTCCAACGGGATTGCCCTTCCGCGCGCGCGGCCGGGCCGGAAGGGGCACCCGGGGAGACGGGCACGCTTCGGCCCGGCAGCATCGGTGTATGCCTGCCAGGCCGAAGGTCTCGTCCGCCTGGATCGGCTCGGATGCCAGGCCCGCGCGACCGGGCGCCCGGGGCGCCAGTATGTCGATCACGCGATTGGGACTACTCCCCTTCGGGTGTTTCCATCTGACCCTAACAGGCGCGGCCGCCCGCGCATTCCCCGGAACGGCCCCTTCCCGCTCCCCGGCCCGGGTCAGAGGTGGGTGCCGACCATCACGGGCTCGTTGACGAGGGTGACGCCGAACTTCTCCCGCACCCCGTCCCGGACCTCGCGGGCCAGGTCGAGGAGGTCGGCGGTCGTCGCCGACATCTCTGGATTCGTCATGGCGAGGGTGTGCTTGGTGGAGATGCGCGCCGGGCCGCGGCGGTAGCCCTTGGGGAACCCGGCGTTCTCGATCAGCCAGGCCGCCGGGACCTTGACCGCGCCGTCCGGCATGTCCCACCGGGGGTGTCCGGGGGCACGCAGCTCCAGCTCGGCCGCCTCCGCGGCGGTGAGGACGGGGTTGGTGAAGAACGAGCCCGCGCTCCGGCTGTCGGGGTCGTCGGCGTCGAGCACCATCCCCTTGCCCCGGCGCAGCTCCAGCACCGCCGCGCGGGCCTCCGCCGGCGGCACCCGCTCACCGAGGGCGACGCCCAGCCTGCCGGCCAGCTCCTTGTAGGCGACCGGGCCGGACAGCTCTCCCCCGGCCAGCTCGTAGGTGACCGCCAGGACGACGTGCCGCCCGGGCTCCTCCTTGAACACGCTGTGCCGGTAGGCGAACCCGCACTCACCGGCGGTCAGGTCGCGCACCTCGCCGTCCTTGCGGTCGTAAACCCGCACCCCGGTGATCGTCTGCGAGACGTCCTGACCGTAGGCCCCGACGTTCTGGATCGGCGTGGAGCCGACCAGCCCCGGGATGCCGGACAGGCACTCGATCCCCGACCGCCCTTCCGCCACCGCGCGGGCGACCAGCCCGTCCCAGTCTTCTCCCGCCTGCACGGTGAAGCGGTCTCCGTCGACCTCGATCCCCCGCGACCCGACACGCACGACCAGCCCGTCGAACCCCTCGTCCGACACGACCAGGTTGCTGCCGCCGCCGAGCACGAGCACCGGCTCGCCCGCCCGGTCCGCGCCGGCCACCAGCTCGACGATCTCCTCCGCCGACCCCGCCGCCACGAACGCCCCGGCCGGTCCGCCCAGCCCCAACGTCGTGTACGGCGCCAGCCGTACCCCTGCAACCCGCTCAGTCATGCGCTTCCCCACCACCCGGCCGAAATCCGCGACCAGCCTACGTGGCACGGAGCGGCTAGGTGTCGCGGAGCAGCCTCAGCACGCGGTCGTAGGTCCGGCGGGACTCCCTGGCGCGGTAGTCAGGGTCGACGTCGTGGTAGCCGCGGTGCCGTTCCTGGTGGACCGGCAGGTCCCTGTCGAGGGCGACGAGGGTGCCGGGAAGCATGAGGGAGAACTCCAGGTCGGCGTTGCGGTAGTAGCGGGCCCCCGCGGGGAAGCCGCCGGCCGCGAGCGCGGCGTCGCGCCTGACCGCGAACAGGTGGCCGAGCAGCCCGCGGACCTCGCCGGGCTCCGCGTCATGCCACTCGTGACCGTCGGCCCCGGGGTTCACGCCCTTCCAGCCCGCCGCGGCCACGTCGTCGGTCAGCGTCCGGACCAGCGGAGTGATCGCGTCGCCGTCCAGGATCGTGGAGGTCTCCATCACGACGTGCACGTCGGAGGTGTCGAGCTTGAGCAGCTTGGTACGGCTCTCGCCCCACCCGGCCGTGCCTCCCCTCCAGTGCGGGGCCTCGGCCACGTGCCAGGCCTCGACCCGGCGGGGGAACTCCTGGGCCAGCTCGTGCAGGACGGCGCCGGCGCCGTCGACGTCGCCCAGGTCGAGACCGATGATCCTGGCCTCGGTGCGGGCCACCAGGGCACGGACGCACTCGCGCAGGTCATCGGGCCAGCCGTCGACCAGGAGGCCGACGGTCACGGTGGGCGGCGCGGCGGGCTCCGCGTGCTCGACGGGAGTGATCGACTCGTCGAGGCGCGACACCGACAGGCTCCCATCCCACAGCAGTTGGGAGGAGACCATCCGCTCGGGATGGCCCTCATGGTCGTCCCACTCGGGGTGACCCCCGTGGTCGTCGGCGCGGCCGACGAGCTCGGAGCCCTCGGGCTTCTGCTCCGGCGCCGCCTCCGCCTCGGCGACCCGCTCGGCGTTCAGGTCGTCGAGCCGCTCGGGCCTGGCCTCGGGGGCCGCGGCCTCGGCGACCCGGCCGGCGTCCATGGAGGCGGTGTCCCGGCCGGCGGGCTCGGAGCCGGCGGGACCGGCCCGTCCGGACCGCCGGCCGCCCGTCCCCGTCTCGGGGACGGAGCTCACCGTCGGCCACACCTCGAAGGGAGGCCGGGGGATCAGCTCGAAACCGTCCGCGGTGTCACGGACGAGCCAGCCCTCGGCTTCGATCTTGTCGCGGAGCGCGTCGGCCCCGGCGTGGTCGCCGCCGGCCCGCGCCCTGGCCCGCTGCTCGGCGAGCCCCGTCACGTGAGGTGGTACTTCGCTCATCTCCGGACGCTACCCACGGACCGGGGGAAGAATCAGCCCCCCGGCCCGGGAGCCGGACCAGCCGTACTCGACCTCCGTGGTCAGGACGGCTAGCCGAGCTGGACCACCGCGCGGGCCTTGGAGAGCACCCGGGAGTCGCCGGACCTGGCGGTCAGCGCGACCACCACGCGCTTGTCCTCCAGCTTCTCCTCGATGACGCCGCTCACCGTGATCACCGCGCCCTGCTCGTCGTCCGGGACGACCACCATGGAGGAGAAGCGCACGCCGTAGTCGACGACCGCGCCCGGGTCGCCGACCCAGTCGGTGACGAACCTTCCGCCCTGGGCCATGGTGAACATGCCGTGCGCGATGACGTCGGGCAGGCCGACGGTCTTGGCGAAGCGCTCGTTCCAGTGGATGGGGTTGAAGTCGCCGGAGGCGCCGGCGTACATCACCAGGTTGGCGCGGCGGACCGGGTAGTCGACGGGCGGGATCTGCTGGCCCGTCTCGACCTCGTCGTATTTGACAGTCGCTGCCATCTCAGGCCGCCCCTCCGCGCTCGACGATGGTGTTGTAGGCCGTGCACACGGGTTCGCCGTCGACGGTGGTGACATCGCTCCTGACGGTGACGAGCTCGTTGCGGCCGACGCTGCGGATGTCGGTCACCGTGGAGACGGTGACGAGCTCGTCGCCGGCGTGGATCGGCCGCTGGTATTCGAAGCGCTGCTCACCGTGGACGACCATGGCGAAGTTCAGGCCGAGCTCGGGGTCCGCCAGGACCGACCCACCGGTCAGGCTGAACACGATGGGGAAGGTGGGCGGCGCGATCACGTCCGGGTGTCCGGCGGCCCGGGCGGCCTCCCGGTCCCGGTAGACCGGGTTGTTGTCGCCGATCGCCGTCGCGAACTCTTTGATCTTCACGCGGCTGACCTCGTAGGGCGCGGAAGGCGCGGACGCCCGCCCGACGAAATCACGGTTCAGAGCCATCGTGCTCCTTTGCGGATACCGAGCTGGTGAGGCCGACACTAACAGAACAAGATTCCGGGACGTATTTCCCGGGTCGGCCATCAGGAAACCCTAGCCCGGCTCCGCCCGGCACCGGCTGTCGAGCGTGGTCAACACCCGTGCGGAAAAGCTGTACAGATACGACAGACCGGCGCCCTCCAGAAGGAGGACGCCGGTCTGCGTTGAGTATGAGTGCTACTGAAGTAGCCATCTCCCGTCGAGGACCGGGAGGCTTCGCAGAGACTTAGCGGGTCTCGCGGTGCGCCCTGTGCGTCTTGCAGTTGGGGCAGTACTTCTTCAGCTCAAGCCGATCCGGGTCGTTGCGCCGGTTCTTCCGCGTGATGTAGTTGCGGTGCTTGCACTCCTGGCAGGCCAGCGTGATCTTCGGCCTAACGTCGGTGGCAGCCACTTGGGAGTGCCTTTCTACGTTCGGGACTAGGACAACCCAGCCCAGCTCCCCTTGTGAGGGGACCCGGGAGGGTAGTAGCGGAGGCCGGACTTGAACCGGCGACACAACGATTATGAGCCGTTTGCTCTGCCTGGCTGAGCTACTCCGCCTTGGGCCGGCGAAATCTACCGACCCCCGCAAGGATACCCGACGCGCAGAGTGCCTGCGTACTTGTGCAGGTCAGGGCCATCGCTCCTGGGTTTCCCCAGTATGCCCGTCTGCTCGCCGGGAGCCTTGAGTCTGTCCGGGTGGCCTTCAGGTCCACCCAAGCCGAAAGCCCTAACCGGATGGTTAGGGCTTTTAGGCTGTTGAGCCCCTTTACGGAATCGAACCGTAGACCTTCTCCTTACCATGGAGACGCTCTGCCGACTGAGCTAAAGGGGCCTGTCTGCTTCGCTCTCGCGCTGCGGACAGGTGTAACCATACACGCCCCGGGAGCGCGATGCGAAATCAATCGCGGCCCCCGGATCGCCACCGCTCACTCGTCAGCGCCACCGGAGACCGCGCTCGGCCCGACCGGCCTGCTCAGCGCGGCCCGAGTGCTCCGCCCGGCGGGAGTGCTCGGCCCGACCGCCCTGCTCGGCCCGGCGGGAGTGCTCGGCCCGACCGGCCTGCTCGGCCTGGTCGGTCTGCTCGGCCTGCTCGGTCCGCTTGGTCCGGCCCGCCTGCTCAGGCGTGGGCAGTTCCCCGATCACCGTGCCGATGTGGTCCTCGGGCTCGGGGAAGTCGCCGGAGACGCCGAAGTGGGCGAAGTATCTCTTCCCCTTCATCCGCTGCACGCTGCCCAGCAGGACCGTCGCGGTGTACGGCTCGACCTCGCAGTCCGGCAGGCACCAGGTCCCGGTCAGCTTGCCGGTGCCGAGCGCCGCGTGCGGCCCCCACTTGCTCCAGGTGATCTCGCTGAGGGAACTGCTCTCGGACAGGACCAGGTCCGCCGGCCGCTGGTCGGCCCGCCCCTCCTCGGCCCCGTGGAGGTTGAACACGTAGACCGGCTCAGGGCCCCTGGGCCCGGTCCCGGCGACGGCCGCCCCGGATCCCGCGGTCGCGACGACCGTCCCGAGCACGGCGACCACTGCGGCGATGGCGCTGCTGCGCATGCCTTCCCCCCGTATCTGCGCTGTGTCTGCGCTGTGTCTGCGCTGCCTGTGCACTTGTCCCTGCGCGTCGGCAGGGCGGGGGGAGGACCTTCCGGCCGGCGGGGTGACGATCATCCGCCGGGCCGCCCTCCGCATCGTACGGCGGAGGCCACGAACCGGCGGGCAGGCGGCTCCGAATACTTTCCGTGGCGTACATGGGACATGCGGTGAGAGCGAGCGGCGCGGGACCGCTGTCCGCGCCGACCGGATGGCGGGTCACCCGATAAGAAATCACCAAGTAAGTCATAAGCGGGCCGTCACACCATGAGTCGGGCAGCAAGCCGTACCGACCGAGGAGACACCCGCGATGGCCCCCAAGACCCCCGAACTGCTGGGCTTCCAGATCACCCACCGAGCCATGCGCGGCGACGTCCGCCGTCTGGCCCGGCTGGCCACGGATCTGGCCGATGGCCGGCAGTCCGCCACCCGGGCCCGCGCCGCCGCCATCGCCGGATTCGTCACGACGCTGTGCCAGGGCATCCACCATCACCACACGATGGAGGACGAGGTGCTCTGGCCCGTCATCGAGCGGACCGCCGGCGCCGAGGTGGACCTGCGCGACCTGAGCGACGACCACTCCGAGCTGGACCCCCTGCTGGCCGAGATCAACAGCCGGGCGACCGCGTTCGCCTCCGGCGGGGACGCCCGCGCGCTCGCCCTCTCGCTCGCCCGGCTCGCCGACATGCTCGACGAGCACATCGAGGAGGAGGAGCGGCTGCTCTTCCCGATCATCACGAAGTACGTGTCCGTGGCCGACTGGAAGCGGGTCGAGGACGCCGTCCGCAAGGGCGGGAACATCAGGGTCGACCTGCCGAGGATCGAGCAGTACGCCAGGCCGGCGGAGCTCGCCAGACTGCGCAGGCTGGCCGGGCCCGTGCTGACGGTGCTGCTCTCCCTGCTGCGCGGCGGCCACCGCCGCCGCCAACTGCTCGTCTTCGGCCCTCTCGCCGAGATCTGAACCACGCTCCGGCCCGGTCCAGGGCACCGTACGGCGGGCGCGCGCAGGACACCGGGCGTGGGACGCCGGCCGGTCATGGCCGGCGCCCAGCCGCCCCTGACGGGGCCGGGCTACCGCCCGGGCTCCGGGCACCGGCCCCCGGCTGCGGCTGCGGCGCGGGCCCGGGCCGCCCTGCGGGCCCAGTGCGAGGAGCCGGCCTGCTCGGCGACGCGCTCCGCCGCCGCGTAGTGGGCCGCCCCGTCCCGGCCGAGCGACTCGGCGAGATCTCCCAGAACGTGCGCGACGGGCCCGATGGTGACCGACCCGGAGGAGAGACCGGCCAGCTCGCCGTCCCACGGCAGGAGCTCCCGGTAGCACCGCTCGCTCACCTCGCGGTCGCCCAGGGCGACCGCGTTCTCCGCGCGCAGCGCCATCCGTATCAGCCAGTAGTAGTCCTTCCGCGCCGCCCAGCCGGGCTTCCAGAACGTCCGGGCCTCCTCGTGCCGGCCCTCGGCGATCAGCGCCCGGACCAGCAGTTCGGAGACGTCATCCGGGATGAACCCGTACATGGCCATCATCTCCGGGATGTCCTGCGGCAGGCCGCCCACCAGCCGGGACAGGAACCGGCCCACCATGCCGATGCCGGTGGCGTTGGCGCCCCCGGTGGCGGCCATCCGCTCGGCCACCGTCGAGTAGGAGCGCTCCGCCCGCTCGAACTCGCCCCTGATCAGCAGGACCAGCGTGTCCAGCATCGACAGCACGCTCAGTGCCAGGCCGAGCTGGCCGCTGGTGGAGTGCTCCAGGGCCCGGTCCGCGTGATGGCGCGCGGCGGGGAGGTCGTTGCGGCCGAGGCTCACCATGTAGAGGGCGTGGTGGCCCTGCATCCGGTAACCGGGCAGCCCGGCACGCTCGCCCAGTTCCACCAGCTCCCGGCCCACCGCCTCCAGCTCCTCACGCCGGTGCGGCGTCAGCAGGACGAAGTAGCGGGCGTTGAGCGCGAGGCAGACCAGTTCGGTACGGCCCAGCCTCCGGGCCAGCCGCAGCGCCTCGGCGCTGGACGACTCGCACACCTCGTCGTCGTGCCCCTCCAGCTCGAAGGTGAGCGTGGCCAGCAACCGGCAACGGGCCTCGTCGCCGTCCTCGCCCGCCGTGTCCCCCTCCAGCGCCTCCCGGACCGCCGCGACGAACGCCTCGTCGATCCGGCGGTCCGGCTGGATCGACCAGGTCACCGGGGCCTCGTAGGTGGTCAGCGCGCGGATGAGCCCCGTCCCGAGCCGCCGCGCCACCGCGATCGCCCGCTCCCGGTTCTCCCTGGCGGCCATCACGTTGCCCTCGTGAGCCTGCACGCCCACCAGGCGGCAGAGCAGGTCGAACCGGCGGTGGTCGTCGTCCACGAGATCGAGCGCTCCCTGATAGAGGCCCCCCGCCTCCCGGTAGGCGTGCAGGGCCGCCGCCCGCTCCGCCGCCGCCACCGCGTACGGCACCGCCCGTCCCGCGCTGCTCGTGGTGGCCGCCGCGAGCGCGTGGTGTCCCAGGGCTGAGACGTCCCCGGGCCTGAGGCGCTCCAGCGCGCCGAGGACCCGGCCGTGCAGCCGGGTACGGCGGATGCCGGGGGTGTCCTCGTAGAGGGTCTCCCGCACGAGCACGTGGGCGAAGCGGACCCGGCCCGGCGCGGGCTCGGTCAGCAGCCCGGTCAGCACGCCCGCCTCCAGCCCGTCCAGCACCGCGTCCTCGTCGGCGCCGTCCATCGCGAGCAGCACGTCCACGTCGACGTCCCGGCCGACGATCGCCGCGTCCCTCAGCGTGGTCTGGGCCGTGGCGGGCAGCCGGGCGATCCTGCGCCGGATCAGGTCGCGCACGCCGGGCGGCAGCGTCCGGGCCGCCGGCGTCCCGTCGGTGGCGATCAGCCGCGCGGTCTCGCACACGAAGAGCGGGTTGCCGCCGGTCCGCTCCGCCACGGTGCGCGCGGTCACCGGGTCGATCTCCCGCCCCGAGCGCTCCCGCAGCAGCTGGGCCACCCCGTCGTCGCTGAGCCCGTACAGGTCGAGGCGGTGGGTGTGCCGCCCGGTGAGGGCCGCCCAGGTCGCGCCGAGATGGTCGGCGGCCTCGGCGGGACGGTAGGTGGCAACGATCATGATCTCCGCCGCCGCGAGCCGTACCGCCAGATGGCGCAGCAGCCGCAGCGTCTCCTCGTCGGCGCGGTGCACGTCCTCCAGCACGACCAGCAGGCGCGTATCGGCCCCGGCGACCTGCGCCAGGTAGTCCTCCACCGCTCTGGCCAGCAGGAACCGCTCGGCGGCCGGGGTGTCGTCGACCAGCAGGGGCGCCAGCCGTACCGCCACGTCGTCGGCCGGCGGCCGCTCGGCGGCCAGCCCACGCAGGACCTCGCTCCACGCCCACGCGGGCGGCGCGCCGCCGTCCGTCTCCGGGCACCGGCCCGCGGCGGTCAGCCATCCCCGGCCCGCCAGGCTCTCCGCGAACGCTCCGGCCAGCGTGCTCTTGCCGGCTCCCGCGTCCCCGCCCAGCCACACCGTGCGCAGCCCCGCCGCCCCGGCGACGGCGTGGAGCGCGGCCAGCTCCGCCGTACGGCCGATCAGCCCGCTCTCCTCGGATGTCCAGGTCAGGACCCGCCCGGGGGCCCGGGTGGCGATCAGGGGACCGGAGACCACCGGCGCTTCCCGGGCCGGGGGACCGGAGATCACCGGCGCTTCCCGGCGCAGGGAGCCCGCGTGGGCCAGGATGTCCGCCTCCAACCCGCGCAGCGCCGGCCCGGGGTCCACCCCGAGCTCACCGGCCAGGGTCTCGCGGGCCTTCCTGATCGCGGCCAGCGCGTCCGCCTGCCGCCCGGCCCGGTAGTAGGCCAGAGCGAGCAGGCGCACGGCGTTCTCCCTGAGCGGGTGCGCGCGGACGTGCTGCTCAAGCTCGATCTCCGCGTTGCGCCCGAGCACCAGCCGGGCCTCCGCCCGGCACTCCACGGCGACCAGCCGCAGCTCCTCCAGGCGCGCCGTCTCCGGCTCCGCCCACTCGTCGTCGGCGAACTCCGCGTAGGCCGGGCCCTGCCACAGCGCGAGCGCCCGGTCGGCCAGGTCGAGTGCCCGCGTCCCGTCGCCCGAGGCGAGCGCCGCCGTGGCGGAGTCGACCAGCCCGGGGAACACCCAGGCGTCCACCTTTCCGGGCTCCAGCCGAAGGCGGTAACCCGGAGCGGCGCTGACCAGCACGGTGGCGGGTGTCCGGGGCGGCCGGTCGGGTTCGAGCGCCCGCCGCAGGTTGGACACGTACACCTGGAGGGCGGCCAGCGCCTTGGGCGGGGGCTGCCCCCGCCACAGGTCATCGATGAAACGATCGGTGGAGACCACATGTCCGCCCGCGGCGACCAGCCTGGCCACCACGGCCCGCTGCCGGGAGGCGCCCAGCTCCACCGCACGACCGTTGATCTCCGCCTGGAGCGGACCGAGAACACGCAACATGACAGGGGCAGAGTATGCGTCCCTGATCGCCATTTGATTGACATTGAGGAGCACAATGCTGCAAGACCGGCGCAAGGCGACGATCCGGGCGCTCGACGAGAGTGACCGGCCCCACTGGTACTGGCACGGGGTGGACGACGACGGCCATGTGTGGCTGTTCGAGACCGTCATGGACGACGGCGGGGAGTATTGGCCCGTCAGGCATGCCGAGCTGGGATCGGACGGCCTCGCCCGCCGGTATTCGTGGAGTCACATCGAGGACGAGCACGGCTTCCTGGCCGAAGGCCCGATCTATCCGGACGACTTCGGCCTGAACCGGCTGACCGCTGAGGAGTTCGCCACGCTGTGGAACGCGCTCAGCCGGTGAGGGCGCTCTCCTCGGAGTTGTCCGGACGGCCTTCCCCGACTCGCCGGTGAGCCCGCGGGATCTCACCGGTGAGCCCGCGCGTCACCGCCGTGGCGCCAGGCGGCGCGAGACACCTCAGGGGCGTCGGACAGGGCGCCGGCCGATCAGGGAGCGTCGAACAGGGCGCTGACCGACTCGCCGTCGTGGATTCGGCGCATGGCCTCGGCGAGCGCGGGGGCGATCGACAGGACCCGGAGCTTGGAGCCGGGCTTGGCGTCCGGGATGGGCACGGTGTTGGTGCAGACGATCTCCTCGACGTCGGGCTGGTCGCCGAGGCGGTCGACGGCCCCGTCGGCGAAGAGGCCGTGGGTGCAGGCGATCCGCACCGAGTTGACCCCGCGCTCCCGGAGACGGTCGAGCAGCTCCATCACCGTCGTGCCCTTGGCGATCTCGTCGTCCAGGACGATGACGTCCTTGCCCGCGACGTCGCCGATCACCGATCCGATGATGACCCGGTCGTCGCTGACCCGCTGCTTGGCCCCCATCGCGACCTCGATCCCCAGAAGGCGGGCGAAGGCCGCGGCCTCCTTGGCGTTGCCCAGGTCCGGGGAGACGACGACGGCGTTGGAGAGGTCGTACTGGCGGAAGTGGGCGGCCAGCTCGCGCAGGGCGTGCAGATGGTCGACCGGGACGCTGAAGAACCCGTGCACCTGGGGCGCGTGCAGGGTCATGGCCAGCACCCGGCCGGCTCCCGCCGCCACCAGGAGGTCGGCGACCAGCCGCGCCCCGATGGAGATGCGCGGCGCGTCCTTCTTGTCCGATCGGGCGTAGGCGTAATGGGGCATCACCACGGTCGTCCGGGCGGCCGAGGCGCCCCTGGCGGCGTCCAGCATGAGGAGCAGCTCGACGAGGTTCTCCTGGACCGGGGGGACGAGCGGCTGGATGAGGAACACGTCCCGCTCCCGGCAGTTCGCCGGTAGCTGCACCTCCAGGCAGTCGTTGGCGAACCGCTTGACCCGGACCGGATGCAGCGGGGTCCCCAGGTGGGAGCAGATCTCTGCGGCCAGCTCGGGATGGGCACTACCGCTGAACACCGTGATGTCTCGCACGGGGCGCTCCTTGCTTGTGAACCGTGGGATCAGCCAGGCGAGCGGCATGCTATCGGTGGGCGCGGCACCGG
This sequence comes from Streptosporangium sp. NPDC048886, assembly GCF_055586905.1. Lineage (NCBI taxonomy): Bacteria > Bacillati > Actinomycetota > Actinomycetes > Streptosporangiales > Streptosporangiaceae > Streptosporangium > Streptosporangium sp. NPDC048886. The sequence continues at coordinate 39,291 of NZ_JBVJHH010000003.1, forward strand.
CTCGCAGCCGGTGCCGACCGCCCCGGCGGAGCGGGTCAGGACACCATGGACGGCCTGGCGGCCCATGTGTCGCAGGCGGCCGGGGAGACCGCGCGGTAGCCGCGATTGAACCAGCGGACCCGGTTGGCGCCAGTGCCGTGGGTGCGGTAGTCGCCGATGTCACCGCTGGCGCGGAGCGCGCCGGACAGCGCCTCCCAGTCCTGCTCGGTACGTGGCAGAGACCGTCGCACGCTGCCCAGGAACACACCGGACAGGCAGTCCGCCTGAAGCTCGTAGCGGCGGCCGAGCTCGGCCCAGTGGGCCCGGTCGGAGCGGACACGGGCCTCGTAGTCGTCCCTGATGCCGGTGAGGCTCTGCAGGTGGTGGCCGTATTCATGGGCCGCCACCTTGAGGGGATACAGGTCGGTCCGGCCCTCGATCCAGCTGCCGGTGAGCGGGAACACCAACGTGGACCGTTCCGTGCAGTAGAAGGCCGCCGCGTTGGCGGGCCAGCGCACTCCGCACACGCGCTGGGCGGGTTCTTCGTAGAAGCGGACCGTGGGCTCGCGGAACCTCAGCCCGGCGCGGGTGAGGTGAGCGGACCACAATCCGTTCAGGCATTTCATGGACGCCGTCAGATACTCGCGCGTCCGAGGCATGCCTCCGTCGATGAGCGGCGGCTCCGGGCACGATGTGGCCGCCAGCCTGCCGATCTTCAGCAACGGGTTCCTGGGCGGAGCGGCCTGCGCCACTCCGGACGGCAGGACGGCAAGACACACGGCCACCAGGAGGGCCCATCGCGTGAGGACAGCCAGACGCCGGAGAGATCGCCGGGGGCCGGCGCCGGACAGGAGGGAGCGCATGATCGGACAGCTTAGGACTTCCGGCGCGCCGGGCCGAGACCGCCGGCAGTCCGGCCGGGCCGACGCTGGCCGAGCGTCCGGCGGGTGGGGTCAGTCGGCGAGGAGCGCCACGGTGTCCGGGGTGAGGCGGCCGAAGGTCCCGTCGGGGCGCATGAGGTTGCGGCAGCCGTCAAGCTCGACGTACGCGTCCCTGAAGCCGGGATCCAGGACCGCGAACCGGGTGTGGTCGCTCGGGCAGTCGGTGGCCGGCGCGCCGTCCAGGGAGGTGAGCAGGGCGCGCAGACTGCGGCCCTTGAGGATGCGCGTGGACTCGAACCTTCCCTTGACCGTGCCCGCGGCCTTGTCCAGGGTGCGGTAGACGCATACGCGCAGGCCCTTCGGCGCGGGATCCCACATCGGGCGTGCCCGCTGCGGCCGAGGCGGCTCCGTCCGTAGCCGGGAGAAGGTGAGGATCATGTCCACATACGTGTCGACGCAACCGGCCCGGAAGTGCTCTTCGCTCTCGACCCTCCGGACGGGTATCACCTTCTCGACTCGGTACGGCAGGCGGCGGATGGCGTCGAGGGCGGAACGGAACGGCTTCCCGCACACAGTGGTCGGCAGGTCCGGCAGCACCGCCCTGCCCGACGAGTCCACCACGACGAAGTCGTCGACCAGAATCAGCTCCATGGTGCAGTTCTGGCCGAATATCGATCTCTCGGACGGGCGGCGCAGCTCGGCCATCAGCTCGCCGGCCGCCGGACCGTCGGCGTGCTCCTCGATCACGACCGTCCAGCGGCCCTTGCCGGGCAGGTAGCGGGAGTCCCAACGGCAGCGGATGACCTGGACCGGCGTGAAGTCATCGGCAAGCACCTGGCGTGGCAGGGACAGGTCCGGTTCGGGGCCCTTCGGGCAGGAAGCCCCGGCGACATGATCCAGACGTGTGGTCCGGTCTTCCGCAGGGTCGCATCCGGTGAGAACCATCACGGCGATCATGACGAGAGCCATGCGGACAAGGTTCACCTCTGGACCCTATTGGGGATGTGTCGTCCGCACTCTCCGATCCGCCGGGAAATGCGATCAAGGACGAGACGCCCTGAGCGTGTGCGATGGGATCCCTGCTGTCCGGAACGGTGATGGAGGCGGCCTCGCCAGGGAATCTTCACGGACCGAAGGATGTCTATCCTGTGACACGTGACATAGGCCGACGTCGGACGGTGCCATGCAGAACGCCCCCGCTGCTCCCATGGAAGCACCGCCCATCAGGCGGTCTTTCTGGCGCGGCGCGAAGGGAGGCTGTCTGGCGGTGGTGCTCCTGCCGGTGATCGGGCTGTTCCTTCTCGTCAAGGTCCCCATGTGGGCCAACGACGCGAAGCTCGACAGTTTGATCGGAAGGTTCGAGAACCACCCCTTACCACCGAAGACGCATTGGGCGGACAAGGACGCGGAGGGCTCCATCGCGCTGCGCGGCAACGGCAACCACTGCGACTACCGTGCCCGGTTCACGCTGAGTACGGAGTTGTCCGTCGACGAGCTCACGGACTACTACGACCGGGCGGACATCGCGGGCGTCGAGACCGGCCGGCCGAACGTCACGGTGTGGACCCGGCAGCCGTCGAAGCGCGCGGCCTACAGCAGCCGGACGGTGATCGTGGAACTGAACGACGGCACCGGCGCGGGCCTGGACATCCGCTGCCACTGACCTGCTCGGGCTGTCCGACCGGGTTGAGCCGGTCTTGCCTCGCCCGCACCACTCACCGTCTGTGCGGATGACTCGCGGGGAGCTCTCCCGACCCAGTCGAACAGAGGACGGCACCCGGCTCAGCGTCCTCTTTCTACGCCTTTCTACGCCTTTCTACGCCTTTCCAAGCCGGGGACGTGGCGGTCGGCCACAGGCGGACGCTGAGCGGTCACCCCCTGGGATGAGCGGTCACCCCCTGGGAGCTGGGCGTCATCCCCTGGGAAGGGTGCGACGGCGTAGCAGGAGTCCGATGGCGGCAGCGAGGGTGATGAGGAGGCCGGTCGATACGAGCACCCGCCCGTCGGGGCCGGACTCACCGCCGCCTCCGGTCGCGGCTCCCCCTGTTGGTGTCTTGAATATCTTGCCCTTCTCCTCCCCTTCCTCCCCTTGGGCCGGCTGCGGGCTCGAAGTCGCCGGTACGGAATCGGATGACTGATCATCCACGGTCACCTGTGGGCTCGGGGTCACCTTTACGGCATCGGTTGGCTGGCCGTCTACGGAGGCGACGGTGAGGGTGTAGGTCGTCAGGGCCGCGCTGTTCTGCACCTCGCACTTGATCGACGGCCCGTTGGGCCCGGTCCCGAAGTTGATGGCGGCCGGCTTCACCGTCGCGGTGCCCGCGTCGGAGGATTCGGTCTTCAGCGTGACCATGGTCGTTGGCAGGGGAACGGTCCGTCCCACGCCGAGGGTGGCGAGCTCGCCCACTCCGGTGGCTGAGGTCAGCCCGGCGAGCCCGCTGATGGACGCGTACGCGTACAGCTTGGTGCCGTCGGCCAGTCCCGCGGTGGGCGCCCTCAGCGCGGTGGTGTCGTCGACGTAGGTTCCGCGCCAGCCGATGGTCGTCGGCTGGCCCGTCGTAGCGTCGGCCGGCACCGTCAACTCGACCCTGACCTTGATGTCTTGTTTCTCGGCCACGCCGGTTGTGGTGCATCGGTAATCGACGATGTCGGTGCCGACGACCGCACTCTGCCGCAGCTCGGAGACGACGGCATGCACCGGTTGGCAGATCAGGGTCAGGCCGCCGACCAGGGCGGCGCCCGAGAGAATCAAGGGGATGCGCAAAACGACTCCTGTTGCGACAGACGGGGCACAGGAGAGACGGGGCGTGAAGGCGTCCGGTTGACACCATTGAGCCATTTCCGACCCGCTGGCGCCGAATGAAGCGTTTCGGGATCCACGGAGAGCGGGGGGCCACTCCGACGTGGGACGGGTCTGCGAGATTCGAGCCCCTGACATCCTGCTCGCAAAGCCGTATGCCGTTCTTTCCCGACCTGTGGAAAACACAGGTCAGCGTAGTGGTCGCGTTTCCTGTGACTCCTCGCCGCTCACCCTTGTTCCTGCCCTGTCGGGGTAGCCGGCCTCACCAAAGCCTTCGGGTCCGCCCGTGCGGCCCCGGCGGGTGAGGGTACGGCGGAGCATCCGCGGCGGCCGTCCTGCACATATCCCGTAAGCTCGCCTTCTCATTCACGGCAAGCTCGATATCGTCCACCGACACCTGCATCTGGCGGAAACATCTCCCCGGAACGGGCGTCTGGCTGCGGCATCCCACCACCGTTCGTGGTTATCCAGAACTGTTGAACGTGGACGACCCAGATGACGAGCGCCTCCACGCTTTCACGCGGGTTCATGGCTGGGACATCGCGAACGACGCAGATAAAAGGTCTTCGACGAGTTGCGCCGGGAAGACGGGGATGCGGCAGAGAAGGTGGTCGCTCTCTGCCGTCCATGTGTCCTACGGCTGCCGTCCATGTGCCCTGCGGCCCGTCGGCCAGTTCGCCCACCGACCACGGCTCCCGCGGCAGCCGTCGTACCGCGCCGGCCCGGTCAACTCATAGATCTGCCCGGTGCGACCGTCCTCGCGCAACGTCGCGGCCGCCGCATCGGCGATGTCGGGGGATCGACCGTCGGCTATCGCACAGCGGCCGCCCGGCCGAGAAGCTCGCGGCTCGAACCGGGAACCTACAGACCAAAAGATCGATCTTGAGTTGTTCCGGACGGTTCGATGCAGGCCGGAGGGCATGCGCAGCCCATCCTGAACGGCGCTGAACGCCCCTGTAGCGCAACCAGGAATGCGACCCCGAGGCCCCTCGGTCACCGGCAGATCTGTCGTGGGCGGATGGCAGGATCATCGCCATGACAGACATCGATGATCTTCTCCGGCGAGTGTCGGTGAAGGCGAGTGCGCCCGGGGAGCCGTTGCCTCCCCCTGCGGCGACGGAAGAGGTGGCGCAGGCAGAGAGCGTCTTGGGTTTCGGACTTCCCTCCACACTCGCACGGCTCTACTGCGAGGTGGCCAACGGAGGCTTCGGCCCTGACTACCAGCTCTTCCCGCTCTGGGGAGAAGGGCGTACCGCAGTGAACGTCTACCGTGAGGAACGTTCGATGTCGGAGTCCGGCGGTGAAGTGCATTGGCCGGCGGGTGTCCTTCCGATCCTGGACTGGGGATGCGGCATGTACGCCGCCGTGGACTGCCGGAGCCCCGAGGGAACCGTGCTGGTCTTCGAACCGAACGGGATCGATGGCGACTGGCACCGTGCCTGGTACCTCGACTCCGAGAGTCTGGCCGGCTGGCTGGAGGCCTGGCTTTCAGAAACCGGCTGGTATGAGGAGGACGCCGGCGAAGACAGCGAGATACAGCCGTGGAAGATGGCTCGGCAGCGGCTATCCGAGAGGGAGTGACCTGGTCCGATCCGTCCTGGCCTCACGGATTAAAGGGGATGGCGCCTATTGACCTTCGCGGCGCTCTGGCCTGGCGCTTCGGGTGCTGTCTCATCCTTGTTCAGGGGAGGCGATCCGCGCATAGTCCGGATCTTGAAATCCTGCCTGCTCGCCGCGCTCTCCGGCAATCCCTGACGTTCCCACTCTGCCATCAGGATGGCCGAGGCCGGCCTGGAACAGCACACCCTCGCCACGCATACCGGGATCATGCCGCACGAAAGATCCCCAGACAGAGGCGGGCTGCCCCAGATCGCGTCACTCCTCGCCGGAGAACCGCTCCCACGCCGTCTGGCGGGTGATCCCGAGAGCTTCCCCGAGCCTGGCCCAGGTGACGCCTCGGCGGCGCAGTTCCCGCGCCCACGAGCGCAGGTCAGCCTCGGCCTGGTCGATGTGGGCGGCGACGCGCGGAATGTGGCTCAGCATCTCCTCGTCAGTCAGCGATTCCCACATGGGCACGTGCGGTCCTGCGTGGCTTTTGGGGCTCCCGTCGATGATCGACGCGGATAGAGACACGCACTCGTTGCAGATGTACACGCCGGGGCCGGCGACCAGCTTGTCGACCTCGGTAGTCGGCTTGCCGCAGAAGGAGCACCGAGCGGGTTCGACCAGGGTGTCAGGCAGTGTCACAGCGCACTCCTATGACGTCAGGGCATCCCTGACACCATAGATCGTCAGGGATGCCCTGACAGCCCGTACGCGCGTTGCACCGCCCTGAAGCGCCTCGCCGGCAACCGCCCCCGCAGTAGGGCGCTCATCGCTACCGAGACACGGTCCTAGCGTCCACGTGAAGCCGGACAAGGCGTTGCGGGGCTGCCGCAGTACTCGTTGCAGTAGACGACCTCTCGAACGTCGAGCATCTCGAATCGTGATCCCGCGGACCAAAAGATCGACCTTGAGTTGTTCCGGACGGTTCGATGCAGGCCGGAGGGGCTATGCGACCTGCTCCGAACAGTCCCGGATCACCCTGAACCGCAACCCCGGATGCCCGGCAACCGTCACAGCTCCGCCCCCGGGCTGGCGTCACGTTCCGCCGCGCGGGAGGACATGTGCGGAGAGTGATTGATCAATGACTGTCAGTCATGACATGGTGCTTGAGTCTTGATCAACTCTCTTGGGAGGCACCATGCTTGCTCGCCGTCTACTAACCGTCGCCGTCATCTCCGCGACGATGGGCACAGTCACCACCCTGCCCGCCGTGGCCTCTGCTCACCGGCCCGCCGACCGCACCGCCCAGGTCGGGTCCCCCATGTGCGTCGACGTCAGCAACAACCGTGGCAACGGCACCCTGATGTACCAGTGGCAGTGCGACAGCAACAACGCCAACCAGAAGTTCGTCATCGAGGGCGGTCTCATCAAGGTGGAAGACACCATCGGCAAGCACCCGGTGATGTGTCTGGACTCCTCCAACGGCCGAGCCAACGGCACCCGGGTCTACCAGTGGCAGTGCCTGGGTAACCCTAACCAGCTCTGGGTCGTCCAGAGAGGCCTGATCATCCTCAGGTCCACCCTCAACTCAGGCAACCGCCTGTGCCTGGACGCCACCAACGGCCGCGGCAACGGCACCCAGGTGTATCTGTGGCAGTGCGACCCCAACAACACCAACCAGAAGTTCGTCATCGAAGATGGCCAGATCGTGATCAAGGACACCTTGTCCTGATCTCTGGTCACGCCCGGCACCTTCCCGATACACCGCGGGGCATCAGCGGCAGGCAGGACGGCAACCCGGTTCCCCTGTGGGCCGGGGCTGAGGAATGAAGTCCCGGACCGTCGATCACCCCACCCCGTGTGCCCCGCCCCGTGTGCCCCACCCCGTGTGATGGCCGGCCACAGCATGGTGATCGGCGTGTGGCATCTGTGCGGCGGTGCGTCCCCGGTCGGCGGATGCGGCTTGGTACGGCGGGTGCCGGGTGCGGCGTGGCCCTGAGTCCCGCCGTTCGGGACCGGCCTCCAGGCCGCATGCCCGGACGGCGGGCCGGCGGCGGGCCGTGCGACGGGCCGGCGGCGGGCCGTGCGACGGGCCGACGGCGGGCCGTGCGACGGCGCGGAGCGCCGTCACCTTGATCTCCACAAGAACAGTTCGGCAAGCTTCTTCCTGACGCACGGGCGGGCGGTCCGCGCTCTCCCTCCCCCTGAGCTATGAAGACGGCCGGGTGACTTTGCATATGGTGATAAGCGCGCTTGCGTGGGTGGCTCTCCTGCTCGGCGGCGCACTCGGTGTGCAGGGCCTGTACGTGTTGAGGACCGGTCGGTTGCCAAGCTGGTATCGCCAGCGCGATCAACGTTCGGCGCGGTTGTCTGCCTGGTTGTTCCTGCTGATGGCCGCCTTCATCATCATGATCAACCTGCCCCGGGCCGTGGGGTGGGCATCGTGGCTGATACTCACCCTTAACGCACTCGCCTTGGTGCCCTTGGCGGGGTACACGGTGCTCGCCGTGAAACAAGCTCGCCACCGATGAGCGGCGCCCCTCCCCTCGTACAGTGGAGATCCCCAGGGGCCCTCGTACAGTGGAGATCCCCCAAGGGGGAGGCCAGACGCGGCAGATCTGCCCCGGCTTGGTAGACACATCAGGGCCTGCGGCTACGCGGCAGCGTAGTCGCCTTCTCGCGTGTTCTTGAGGGCGTGTCGCTGCCCGTAATGGGCAGGACACGTGTGGCCGCCCCGCACAAGATCTACGCCATGGCGCATCCACGGCCAGAACGGCGAAACCATGCGCCGGATCCGGCAGGCCACCAAGGACTGATTCGCGCGGGAACACATCGGGAACGACCAGCCGTAGACCATCGTTGATGACCATGAACAGCCGGACCTACGAGAAGAGCCCCCTCACCGCGTTTCCACTGGCGAGAGGGCGCTTTCTGCCGGTGTGGCAGGTGCAGGACTTGAACCTGCGTAGGCCGAGCCGACGGTTTTACAGAGCCCTGCCTGGCAGATCGACACATAGCATTCGGCCTGCAAAAACGTCATCTCGATAGCTCACCGGACGCGCATGGCGACGCGCATACGACGCGAGCCATTCTCTTCGGCCTGTATCCAACTGACGTGGCGGCCCCGCCCCCTTCGATGCGAACACTGGTGGGACATGCCGGGTCGGCTCATCGGATGACGTCTGGTGCCGTCAGGTGCCGCGTCGGTGCTGTTTGATGATCTCGGCCGCGTCCTCGTGTCAACGGGTTCGCTGACTTTTCGCTGACTCGGCACATCCACACATCGGAACCCATCGCGGCTGGAGCAACCCGCTCCGACGCTGTTCTTGGATGGTCGCCACCATCCACCGCGCTCCGGCGACATCTCAAGATCATGGCTGGGATCCGCGCTCTCTGCACCAAGGCCCTGCTCGTCCAGCTCCGATTCTCCGCGCCCCAAGTCTCCCCGGTCTGGTCAAGCAGGCTGGGCAGGGAGCTTGCTGTGACGAGGCCGTGATCATCATCCGTGATGATCGGCGCATGAAACGCATGAGCGTCGCGCTGGTGGTGGCCGGCCTGTTGAGCGTCGCGATTCCCGGCGGCGCCGTGCACGCTGCTCCCGACTCGAAGTCCCTCGACTCCGTCACCAAAGCGATCAAGAAACAGTTCGCGAAGAAGAGCAGCGTGCGCTTCTCCGTCAAGCGACATGGCGGGCCCCCAGCCACCTGGGACATGAAGGCGTCCGGCGCGCACCGCTTCAGGGCTTCGGGCGTGTACGCCGCCGATACCACGACGATCCACCAGGAGCCGGAAGGGACGGGCCGGTCCCGAGAAATCAGCATCGGCCGGGAGTTCTACTCGCAGGCCTACGTGCGCTCCAAGGACGGCAAGTACGTCTGGAAATCACCGTCGACGGTGGGGAAATGGAGCTATGCGCGGACCCTGTCCGGGGTCATCTGGGGAGAGGATCTGATCAACGGGATCAACCTGGGCTTCCTCAAGCTGGCCGCCTCTCACGCTGAGACCAGCGCCAACGGCGGAAGGTTCGAGGGAGTGAAGACGACCCTCCACAGCGGCACAGTGACGGTTCCCAAGCTGGGTGAGAGACAGGCCGGGATGACCTTCGGAACCGAGAAGGAGGATGGCTCGTGGAGCGGGCCGATCACCTGGAAACTCTGGGTGGGCCCGGACAACCTGCCACGACGATTCCACGCCATCATTAAGTTCACCCGGCCGGAGGGCGGTGACGCCGAGACCATGACGATGAACATCATCTATCGAGGATGGGGAACCCCCGTCAAGATCACGGCCCCGCCCGAGCACCTCATCACTGACGACTGGTGATCGCACCAGCGTTCGCTCGGTGGCTGCGCCGCATACCGGCGATGAGAAGCGCGGCTATGCCTCCATAGAGCAGAAGAACGAACCAGAGCCCCTGCGAACCCAAGGGACAGTAGGGGGAGAAGAACGTGACGACCGAGAGCGCGTAGTAGGCGGCCGTCATGAGCGCCGCACCAGCCCCGATCCACGCCAGGAAGCGGAGTCTCTTACCTGAGGATCGCCATATGGCCACTGCTAGCACCACCAGGACGACGGGAAGAAGCGTAGCCATGGCGTCGAAGCCCAAGGCGAGCACGTCAGGACCGGTGTACCCACCCTCAGTGTTCAGATAAGCGCAAATCTGAATCCCTGAGTCAGCGTCCAGGAATCCCCAATGAGGAAGGAGCGACAGCAGAACGGCGCTCGTCCAGCACAGCAGCACACGGTGCTTCATCGCCTTCCTCCCAGACCTGCAACGCCCCGTCCTCCCGCGCGGATCTTGGGAGGAAGTCCATGATCCCGCGATGACCAGGGCCTCTGGACGAGGTACGGCAGTAGTCGCTCAGTTGGCCCCCCGGCAACGCAGAAGGCCGCTCCCGATCTCTCGGAAGCGGCCTCTGACCTGGGTGGAGATGAGGGGATTCGAACCCCTGGCCCCTTCGATGCGAAGCCATTTCGCCCGGATAGGGACCTTGGCGAATGTGTCGCCTGAGCTGGGGAAGCGGTCCATGACGGTCCACGGTCGTCCGGGCTCGTCCGCAGTTGTTGTCACTCAGTCCGCGGTGCCTGCCGTGCCCGAGGTAGCCGGCTACGGCCGCTCGCGGGGCTCGTCACTCCGCCGGCCACTTCTCCTTGTCGGCCACGAAGCTCCCGCGCTGCGGCAGGGTCATCACCCATCCCTCGTCGCGAAGCATGGCGACGGCCTGGCGGGCGGTGTCACGGGCCACGCCATGGTCTCGGACCATCTCCGACTCGGAAGGGATCCGGTCGCGGGGCTGTAGCTCGCCGGCCTTGATCCGCTCACGGATGATCGCCGCCACCTGCTGGTAGATCGGCGTCGGATCGAACCTGTCTATCTCCACGGAGCGACGTTAGAGACGTAGCCCACGGGGCTCATATGGGCAACGTCGTAGACGAGGTAGACAAGGTAGACGTAAGGTCGGCCCATGACCCGGGCTTACCACGGCCCCCACGTTGGGCCGCTCCAGGCAGACCACGAAAAGCTCGTCTGGCTCAAGCCGCTTCCCCGAACCGACCGCGTGCGCGTACGGCAGCACACCTGTGAGTGCCGGGAAGACCTTTACGAGCTGTGCGCCTCCGGCGGCCTGATGTTCATCCGCCGCACCATGCGGAGATCACGCGGAACCTTCGTCCACGAGACGGAGCGCTGGCTCAGCAAACGCACAGAGGAAATTTGGCTCCTCCTGCTGGCGGGGCAGATGCGTTGACTAGAGGCTAAATCGCCAACTTCTCCGTAAGTCGCGTTTGATCATTCACAGTCAGTCGATCTATCCCGACGATCATCCAGGTCTCCCTCATCGAGTAACCACAGCACTCTCGATCTCCGACAGGATAGATTTGCTTAACGCTCACGGCGTCGTTTTTTATTCTTTGGCCGCCCTGACTGCCCCTTGTCCATCGACAGCTTAAACGCAGGTAGGCTAAAACTTTCCACCCACTCAAGAGAAGCGGCAGCAAGGATTCCCCGAGAGAAAGACTCTTTTAGCTGCTCGGCGAAGTCCTCTGGAGAAATATTTCCACCGCCGGACTGATCATGAAGGTCGAATCCAAATCCATAGAATACCAGAACGCGACTCTTGGCTCTCGCTAGCTTAATCCATCGAGCGGTCGGGAGGGCAGTAGATTCTCCCCAGACCCCGCCCTCTGCATCTTGAAGCACGATACCGCCAGCTTTGCCCACAAGAGCCCACCCAGGAGCAAGCCGAACAACAGGACGATCCGGCGAAACTCGAAAAAATCCCTTCTCGCAAATCATCTCAATTTGCATCTCTATTGAGCCGCCATCAGTAGTACGCGAAAAACCAACAAAATATCTCGGCTCAAGGAAAACCACGGGATAGGTAACTGCAGTCGCCGCTTCCAGCCTGTCCCACCCGCTAGGGACAGGAGAAAGCAATGTTCTCGAAAGCTCCCTATCCGAAGTTAAGAAAAAGCGAACTGCAACTTCAGTCTCCTCAAGCATCTCTCGCATCCGTGCAGGAGTAACCGCAGCCTGAGAGATTTCATCAATTTTATCCAACGGAATTTCGAATGTAGGCTGCTCTAGAAATTTTCGGTTTCGCTGCGAATCGGCCTCTATCCGAATAAGATCCCGCGTGATCTTATTCTCCATTGAGGCGAGCAGCCTTAACCAGGCTTCGCTAGAAGGGGAGTCATCATCGGAAATCAACGAGTAATCTATGTTATTTAGTGCGGATTCGAAAGATTCGACATCCATCCTCTTAAGAGCAATGACAGCATCTAATAGCGCGAAACGAATACGGTCGCGAGGAGAAGCAACCCTCATTAGTTCTGCGATATCGACAATATCCGCTAGCTTCAAAATAAAGTCTGCAGCTTCTTCGTCATCGCCTATCAGCCATGCGGCTGATGCATTAAGACCTACATTATGAAAGAGCAGCCCTACAGATGATTTGAAAAGAGAGTGAGGCCCTATGTGCGAACGAAGGACATCAAGCTCATCAGAAGCATTTCGCCATTTTAGCTGTCGAGTTAATGCTTCGATCAATAGGCGACGAACTTCTATTTCTTGGAGAAGTAGAGGAGTTCCCTCCGAAAGGATCTCGCATGCTAAAGCCTCAGCTCTATTGCACTTGCTGGAGGACATTAAACGGCCAAGCTCCGCCACTCCCCTCAGCGTTTCCGCTGCAGGGGTAGTTGGTAGGCCTTCCACAAGAGAACGGAAGGCGGAAAGCATCCTTCGGATTCCCTGGCTACTCTGAGAACTATTGGATATATGCTCCAGAAGAAGAACAACTTGAGTTGCTAGGTATATTGCAGCAGAGGAGTTCTCACGAGACAATCGCTCGGTAAAATCTAGCACACGCTCCAAATGATAAATGATCGAGCTATCTATTGCCGACTCGGTAGCTCTCATTACTGACAGGAGGTAGATTCGCCCCTGCGCAGCGAGAAGCTCATTAGGATCATCTATTTCTTCAAGCCATGCGATCTCAAGCTCTAGAAACTGACGCGCAGCATCATGTTGCCCATACGAATGATGGAATACAGCCAAGTTTCCGATTAGGTGAGCAGTTTCGTTTGTTTTAATACTCAGTCGACGAGCATGGCTAGCCAAGCTAGAAGCATGCTGGGCGATTTCCCAGGAGAGCTCACCTCTTCCAGTCTCCATGGCCACTGTAAGCCATCGTTCAACATGGTGGCATGCGCACGGTACTACTTGATAAGCTAGCGGCTTGCTCTCAAGCTGCATTCTCAATACATCTTGCAAAACAGAATTCATCGCTATTGTTAACTTAGTGCCCGACTCTCCCTCATATATGGGTCCAGAGAGAGGTTTTGAGTAACGAACAAAGGACACTTGAGAAAATACTCTTACCATCTCCCTGATGGGCGTATTAAGTTCATCAGCAATTACCGCCCCTACGCCATTGTCCGGAACACTCTGCGGCTCAACGAACGCTGAAACGGCAAGTAGATGGACGGGAATTTGAGATGGAGAAAAATAGCATGCCGTATAAAGCATGCCAATCGCAGAACTCTGATAATCCTCCCCTTGTGGAAGGATTTCCCGAATGCGCCCGACTCCCATCATTATGGCTGCAACAAGCGTTCGAGGATAGCCTAGGGGTACAGATATCGTGTCATTGAGAGACCTTTCTTTAACTAAAGAAAGGTAGCCTTGTATTTGCTGTAGACTAATTTCGCAGCTGACTACATATCCGCACGCAAGCTCGATCGCAAGGGGCCAGTTCTCAAGTGTCTGAACCAGCTCTATCAAGCTGTCTTCGTAGAGAGACTTCTCTTCCTGGTTCACAGAAAGGCGGAGAGTCGCTAGTTCAAGCGCTTCCAGCATACTCATAGAGTTTACGGGGATGACCCTACCCATTCGACGCCAGCCAGCGCTGTCGATAGATGTAACCAACACATGCCCGTTACCAGTGTGAGGAATCCATCTGCCAACGTCCTGTGGAGTTGCGTCATCAAAAATCATTAGCCAGGGACCAGGAAGTTGACGAAGGATATCATGTATCTGCTGTCTTACAGATTCGACTCCGTCGTCTTCTCCTACTGCCCGTCCTCTGCTAGAAATTCTTCCTTTGAGGTATCGAAACGAAGCATAGAGAGAATCTTCACTCGATGCATCAACCCAGAAAACTAGCTCGTATCTATCTGCATACTCTGCAATGTACGCAGACGCCAAGCTGGATTTTCCAATTCCAGATAAACCGGCCAAAATGGATAGCTGCAAGCTATTAATGGCCGACTCAGATTTAAAGAATGACTCCTCTATGCTCTGCATCAACTCTGGCCGCCTGACATCAGGTACCGGAGCAACTGGGCCGTATACTGCGCTCCATTCCTGGTACCCGAGGGATCGAATCAGTTGCTCATCATCTATAATTACCTCTTCTCTAAATTCATCCATCTGCCATTCTGCGCTATCAGGATCAGCCGCCCTGCGAAGTATCTCTGAAATGAGATACCCTATGACTAGTCCGGCTGACCGTTCTCCAAGTCTTGGATGCTGACGCCCACGCATAGCCCTTAGCTCATCGCGAAGAGCATTCCGGATTTCATCCTTATTTCTTCTATCGAACTCGATTCGCGCACGACTGAGGCGATCAGCGTTTTCGGTAGACAGATTCGCTAGAAGAGTTTTACTATTTTGCGATTTATTAAGCAGCTTCTCTAGCGCGTTTACACGGGAATCCGACGACAGGTTCCGATCTTTAAGGATCTCGGCTAGTCGCCTGCAGTTTTTATCTGGCTCCGCTGAAGTTATCAGCTCGTAGCGCTCAGCATCACAACTTGAAATCAACTTGAATATTACCGATAGAGCATCTGGGGCACTTACTTTTTTGCCCAGCCTGGCGCTTTTAACCTGAACGGCCAGGGCGACTTCTCCAGAATGATTGATTAAATCGAAATCAACGGAATCGACACTTTCTAGTGATACTGACCCAACTGGCCCCTCAATCCTACAAGCATGAATACCTGATCGACTTGCGCCTGCAAGTAATGCCTCTAAGGTTCGGAGATACTGAAACTGATATCCGCGAGCGGAGATCCGCCCACCATCCAACAAGCTCACTTCTTCCCCTTGGAGTCCTTTAAGCTAGGGATTGAAGACTCGAAATCATAACAAGCAATACGATGATAGCAATAGTATCCGGCAGATCTGTTTACGGACCAAGATGGCCATACGCTGGTCACCAGGATTAAGTGCCTACCACTAGTTCCTATAGAAGGAGGGCCGTTAATCTGTTATTTAACCCTTATGGGAAGATATGCCCCAACGGCAGATAAACGGACCGCAACATATGCGGATCACCTCGTACGCCATCGGCCCACCGCGAAGCGGCAGCGGGCCGGGGACGGAGGGGCAAGCTCGGCCTCGCGTGTACGTCAGCCGGCCGCCGTTCCTCGATCATTGGATGCCATCCCGCACGGCCGGGCTTGCCCCGGAGGAGCCGGTCTGCTGGGCTTGCCTGGGTCGATGGCGTACGAGGTGATCAGCCCCGGCCACCCCACAACCCCGGCTCGTGCTCGGCGATCACCTCGGGGCCGGAGTGCCCCGCCGGAGGCATGCTTTGACCTCCGCTGTCTGCGTCGCCGTACGACTGTCGCCTCGCCGTATCCCGTCCGGCCTGCTGGTCTCCTCCCCCTTCTCTGCCTGGCGTCCGATGTGCGGTGGGCCGGTCGGGCGGGACCGGCCCGAAGAGGCCGCACGCCCGCCCGGTTCCGGCCGACCGCCCGCCGCCCACCGGGCGGCGGCTTGATGACGTAGGGAAGATTTGAACCATGCAGCTCTGTAGGCGCTTGTCCTACTTCGGTTGATGCTTGACAGTGCGGCTTCGGTTGATGCTTTACACCCCTTCGGCTGACCTGCCTTCCTGGTGATTGTTGACGATCACGCGGGGAGGCCGGGTTGGCGCTGGTGGAGTTGAGCGTCATGGAGCAGCGGTATCGCGCTGTGCTGGAAGTAGAGGCGGGCTGTCCGGTGACCGAGGTCGCGCAGCGATACGGGGTCTCGCGTCAGTCGGTGCACGCGTGGGTGCGCCGGTATCAGAGCGCAGGACTGGCCGGGCTGGCGGACCGGTCGCATCGGCCGCAGGCCTGCCCGCATCAGACGATCACCGAGGTGGAGGCCGCGGTGTGTGAGCTGCGCCGTTCGCACCCACGGTGGGGGCCGGCCCGGCTGGCCCATGAGCTGGGCCGGCGCGGGGTGGAGCCGGTGCCGTCGCTGACCACGCTGTATCGGATCTTGGTGCGTAACACGCTGATCGTGCCGGGGCAGCGGCGACGCCCCAGGTCGTCGTATGTGCGCTGGGAACGCGAGGCGCCGATGGAGTTGTGGCAGCTGGATGTGATGGGGGCGGTGATGCTGGCCGACGGCCGGGAGCTGAAGCTGATCAGCGGCATCGACGACCATTCCCGGTTCATCGTGATCACGCAGTTGGTGGTGCGGGCCTCGGGCCGGGCGGTGTGTGCGGCGTTCGCGGCGGCGTTGCGGGCTTTCGGGGTGCCGGATGAGGTGCTGACCGATAACGGCAAGCAGTTCACCGGGCGGTTCACCAAGCCCCGGGCCAGTGAGGTGCTGTTCGAGCGGATCTGCCGGGAGAACGGCATCACCGCCCGCACCACCCAGGTGCGCTCGCCGACCACGACGGGCAAGGTCGAGCGCTGGCACAAGACGGTGCGCCAGGAGTTCCTCGCCGCGCATGAGCCGTTTTCCAGCCTGCAGGCGGCGCAGGAGGCGCTGGATGCGTGGGTGATCGACTACAACACGGTGCGGCCGCATCAGGCGCTGGAGATGGCTGTTCCGGCCGACCGGTTCGTGGTGCGCCCCGGCCGGGATGAGCAGGACGGCGGGCCGGTGCTGGTGTTGCGGCTTCCGGCGGAGTTGGCCGCGCTGCCTGCCCCGGCCGCGCGTCAGGTGCGGGCCGGAGCGGCCGATGCCGTCGAGGCGATGTCGGTGACGCCGGTGGCGGTGGAGGTCGAGCGCGTCGTGCCCGCCAGCGGCAACCTGACCGCGTGCGGGCGGCAGGTGTGGCTGGGCAGGGCGCGGGCCGGGCAGACGGTCACCGTCTGGGCCAGTACCACGACCATGTGCGTGTTCATCGGCGAGGAGCTGATCAAGACGCATCCGGTGACGTTGTCCAGGGCTGATCTGGGGCGGCTGATGGCCGGCGGCGGACGTGCGGGGCGCCCGTGTCCGGCTGCGGCGGTGCCGCCGGGACCGTTGTCGGCTGATGCGGTGGTCGAGGTCGACCGGATGGTCAACAACGCCGGGTGCGTGGGCCTGGCGGGCAGGCTGCTGAGCGTCGGGGTTCCGCTGGCCGGTCAGCGGGTGACGTTGCGCATCGACGCGCGGACGGTCCGGGTGATCGCCGATGGAGTGCTGGTGCGCACCAGGCCGAGCCCGTTGACGCCTTCCCAGCGCGGCCGGTTGCATGGCGCCCGCCTGGCTCAGGGCGTCGACGGCGCGGTCGTCGGCCGGTTTCCGACGGTGGAGCGGGTGGTGTCGGGCAACGGCACGCTCATGGTGGCCGGCTGCAAGGTCCAGGTGGGCCAGGTGCACCGCGGCAAGGTTGTCACTGTCGTCCTTGAACCGGCCCGGTTGCGGGTGCTGTTCGAGGGCGAGGAGCTGTCGGTGCATCCGCGCACGATCATCAAGGAGGTCAACCGGCTGCGGGCGAGCGGCCATATCGACTACAGGATCTAGGCCTGGTGGAAAGCATCAGCTGAGACTGATCCGTCAATCATCAACTGAAGGTTTACACAGCTCTGTAGGCGCTCACTATCGGCTATCCCTGCCACGTCGCCTACTGGCTTGAGCTTCGCATGTTAGGTAGCGCTCGTGTCGTCCTTCACTACGAAAGGTGCATAGCCGGCCGAGAGCTCGGTCACCTGTAGGTCGGAGAACACCAGCATGGTGTTGTGGCCGTCATTGGTCTCGAACCGGACCTCGTGAAAGTCGATGCCGAGGGCTTCCGTCCACTCCTTCGCTCGTGTGGAGTTAGGGATGATCTCCGCGCCCGGGTAGAGCCACTGGCATCTCGCACCCCACGTATAGCCCTCCAGATCATGCGTCCTCGGATCAGCGAGAAGGCGATCATCGAGAGATTCCCTCCACTGCTCTGGAAGGATCGCTGTGCGCGCGTGCGCCTCCACGCAAAATCGGAAGAGATAGCGGAGGTAGACAGGTGCAATCCCCGACCGTGGGTCAGTCGTCACATAGATGATCATCTCGTAGTCGCGCATGTAGTCGGTGTACGCGTGATAGATCAACGCCTGGTCGAACACATCGTCCAGAGCGTTTTGAAGATCCGCGACATCCATAGCTGCTCCCTACGCCACTGCTGTAAAGGCAACTGCGAGCTCGTGCATGCTCCGGACCACCGCATCGGCCCCGGCCTCGGCGAGACTCATCTCTTTGCCTCGCTCGTTGGCGTAGGCGATGCTGCGGGTTCCGGCGTTGGCCGCGGCCTGCATGTCGAAGTCGGAATCTCCGATCAGCACAGCTTCGCCCGGCGGCACGTCGACCATCTCACAGGCTCGGAGCACCGATCCGGGGTGCGGCTTCATCTCAGCGGGATTGCCGATCGGCCGGCCGACGACTCCGGCAACCTGCTCCCTCAGATCGGCTAGACCGAGAAACGTCTCGATCGCCGGTCCGGAGTTGTTGCTCACGATCACCACTGACCGGTCCGTCTCAGCACAGGCTTCGAGCAGTTCCCGCACCCCCGGCGTGATCTCGGCGCAGCCTGCGGCCTCGACCTCGTAGGCCATGAACGCGGTCTCCACCTTGTCGACCAGGCTCGGCGCGAAGTCCGCCGTACGGCGCAGCACCTTGAGCGGGTCGTCCAGCTCCGCGACATCTTCGGGAAGCTCCGCCCCCTCGTCCTGGAGCAGCTGCTTGAGCCGGGCCGCGACCACAGGCGCCGGCAGACCGGCGAAGACGCTGCACACCGGTCCGTCGAAGTCGAGAAGCACGGCGCGGGACTGCCGGAAGATCTCCGTCAGTGCCTCGGTCACAGCTCGACTTCCCGGCTGATGGTGGTCCACATGCTCTCGAACCACGCGCGGACCTGGGCGACGTACTGCGACTGCATCGACGACGCGTCCTCGGTCACCTGGTAGTGGAACAGCACCGCGTCCTTGCCCATGACGTCGTACAGCTCGTGCGGCTCGCCCTTGATCCGGACCGTGTGCTTGACCACCGGGTAGAAGCCGAAGAACACCTGTTCCCGGTTGATCACGTAGAACTTGAACGCCGGGGTCGTCTGGTGGATGCGGACTTCGACGGATGCGGACTTCACCAGTCCGAGGTCCGCCAGCTCGTGGACGGCGTCGGCGATGGCCTGGGTGCTGCGCTGCTGGATGCGGTGGGCGCGTGCCCGGATCACCGGGTCATCGCTGAGGTCCTCGGCCCGGCACGGCAGGGACATCGGGTGGTCCATGTCCGGGACCAGGATGCGGATGTTGATGGACTCGGGTGTGAGCCGTCCGAGGCGGATCTTGTCCAGCGGCTCCTGGAGCATGCCCTGAAGCGTCTCCCCGGAGAAGCCGGCGAAGTCGATGGCGACGTTGGTCGCCTCGAAAGCGTGCTCGATGTGCGGCCGGAGCTCCACCGGGCGCTCGGTGCGCTCCCGGACGAACACTCCGCTCCCCTGACGCGACACGATCAAGCCCTCGTCCCGTAGCAGGCGGATCGCCTGCTGAACGGTCATGCGCGCCACGCCGTACTGCTTGGCGAGTTCGGTGCCTGAGGGCAGCTTCTCCCCCGGCTCGAACTTCTTCGTCAGGATCGCCGCACGCAGGGCGTTCGCCACCTGCTGGTAGGGCGGGCGCGGGTCGTCAGGGTCGAGACTCATCACGCAAATCAGTCTAGTTCTCCTAGGTCGCCTAGGCCAGTTAATCCAAGAGGCTTGACATGGCTAGCCATGCTGGTCAACATTGAGCCATGGCCAACCTGGCTAGGCAGGTTAGACAACTCAAGGAGTGATCCACATGCGCAACATCCCCGTCGACCTCTCGGCCCTGGCGTTCATTGTCGCGGGCGAGCCCGAGCCCAAGATCGTGGACCGCGCTACGGGTGAGGTCAAGAGGGACGCGGAGGGGCGGGAGCTCTACACGATCCCGCTGCTGCCCAAGCCGAACGACGACCGGCGCAACCCGGTGATCGTGGTGACGTTCCCCAGCGAGACGTTCCCGCAGATCCCCGAGGGCGTGCAGGTCGTCCCGGTCGGCCTGGCCGCGTTCTTCTGGTCGATGAACGGCCGTTCCGGTCTCGGCTTCCGCGCCGAGACGATCCGGCCGGCCGCGGCACGGGCCGCCTGACCGGCCGGATGTGACGCCCCTGGAGCGGGCTCGCCTGGCAGCACCGCCCGCTCCGGGGCCTCCCTCTCGCCTTCACGAAAGGAGAGCACCCATTATGTTCGAGCGTCTGCTCTGGCCGGCCCTGGTCATAGCTGCGGTCACCACCCTGTTTCTGTGCTGGCGCAGGTGGCACCGGCCTTCGTTCTGGTACGTGGTCGGCTATCCGCTCGCCGCGATCACCGTCCGCGCCACCTGGCGCAAGGTCGCCTTCGGCTGCGGGCTCACCAAGAAGCGTCAACGGTTCTGGTTCACCACCGTGCCCGGACTGATCTCCTCCACCGGCACCGTACGGGTCAAGCGCAAGTTCCAGCGGGTGGCGGTGGACACCAAGCCGTGGATGTGGCTGCCGCTGCCAACCCGGCACGGCTGGCGGGTCACCGTTCACACCCTGGAGGGCCAGGTGCCCGCTGACTACAGCGCGGCGGCGGAACAGCTGGCGCACTCGTGGGGCGTGCACGCGGTTCGCGTCTCCTCGCCCCGGCCGGGACGGGTGGTGCTCGCCGTGACCGTCCGCGATCCCCTGGTGCGCATCGACGACCTACCTCCTTCGCCCGACCTGCTCAAGGTCATAGTGGGGCGTCTGGAGACCGGTCACCCCTGGGAGATCGACTTCCGTACCGTCCCGCACTGGCTCAACGCCGGCGCCACCCAATCGGGCAAGTCCAACCTCGCCAACGCCCTGATCGTCGGCCTCGCGCCCCAACCGGTGGCACTGGTCGGCTTCGACCTCAAGGGCGGCGTGGAGTTCACCCCGTACCGGCCTCGGCTGTCCGCCCTGGCCACCACGCGGGCCGAGTGCGCGGCCCTGCTGGACGACCTGGTGAATCTGATGACCGACCGCATGGAGACGTGCCGGGAGGCCGGAGCACGCAACATCTGGCAACTGGACGGCGAGAGTCTGCCGGTACCCGTCGTAGTCCTGGTCGACGAGCTGGCCGAGCTGTACCTGATGGCCGACAAGAGTGAGAAAGACGAGATCGCCCGCACCTCGACAGCTCTGCTGCGGGTCGCCCAGCTCGGGCGGGCCTTCGGGATCTATCTGTTCTGCTGCGGCCAGCGGATCGGCTCCGACCTCGGCCCCGGCGTCACCGCCCTGCGCGCCCAGTGCTCCGGCCGTATCTGCCACCGGGTCAACGATCCGGAGACCGCGACCATGACCCTCGGCGACCTCGACCCCGCCGCGCTGGTGTCGGCACGAGCGATCCCCTCGGAAACCCCCGGCGTCGCCATCGTCGCCTCACAAGATGGCCAGTGGTACCGGGCGCGCTCCTTCTACGTCTCCGAGGCTACCGCCGAGTACGCCGCTCACCACCATGCCCACCTGGCTCCGTCGTGGGCCGAGGTCATGGTTCCTCGCATCGGTGACACCGTGCGGGACCTGCACGCGGCCTGATCTCACCTCCCCGCGGCCCGGTGTGAGCCCTGATCACGCCATGTCCCTACCTGACCCATGCCCGAATCCGGAAGGAGGTGAATCGCGATGACCGGTCACAAGCCTGGCCGCGTCCGCTCCACGCTGCTGGACTCCGCGCCGATCGTGGTCCTGGCCGTGATCGCGGCAGTGGGGTCCTTCACTCACATCTCCGAACTGGCCGCCGAACACGGCCAGCACGGCTGGCAGTCCTGGGCGGTCGCGGTGTGCATCGACCTGATGTGCGTCATGGCCGCCCGCGAGCTCCAGCGCGACAAGCGCACCGGCCGCCCCCGACGGGGGCCGATCTCCTGGCCCGCTCTCGTGCTGGCCGGCGGCATCGTACTCACTCTGGCCGCCAACCTGGCCAGCGCCGAGACCTCGGTCTGGGGATGGATCTGCACCGCGATGCCCGCGGTGGCCTTCCTGGTGGCGGTCTCCATGCTGGAACGCCGCGCTTCTCACCGGCCTCCGTCTCCGGCCGTCGTCGTCGACCCGGCCCCGGCACCCGTCCCCGAGATCGACACAGCTCCCGTCCCCGCTCCCGAGGCCGCCGAGGGCTCTCCGGGCCACCCGCCTGGTCCGTCTCCGGCCCTGCTCACCTTCGCCCGGCGGCTGGCCGACGAGCACAGCGCCAAGCACGGCCGTCCCGTCACGGCGGACCTGCTCCGTACCCGCATGGGCATCTCCGGCGATCTCGCCGCCGACCTGCTGCGGCAGATCGTCACCGATCCCGTCTGACAGAAAGGACCCGACCCGTCATGACTCTTCCCAACCTCCCGCACCTGGTAGAGGCTGCTCGCGCGTGGGCGCGTGGCTCCTACGCGCTGGAAGCCGCCGTAGAACTGCTGATCTGCCACGGCACGTGGCTGTACCGGAGTGACTTCCTCCGTATGGCCGTGGAGTACGCGCCGGCCAGCTACAGCAGGATCCCGCTCGCCGTCATCTCCTGGGACACCCTCCACGCGGCGCTGTGCAACGGCCTGCTCCCCTGCTCCAACTCCGAGGCGGCCATCCTGCGCATCGTGCTCAGCATCGCCGCGGGCCACCCTGTCGACCTCGGCCCGGCCATCACCCGCCTGGATTCCACCAACCTCGCGTACGTCCTGGCCGCTATCCGGCATGCCGGCGGTGACCGGTCCGCCTGGGCCATCGCCGAACGGGACGCGCCATGACCCGGCTGATCTGCCCCTTCTGCCGATGCTGCGCCCGCTACGGCTGCGAGCTCGACGGCGACCCGACTGACTGCGATCGCCTCGACACCACCTACGACACCCGCTGCCCCTGTCCCCGCTCTGAGGAAGGAGACACCCCGTGATCCACGCCTACGCCTGCGGCACCTGCAACGGCACCGGCCTGGTCAACGACGACAGCGACAGCAGTCCCTACCAGATCGCAGTCACCTGCCTCGACTGCGACGGCACCGGCATCGACACCTGATCGGCGACGCCACCACGGGGCGGCTCAAGCCTGGCAGCCCGCCGCTCCGTGGGGCGTCCCCTTCGCTCGCTCGCAAAGGAACCACCAGTATGCGCCACCGACCATGCGCGGACTGCGACGGCTACGGATCCGTCTGCGTCCGTCCGGCCCATCGAGACAACGACCAGTTGATCACTGTCGACCGCCCCGGCTGCGGGGGCACCGGAGAGGAGGGGAAGTGACCGAACAACCCGCCCACATCAGCGACCTGATCGGCCCGGTCATCCGGGACCTGACCCACCACTCCGGCCGAGACCTGAACCGCTGGCTCCACCTGGTCGACCGGCTGCGCGGCTGCTCCGACCCGATCCGCCTGACCGGCGAGGTCTCCACCCTCGACTCGGGCACCGGGGAGATCCTGCATCACTACTCCACCGGCGGCGAGCCGCACGGACAGTTGCTCGTCCGCTGCGGCAACCGGCGAGCCTCCCGCTGCCCGGCCTGCGCCGAGACCTACCGGGCCGACACCTTCCACCTGATCCGCGCGGGCCTGCTCGGCGGGGACAAGGGCGTACCGGCCACCGTGAGCACGCACCCGCGCGTCCTGGCCACCCTCACAGCCCCGAGCTTCGGCCCGGTCCATCGAGGTCCCGACAAGCACGGCCAGGCCGACGTCTGCCACCCCCGCCGCACCGGGCCGGCCTGCTTCGAGCGGCACGCCTCCGGGGACCGTCGCATCGGCCAACCCCTCGACCCCGACACCTACGACTACGTGGGCCACGTCCTGTGGAACGCCCACGCGGGCAAGCTGTGGCACCGCTTCGGGATCTACCTCCGGCGGCACCTGGGCATGGCGGCCGGGCTCACCCGTGCCGAGTTCAGCCGACAGATCCGGCTGTCCTTCGCCAAGGTCGCCGAGTACCAAGCTCGTGGGATCATCCACTTCCACGCGGTGGTCCGCCTCGACGGCCGCGCTCCGGAAAGCGGAATCGACGCACCACCGGCCTGGGCGACCGTGGAACTGCTCTCCGAGACCATCGAGTCCGCAGCAAAGGCCGTACGTCTCGACGTCCCCGACCCGGACGGCGAGACCTCTCGGGATCTGTGCTGGGGCGCGGTCGACGTGCGGCCGATCGCATCGACCGGCCCGGACGGGTCCGCGCTCTCCGAGGCGGCGGTGGCCGGCTACGTCGCCAAGTACGCCACCAAGGCCGCCGAGACCTCCGGCACCCTGGACCGGCGGATCAAGCGCTCCGACCTTGCCCGGCTCGAACAGCACGGTGCCACCGAGCACGCTGCCCAGCTGATCCGTACGGCGTGGGAGCTCGGCAATGCTGAAGCCCATCCCGACCTCGCGCCGCTCCGGCTTCGGCAGTGGGCGCACATGCTCGGCTTCCGCGGCCACTTCTCGACCAAGAGCCGGGCCTACTCCACCACCCTGACCGCTCTGCGCCGCGTCCGCCTGGAGTATCGCCAGGCCCGCGACCTCGGGCGGCTGCCGTACGACCCCGCCGCCACGCTCGTCCTCGCGAACTGGAAGTACGCGGGCCAGGGCTACACGGCCGGTGAATCCGCACTCGCCGCCAGTCTCGCCCCACCGCCAACCACGCCACATGACCGGGAAGGAGGTGGGATCCCACATGGATCACAAGCTCTACCGCACTCCTGAGGCTGTCGGTGGAACCAAGCCTCTCACCGTTGCCGAGTTCTGCGCCGAACTCGAAATCTCCCGCTCCACCTTCTACGACTGGCGCGCCAAGCGCCGTGCCCCCAAGTGCATCACCCTGCCCAACGGCAGCCTGCGCATCCGCCGCGCCGAGTACGAGCGCTGGCTTGCCTCCCGAGAGGACGCCGCCTGATGAACACCACCTATGACGTGCGTGTATGGCATGTGCTTACCAACAAGAACAAGGGCGGGAACACCTACACCGTCCGCTGGCTCACCGCCGAAAAGCCGTGGCGGGAGACGTTCACGACGCGAGCACTCGCCGAAAGCTTCCGCGCTGAACTGCTCACCGCGCTTCGGAAGGGCAAAGCGTTCGACCTGGCCACCGGGCGACCCGCCGAGCACGCCGGGAAGCGAGGTCAGGCGGTCACGTGGTGGACGCTGATGTGCGACTACGTTGATCATCGCTGGGACGATGCGGCCCCGAACACGCGCCGCTCGATCGCTGACGCGCTTGCCACTGCCACGCTTTCCCTCCTCGCCAACGGGGCCGGCAGTCCACCTAAGAAGGAGATCCGCCAGGCCGTGGCCAAGTGGGCCGCTCATAAGCCGCGGCGCACCACCGGGAACATGCCAGCGGAGATCGCCCGTGCGGTTGCCTGGCTGGAAAGGAACACGGTTCCCGTGTCCGCGCTTGCCGATGAGGCCGTGGTGCTGGGAACGCTGAAAGGCATCTCCAGAACCCTGACGGGAAAGACCGCGTCGGGGACCACGATCGCCCGCAAACGTGCGGTCTTCTACAACATCCTGGACTACGCGGTGAGCCCGGCGAAGCTCTTGACCAGCAACCCACTGATCAGCGTGAAATGGAAGACCCCGAAGGTTGCCGAGGAAGTCTCTCCCCGCCGCGTGGTCAACCCGCAGCAAGCCGCGGCGCTGTTGACCTCAGTTGAAAAAACGATGGATCAACTGACGGCGTTCTTCGCGGTCATGTACTACTCGGCCCTGCGCCCTGCGGAAGCCGTAGACCTGACCGCTGATGAAATCGACCTTCCCGGGGCCGAGAACGGCGATGAGTGGGGATGGTTCTGTCTCGGCGGTTCCGCGCCGGCGGTGGGGGCCGACTGGACGGGCAACGGGAAACGTCGGGAGTCACGCGAGCTCAAGCATCGGGCGCGCAAGGCAGTCCGGCCGGTGCCGATCCCACCGCCCCTGGTGGCCATTCTCCGAGACCACCTCGCCGAATACGGGGTGAGCCCGGACGGGCACCTGTTCATCGGGGAGCGTGGTGGCCCGCTCTCGGAAAGCGTCTACGGTCGTGTCTGGCAGAAGGCCCGTACGGCAGCGCTGAGCAAAGTAGAGGCTGCCTCGCCGCTCGCGGCGCGGCCGTACGACCTGCGACACGCCTGCGTCTCCACATGGCTCAACGCCGGCGTCCCGGCTCCCCAGGTCGCCAAGTGGGCGGGGCACAGCGTGAACGTGCTTCTACGGGTCTACGCCAAGTGCATCGTCGGCCAAGACGACCTCGCCCGGAAGCTGATCGCCGAAGCCCTGAGCCCCTCACAAAACCCCGACTGATCGCCGACGCGCATACGACGCGGGCACCCGTAGTGCGCCGTTGACGACCATGAACAGCCGGACATACGAGAAGAGCCCCGTCACTGCGTTTCCGCTGGTGACGGGGCTCTTTCTGCTGGTGTGGCAGGTGCAGGACTTGAACCTGCGTAGGCTGAGCCGACGGTTTTACAGACCGCTCCCTTTGACCACTCGGGCAACCTGCCGCGTCATCCGCTTGAGGCGGCGACAGGAAGAAGAATAGCGGACTTCCGGGCGTGACGTGACATCGGCGGAGACCGCCTGTCGACGGGCTGCCGTACCTGTACTTCTGAGGCTTGCGCCTGCATCTGGCGGGCAGCTACGGGGGTGGAAGGGCTGACGGGGAGCTGGGGAGGGCTGGAGGCTCCGGGGTGGGGGTGCCCGTCGCCCGGGTGGGGCGGATGGCTTCCCGGGAGGTGAGGGTGAGCGTCGTGCCGCGCGGGGGCAGGGGCCGGCACCGGCCGTAGAGGCTCCATCGACACCGTCATCTGAGCGTTGACGGTCACGTTCATCATGAGCCGATAAGCGAAGCGCTAGGGTCGGCATGAGAGCTAGAAAGGATAGTCGACGCATGGCCGACAGCAGTTTTGACATCGTCAGCAAGATCGACCATCAGGAGGCCGACAACGCGCTGAACCAGACGGTCAAGGAGGTCGGGCAACGATTCGACTTCAAGGGCACCGGCGCGTCCATCGCCTGGTCGGGCGGCCAGAAGGCTGTCGAGATCAGGGCCAACAGCGAGGAGCGCGCCAACGCCGTCCTTGACGTGTTCAAGGACAAACTGATCAGGCGTGGGCTCTCGCTCAAGATTCTGGACGCGGACGAGCCCAAGCTGTCCGGCAAGGAGTACCGCCTGGTGGTCACCCTCAAGGAGGGCATCGACCAGGAGCACGCCAAGAAGATCTCGAAGATCATCCGGGATGAGGGGCCCAAGGGGGTCAAGGCCCAGATCCAGGGTGAGGAGCTGCGGGTGAGCTCCAAGAAGAGAGACGAGCTGCAGGAGGTCATCGCCCTGCTCAAGGGCAAGGACCTGGAGATCGCCCTGCAGTTCACGAACTACCGCTAGAGACGGGCGATCGAGGCCCTGACCTGCAGCTTCAGGGTCAAGCTCGGCGCAAGAGGCACATCCGGGGCACACGGCCGGCGACGCATGTCTCCGCCTGTGCCCCGGCCGCTCCCCGGCGGAGCCCGCAGGCGGCGGTGCGGAAGACTATGCGGAGCGGGTCCCGTGCCCGAATGCGCCGGCGCCGGGGCCATGCGACTCCCGGCCGGTTAAGGCCGACGTGCGGCATCCGTCCCGGTGAGGTCATGTGCGGCGCCTGCTCCGTTGAGGCCGGTGTGCGACATCCAACCGGTTGAGGCCATGTGTGACGCCCGCCCAGGTGAGGCCGGCGTGCGGCATCCGTCCCGGTGAGGCCGGCCTACGAAGAAGTGGGCGGTCCGACGCCCCGCCCCTCCCAGCGGGTGGACAGCGGCGGGGCACAACGGGCGGCGGGGCACCGGGCACAGCCGGGTACGGCGGCGCCCGGCGGTGCGGCTCCCAGCGGCCCAGCACCGTGATCACCGACATTCCGCAGATCACGATGGCGGCGGCCGGCTCACGGATCATCGGTGATCAGACGTGGCTCCCCCGTAACGGCGGCCCGGAGCACGCCATGGGGAACGTGTCTGATTCGTGACGCAACCTTTCGCACCTGAGCCGCATCTACCGAGGTGACGAAAGGAACGCCGATGAGACCCTCACGCGGATTCGCCGTCCTGGCGATCGCGGCAGCGGCCGCCTCGATGATCACAACTCCGGCGGATGCGAGGACGGGAGCCGCATCCGACGATTCCGTCCGGTACGCCTGGATCAAGGCCTGCCCCAAGCCCAAGAAGGACTACAAGATCCCCTGTGGCAACTGGACGCTGGCCATGCGCAGCGGGAAGACCATCAAGCTGACCGACGCGCGGGTCAACCCCAAGCGGGCCGGCGGCAAGGTGGACAAGGAGTCCAGCGCCCTGTTCGCGGTCAGCGGTGACGGCCGCTCCGTGAACTACATCAGGGGCGACAAGCTCGTCGTCCGCGATGTGAACAGCGGGAAGGTCCGTCCGCTCCCCGGCCGGGCGGCCAAGCTGCCCAAGGGCATCGGCCAGGGCGAAGTGGACACCACGCTCTCCCCCGACGGCTCGATCGCCGTGGTCGACTATTTCGACGACGCCGAGAAGCTGCCCAGCCTGGTCGCCAACCTGAAGACCGGCAAGGTGGTCGAGCTGCCGTCGAAGAACAGCGTGATGAGCTTCAGCCCCGACGGGCAGCACCTGCTGACCGGCCGGTTCACCGATGACAACATCACCGAGTTCGCGGTCTTCGACGCCGAGGGGCGTGAGACCTCAAGCCAGGTCGTCCCCCAGATCGTGTCCAACAACGCGCCGATCGCGCTGGCCGATGACGGGACCACCGTCACACTGATCATCACCGGCGGTTCGGGCAAGGTGCGGCTGCGCACCTACGACCTGTCCTCGGACACCGTCTCCGACCCGGTCCCGCTGGGCACGCCCAAGGGCGAGAGCGCGCAGCGCCTCTACTGGGACGCGGCCGGCACCCTGACGCTCTGGACCAGCACCGGCGACGAGGAGGGCACCGTCATCTCCGCGGTGAAGCGGACGGTGAACGCCGAGACCGGGGCCACGCGCAAGCTCGACTCCTTCAGGGTCAGGAGCGACCCGTGGACCTGGTGGCTACCCGGCGAATGAACAAGGAACTATCTTCCCCTTATGGGGAAAATTCATGACAAAATTAACGATCGGCTGCGCGCGTTCATCGGAGCGCAGCCGGTCTATTTTGTAGCGACCGCTCCCGAGCAGGGCGGACACGTCAACGTCTCCCCCAAGGGATACGCCGACACCTTCGCGGTCCTCGACGACACCACGGTGGCCTATCTGGACCTGGACGGCAGCGGCGTGGAGACCATCGCCCACCTCCGCCAGAACGGCCGCGTCACGGTCATGTTCTGCGCCTTCTCGGGTCCCCCCAACATCCTCCGCCTGTACGGCACCGGCCGGGTCGTCGTTCCGGAAGACCCTGACTTCCCCGAGCTGATCAAGAGCTTCGGCCCGCACCCCGGCGTCCGGTCGATCATCGTCGTCGACTGCGACCGCATCTCCGACTCCTGCGGCTTCTCGGTGCCGTTCATGTCCTTCGAGAAGGACCGGCCCCTGCTGGACGAGTGGGCGCAGCGCAAGGAGGTCCAGCAGAAGCGCGCCTACCGCGCGAAGAACAACCGCGAGAGCATCGACGGCATCCCCGGCCTGTCTCCGGAGGAGACCGATCCGGCCGTCCAGCATTCCTGAAACCCGCTCTCGCCACATGCCCTTCCGTGGTCTCGGCGCTCACGCTCCGTCCGTCCACCCACCCCGTCGGCGGCCTCACAGCGCTCCCTCTCCGCATGGCGACCCCGTGACACCGGCGGCCGCACCGGTGGCAGGCCCGTCGCGGCGCCTACAGCGGCCGGTAGGTGGCGCGTACAGTGGCCGGTAAGTGATGTCCCCCTGTCGATGAGCTCAGGGGGCCTCGATGAGCCTGCTCCGCCGACCGGCCGTTCTCGTCGCCGTGCTGGCCGTACTCACCGTGGCCATGAGAGCGGAGGCCCCTGCGCGGGCGAGGGCGGAGCCGGAGGCGGGAGGGGCCTCGGTCCGCTATGCGGGGCTGGCCGGCTGCGTCTGCGCCCCCTGGACTCTCTGGACATGGAGCGGCCAGGTGATCAAACTCACCGACGCCCGGGTGTTCGCGTCGAAGGCGGGTAAGCAGCGGGCGCCGCTGGCTCTGTCACCGGACGGGGAATATGTCGCTTATTTCCGGCGAGGAGACCGGGCGCTCGTCATCCGGAACATGTCCACCGGCCAGGTGCGCGAGGTCCCCGGGATGCAGTGGTCGCGCAAGCTGCGCTCCACGCGGATCGACCTCGCCCCGGCCGGACGTTACGTCGTACTGGGCAGCGGGCGCGACGACAGGGTGCTCGACGCCTACAGCGGGGAGAGCTCGGTGGTGCCGCCGGGACTGCGGCCGTGGAGCTTCAGCTCCGACGCCGGACTCATGCTCGCCGTGGACGACGAGTTCAGGGCGGGGATCTACGTGACGTCCACCCTGGCCGAGCGGGGACGTGTCCCCGTGGGGGGCGCGCTCAGCCCGGACGGCGCGACCGTCGCCCACTTCACCGACGACGACTCGGCCATCAGCCTGTGGGACATGGCCGCGGGCCGGGCCGACGGGCAGCCGATCGCCCTGCCCGCCGGGCAGATCCCCACCCGGCTCCGCTGGGGCGGCTCCGGCCACCTCGACCTGCAGACGGTCGCCCGCAGGGGCGAGAAGAGGACCGACACCGTCTACACCTGGTATCGGCTGGACCAGGGGACGGGGCACCTCCAGACGGTGGACACCTTCGCCGTGCCCGACTCGGTCCACAACCCGATCGTCGCCGGGCTCAGCCCGTGATCGGCGTCAACGGCGGTAGCCGGCCATCCGCTCCAGCCGGGCGACGCGCTCGGCGGTGGACGGGTGAGTGGAGAACAACCGGCCCAGTCCGGCCCCCCGGAAAGGGTTGGCGATCATGAGGTGCGAGGCGGAGGCTATCCGGCCGTTCTCCGGGAGCGGCAGCTGCCGGGTGCCCATCTCGATCTTCCTCAGCGCCGAGGCGAGGGCCAGCGGGTCACCGGTCAACCGGGCGCCGGACTCGTCGGCCTGATATTCACGGGATCGGGAGATGGCCATCTGGATCATCCCGGCGGCGACCGGACCGAGCACCATCATGAGCAGGGCGCCGATGAAACCGGGGCCCTCGTCGTCGTCTCCGCCGCCGAAGAACAGGCCGACGTAGCCCAGATAAGTGATCATGGTGGCCAGCGCGCCGGCCACGGAGGAGACCAGGATGTCCCGGTTGTAGACGTGGGACAGCTCGTGCCCTATGACACCTCGCAGCTCGCGCTCGTCGAGAAGCTGGGTGATGCCGTAGGTCACGCACACCGCGGCGTTGCGAGGGTTACGGCCGGTCGCGAAGGCGTTGGGCTGCATGGTCGGCGAGACGTACAGCCTGGGCATGGGCTGGCGGGCCTCGGTGGACAGCTCGCGCACGATCCGATAGAGAGCCGGCTGCTCGACCTCGCCCACCGGTCGGGCGCGCATGGCGGACAGAGCGATCCGGTCGGAGAAGAAATAGGCGACGCCGTTGGTCACCAGCGCGATCAGAACCGCGATCTGCACGCCGACGCCGCCCCCCAGCCACGCCCCCACCGCGATGATCACCGCGGACAGTGCGCCGAGAAGGACCGCGGTACGCAGACCGTTGTGGTGCACTGCACCCCCCTTTCGGTTGATGCTGATTCACCAGTGCCAACGTCTCCGGCCAGGCCGAACGTTCCCGAAAGCGGTCAGCCGGGAGTGACGAACATCTCCGGCAGGAGGTCGAGCACCACCTGCGGGGCGATCGAGAACACCACCGCGACGGCCCCTGCCAGCGCGATCGCCACCCCCACCGGCACCCATCGGGCACGGCCGCCCACCGCGGGGACCTCACCACCGGCGCCGCCACCCGCCGCGGCGGAGCCGCCCTCCGTCACACCGGCGCCCGCCGCGGCGGAGACACCGGTGGTCTCGGTCACCGGAACGGGGGTGAAGATCCGCGCGGCCCAGGCGACGTAGTAGTAGAGCCCGATGACCGTGTTGACGGCCATCACCACCGCCAGCCAGGCTCCGCCTCCGTCGACGATCTCCCGGAACACCACGATCTTGGCGAACAGCCCGGCCAGCCCCGGCGGCAGACCCGCCAGGCAGATCAGGAAGAAGGCCAGGGCCAGCCCCGCCGCCGGGTTGCGGAACACCAGGCCCCGGTAGTCGTCCAGCTCGCCCCGGGCACCGCGCCGCGAGACCAGCATGACCACCGCGAAGGCCCCGAGATTCATCGCCGCGTAGAAGACGAGGTAGGCAACCGAGGCGCTCATCGCCTCGTCGTCACGGACCCCGAGTGGGGCGAGGATGTAGCCGGACTGGGCGACCGAGGACCAGGCGAGCAGACGTACGGCATGGTGCTGGCGCAGGGCCAGGAGATTGCCGACGGTCATGGTCAGCGCGGCGATGATCGCGACCAGCGGAGCCCAGACAGTGATCTGCGCTCTCAGTCCGGCGACCAGGATGAGGATCAGCCCGGCGAACCCGGCGGCCTTCGAGATCACCGACAGCAGGGCCGCGACCGGGACCGGGGCCCCCTGGTAGACGTCGCCCGCCCACGCGTGGAACGGGACCGCCGCGACCTTGAAGGCGAACCCGGCGAGCACCAGGACCACGGCCACGGTGAGCACCGGCGGCAGGTCGTAGGCGATCGGCAGGGTGGCGGCGTAGGCCCCGGAGGCCGCCGGCTGCGTCCCCGGACCCGCAGGACCCGTGATGGGCCCGCGCAGCGCCTGGGCGAGCCGGTCGAGGTAGACGGTCCCGGTCATGCCGTAGAGCAGGGAGACGCCGAAGAGCATCACCGCCGTGGAGACCACGGAGACCAGGAAGAGCTTGACCGCCGCCTCCGAGCTCCGGCCGTCGTAGCGTCTGAGGGCGGTGAGCGCGAAGACCGGCAGCGAGACCAGCTCCAGCGCGACCACGAGCATGACCAGGTCTCGGGAGGCGGGCAGGGCGACCGCGCCGGCCAGCGTGCACAGCAGCAGGAAGTGCCACTCGCCGACGGGGATGTCACCGGAGGAGAGCTCGGCCATCGACAGCAGCACCACGACGACCCCGGCGGCCAGCGCGAGCCCCGCGAAGATCAGCGTGAAGTCGTCGACCACGAACGAGCACGGCGCCGGGGCGGCGCCGCCCGCACCGGCCGGCCCCGATCCGGACGTTCCGGGGCCCAGCGCACCGAGGCCCGCGCCGGCGGGGCCGGGGAGTCCGGGAGGCACGCAGAAGGTCCGCATCGGATCGCCGCCCCGTACGGCCTGCGAGACCACCACGCCCAGGGCGCCCAGCACCCCGGCCAGGGTGACCCCGCCGAGCGCGGGGCGCACGTACGGCCTGCGAGGCAGGAAGGCGTCGAGGAGCAGCACGAGTCCGGCGGTGAAGGCGAGGACCAGCAGTGGCGCGACCGCGTAGTAGTCGATCGACTGGATCACGGCGCCCCCAGGAGGGTCTGGGCCACCGGGTCGGTGACGAGGAGGAGCGCCTTCGGCCAGAGGCCGAACAGCAGGATGAGCACGACCAGCGGCACCCAGGCGGCCAGCTCGTAACCGGCGACGTCTCGCCGGCGCGCGCCCCCGGCGCCCGGCGCGCTCTCCGGCCGGCCGCCGCCTCCCCCGCCCACGGCGGCGAGCACCGGGGCATGGACGGTCTCGACGGACCGGCCGTGGGTGACGCGGGAGAGCATGACCAGGAAGTAGGCGGCGGTCAGGACGGTCCCGAGACCTCCGACGGCCATGAAGGTCAGGTAGAGCGGGCGGGACAGGCCCGTGGCCGGCTCGAAGGCGCCGAGGAGGGCCAGCATCTCGCCCCAGAAGCCCGCCAGGCCGGGCAGTCCGAGGGAGGCGACACTGGCGAAGGTCAGCAGGGAGCCGAGACGCGGCAGGCTCGACAGCATGCCGCCACCGAGTGAGGGCATGTCGGCGGTGCCGTAGCGGTCCTTGATCGCACCGGCGACGAAGAACAGCAGGGCGGTGATCAGGCCGTGGGCGATGTTGCCGAACAGGGCGCCGTTGAAGCCGACGGGGGTGAGCGTGGCGAAGCCCAGCAGGACGAAGCCCATGTGACCGATGGAGGAGTAGGCGATCATCCGCTTGAGGTCGCGCTGGGCGAGGCAGGCGAGGGAGCCGTAGACGATGCCGATCACCGCGAAGGCGCCGAGCCAGGGCGCCACGGCGGCGGCGCCGTCGGGCAGGACCGGGATGGCGATGCGGGCGAAGCCGTAGGTGCCCATCTTGAGCAGGACACCCGCGAGGAGCACCGAGCCGACGGTGGGCGCCTCGGTGTGGGCGTCGGGCAGCCAGGTGTGCAGCGGCCACATCGGGGTCTTGACCGCGAGCCCGAGGCCGACGGCGACGAAGGCGAGGACCTGCGCCGAGGAGGACATCCCGGTCCCCCGGGCGCGGGCCAGAGCGACCATGTCCAGGGTGCCGGTCTGCGCCCAGATGAGGAGCAGGCCGAGGAGCAGCACGACGGAGCCGAGCAGTGTGTAGAGGATGAACTTGATCGCCGCCGCCCGCCGGGCGCGTCCGCCCCAGACGGCGATCAGGAAATACATCGGGATGAGGACGACCTCGAAGAACACGAAGAACAGCAGCAGGTCGAGCGCGAGGAACGTGCCGACCATGCCCACTTCGAGGACGAGCAGCGTGAACACCAGGGCCCGGGGCCGGTTGCCGCCGGCCGTGGACCGCAGCAGCTGGCCGGGCCCGTCGGCCCGGCCCCAGCACAGGTAGACGGAGCAGAGGAAGGTCAGCAGCGTGGTCAGCACCACCAGCGGCAGTGAGATCCCGTCCACGCCGAGATGGAACCTGAGGTCCAGCCCCGGGACCCAGGCCAGGTCCGTCGAGAACTGCACCCGGGCCGCTCCGCCGTAGTCGAAGGCGGCGGCCAGCACCACGGACAGCGCGAACGTGACGCCGGTCACGGCCAGGGCGTGCACCCGGAGCAGCCGTCTGCCGGCCGCGACGTCCGTCCTGGACGGTGCGAGCAGCACGGCGGCCCCGGCCAGCGGCACCCCGAGAAGCGCGATCAGCACCCAGTTCATGCTCCGGCCACCTCACCCAGGACCAGGCCCAAGATCGTGATCGAATCCCGGACCGAGGTCGAGGCCGATCTCAAGCTTGGGGTCGAGCTCAGCGCCGAGGCCGGGGTCCGGCCGCCGCCCCCGGAGGGCGAGATCGGGAAGGCGCCTGTCGCCGCCGGCCGGATCGACGGCGGGACCGGGAGCCCAGCCGTCGCCACCGGCAGAGCCGGGAACCGGGCCGTCGCCGCCCCGATCAGGGGCGGCACCGCGATGGCGGTCGGGATCGGCGGCAGGGGGCTCATCCGAAGATCACCGCCCCGACCGCGATGAGAAGGACCCCGGCGAGCAGACCGGTGACGTAGAGCTGGGCGTTGCCGTTCTGTATCAGGCGTGCCAGGCCCGACAGCCCCACGGTGGCCCGGCCCGAACCGCGCACCGCGCCGTCGACCACGCGGTCGTCGGCGCGGGTGACCAGGCGGGCGAGGCCGAGCACGGGCCGGACGAACAGCGCGGCGTAGGCGGCATCGACGTAGAAGGCCTGCTCGCAGGGGACGCGGAACGGGCCGAGCACACGGGCCGGATCGCCCAGGGGGTCGCCGCGCCACATCGCGTAGACCACGCCGGCGCCCAGCAGCGCCAGCACGACGCTGAGGGCGGCCGTGCCCCAGTGGACGTCGGCGATGCCGACCAAGCCCAGGAGCAGGGCGGGGACGGCGAGGACGACGATGGGCCAGCGCATGGTGGCCGGCGCCTCGCGGGTGTCGGCGGCATGCGCCGTGCCCGGCTCCGGCTCGGGGAGGGCGATGACAGCACGCTCCCCGAAGAAGGTCCGCAGCCAAGCACGGGTGGCATAGGCGCCGGTCACCGCGACCGTGGCCAGCGCGCAGCCGTACAGCAGCAGGGCCGCCGCGTCGGTGAGCGGCCCCGCGGACAGCGCGTGCTCGATGGCCACCAGCACCTCGTCCTTGCTGAAGAAGCCGCTCGCCGGGGGCAGGCCCATCAGGGCGGCGAAGCCGATCGTCATCGTGACGAAGGTGACGGGAAGCTGCTCCCGGAGCCCTCCCATCGCGCTCATCAGGTTGGAGCCGACCGCGTGGATCACCGCTCCGGCGCAGAGGAAGAGCAGGGCCTTGAAGGCGCCGTGGGTGACCAGGTGGAAGATCGCCGCGCTCTCGGACCCGGCGGCCAGGGCACCGGCCATGTAGGCGAGCTGGCTGATCGTGGAGTAGGCCAGGACGCGTTTGAGGTCGTCCTGTGCCAGGGCGGCCAGGGCCGCGCCGAGCATGCCGAGCGCGGCGAGCACCGCGAGCACGTCCAGGGTGGGACCGGAACCGAGGAAGACGGGGTAGAGGCGGGCGACGATGAAGATGCCGGCCGCCACCATGGTGGCGGCGTGGATGAGGGCGCTGATCGGGGTCGGACCGGCCATCGCGTCGGGGAGCCAGACGTGCAGCGGCACCTGGGCGCTCTTTCCGGCGACCCCGGCGAGCAGCAGCATGGTCGCGGCGATGACCGTGCCGGAGGACATCTCCGGAACCTTGGCGACGACGTCGGCGATCCTGAAACTGCCGGCCGCCGTGCCGAGCACGAACACGCCGAACAGGAAACCCACGTCGCCGATCCGGGTGACCAGGAACGCCTTGACCGCCGCGCGGGAGTTGGCCCGGTCTTCCCACCAGTGCCCGATCAGCAGGTAGGAGCACAGCCCCATGATCTCCCAGCCCACGTAGAGGACGAGGAGGTCGGCCGCATACACCACCAGGAGCATGGCGCTGGTGAACAGGCTGATGAACGCGCTGTAGGACGGGTAGCGCCGGTCGTCGCCCAGGTAGCCGACCGAGTAGATCTGCACGGCCAGCGCGACCACCGTGACCAGCACCGCGACCGAGGCGGCGAGACCGTCGACGAGCAGCCCGACGGAGATCGGCACCGAGCCCGTGTCGATGACGCCGAGAGTGCCGGTGACCCCGGACGGCCCGGCGGCCCCGGCGGGGAACGGCCCGCCCCGGCCTCCACCCGCGCCGGCCCAGCCGGCGTAGGCCAGCCAGGCCGCGAGCGCCGTGGAGATCGCGGTGGGCACGATCGCGATCCAGGCGGCCCGGCGGCCGGCGGCCACGTCGGCGGCTCCGCCCCGGAGACCCCGGGGGAACCGGGATCCGAGAAGTCCGGCGGCCGCCGCGACGAACGGCAGAAGGATGACGAGAGCGGCAACAGTGATCATGGCGTGTCACCCGGTCCGGTGGCCGTTTCGGACGCGACGTGGCCGAGGCCGGGACCGGTGACACCGCCGTGGGATCCGGCGGCGTCCCGCCTCCGCGCCGGGTCCTGAGCCGGGTGCTGCCCTTCGGCCGGGCTCTGAGACTGTGAGCCATCCTGAGCCGGGTCCTGGCCCAGAGGCGGGGCGGCCCCGCCCTGGTCCTGGTCCGGGGTCTGGGCCTGGTCCGGGGCCCGGAGGTGAGGCCGGTCGGCGCCGGTGGGTTCGGCGAGAGCGCGCAGCCGGTCGAGGTCCACGGTCTGGCGGTTGCGGTAGAGCGCCAGGATGATCGCGAGGCCGAGGCCCACCTCGGCGGCGGCGATCACGATGACGAACAGGGTGAGGACCTGGCCGCTGTGCAGCCGGTCACGCAGCCACACGTCGAACGCGACCAGGTTGAGGTTGACCGCGTTGAGCATGAGCTCGACGGACATCAGGACGAGGATCGTGTTGCGGCGGGCGAGCACGCCGTACACGCCGATGGAGAACAGCAGCGCCGAGACGACAGCCGGATAGACGACGTGCAACGTCAGTCCCTCCCCCGGATGTCGGTGCGGGACAGGACGATGGCGCCGATCAGGGCCGCCAGCAGGAGGACCGAGAGCGCCTCGAACGGCAGCACCCAGTTGCGGAAGATGCTGGAGCCGAGATCCTTGGCCGAACCCCGGCCGGGCTCCAGGGGCATATAGGCCATGCGGAAGCCGTCGATCACCACGGTGACCAGCACGACGGCGGTGGCGATCGCCACGGCCGCGGCGGCCGGCCGGTTGCGGCTGTCGAGGTCGGCGGTCCTGCCGATCGGGGCACGGGTGAGCATGATGCCGAACAGGAGCAGGACGACGATCGCGCCGACGTAGATCAGGACCTGGACCCAGGCGACGAACTCGGCCGTCAGGATCAGGTAGCTCCCGGCGAGCGCGCCGAAGCAGACGACCAGCCAGAGGGCGGCGTGGACGAGTTGCCTGGTGGTCACCACCAGCAGCGCCGACCCGACGGCCACCGCGCCCAGCAGCAGGAAGACGATCTCCTGCCCGGTCGGCGACAGATAGGACGGCACCTCGGTCACTTCTCCTCCTCAGGCTCTCCGCTCGGATCCGTGGAAGAAGTCTGCTCCGGATGGCCCGCCGGCGGGGGTGTGCCACCCCCGCCTGTGGACGACTTCTCGACAGATGGCTTGCCTGTGGATGAATCGTCCTTCTTGGGGAGCGCTCCCGGTGGCCGGATGGCCCGGACGTTCGCGTGCCCCGCCGAGGCAGTCCGCGCGGGCCTCGGCGGCCTCCGGCCGGGCGGCGGCTCCGCCGCGCCGGGTCCGTCCGCCGGACCGCGCGCCGCGGTGGCGTCCGGCGCGGCCTCCGGTGCGGTGACTCCGGAGGCGGTGGTCCCAGGCGCGGTACCACCCGGGCCGGCGGCCCCGGAGGCGGTGTCTCCCGGGCCTCCCCGGGTCGGGGGTGGTCCCGAGGGCGTGTCGGAGAAGCCGGGGGACGCAGCCGGCGTGCCGGTCGAGCCGCCGGCCTCAGCCGGGACGGCCGGACCGGAGGACGCGCCAGGCTCCGGCGCAGCCGGGACGGCCGGACCGGAGGACGCGCCGGGCTCCGGCGCAGCCGGGACGGCCGGACCGGAGGACGCGCCGGGCTCCGGCGCAGCCGTGCCGGCCTCACCCGTCGCGCGGCCCGCCGTACCGGCGCCGGGAGCGGAGTCCTCCGGCGCGGAGGACGGGCCGGAGACCGGCCGGGGCCCCGGCGTGCCGGAGGCCGGGACGGGGCCGGTCGCACCGGGATCCGTCCCGGCGGCCCCGGGGGCGGTCCTGATGCCGGCCGCACCGCGACCCGTCTCATCGGGAGCGGTGGGAGTCGCAGCAGGCTCCGTCGTACCGGCACCGGGGGCGGCGGGAGCCACGCCACGGCCCCTCCCACCAGGCGCGGCGGAGGACGCAGCACGGCCGGCCTCACCGCTGCCCGGAGCGGCGGAGGACGGACCGCGGCCGGCCTCACCGACGCCCGGGGCGGTAGGAGCCACGCCACGGCCCATCGCGCCGGCGCCCGGAGCGGTGCGGGCCGTACTCGGGGTCCTCGGGGCCGGGCCGGGGCGGGAGGCGGCGGCGAGCTCCTTCGGGGGGTCGGCGTTGGGCTCGTGGGCGGGGGGCGGGGGGACCGTCTGGACCCAGGCGGCCAGCTTGTCCTTCTCGTGGACCAGGTTGCGGATGTCGCCTTCGGCGTATTCGAACTCCGGGGACCAGAAGAGGGCGTCGAAGGGGCAGACCTCGATGCAGATCCCGCAGTACATGCACAGGGAGAAGTCGATCGCGAAGCGGTCGAGCACGTTGCGGGCGCGGGGACGGCCGCCCTCGGGGGCGGGGAGGGTCTCCTTGTGGGAGTCGATGTAGATGCACCAGTCGGGGCACTCGCGGGCGCAGAGCATGCACACCGTGCAGTTCTCCTCGACCAGGGCGATCACCCCCCGGCTGCGCGGGGGCAGGTCCGGCCGAACTTCGGGGTATTGCTGGGTCACCGATCTGCTCAGCATGTGGCGGAGGGTTACGGAGAGCCCCTTCGCCAACCCCACTCCTGGTATCCGTCCCACAACTCAACATCATGACGCATGGGGGTGCGCTCGGGAATGCGGTGGTCCGTACGGAAGGATGATCCCCGAGCTCCCACGGTTATCCACAACGGTTATCCACAGTCTGTGTGTTCGATTAACGGGTCTTAACTGCGGAACCGATACGGAAGGAGACTGCAAGCGGCTTCAGAAATACGTATTGTTCGCGACATGTCCCACCAGTACGGTCCCGCCTGGCACCCCCAGCCGCCCCCACGCTCCAACACGGGGTGGAGCGTGGTGTGGACGCTGGTGCCCCTGTTCACCTGCGGTGTCGGCACACCGTTCATCATCGGCCACGCCGCTCGCAGGCTGCGGAGCGTCCCGCTGGCCTTCGCCGCCGCCCTCTACGGCCTCGGCATCGGGGTGTTCCTCATCGGCGCGGGGACCTACGGAGACTCCGATCTGATCCCGACCTGGCTGGACGTCCTGACGACGATCGGGCTGTTCGGCAGTTGGATCGGCGGCCTGGGCCACGCGCTGATCATCAGGGGCGCGGTGTTCCGGCAGCGCACGCCGTCGGCGCCGTTCCCCGCCGCGACTCCGGCCCCTGTCCCCTTCCCCGCCGCGGCTCCAGTCCCCGCCCCCTTCCCCGCCCCGCTCCCGGGTCCCGCCCCGGCCGTGCCGTACCCGACCGGCCCCACCGCGCCCTCGTCGAGGCCCGCGCCCCGGCCCCAGACCCACCACACCCAGCCCCAGAACCAGCACGGCCGCACGCACCACGACCCGATCCGGCACGGCCAGACCCAACACGGCCAGATCCGGCACGGCCAGACCCAACACGGCCAGACGCGGCACGGCGCCCAGCCGTACGACGCCCGGCAGAGCGGCACCCAGACGCCCCAGGGCTGGCTGGGACCGTACCGGCTGATCGGCAGCCTGGGCAGGGGCGGCCAGGGAACGGTCCATCTCGCGCTCACCCCCCAGGGGCAGAAGGTCGCGATCAAGGTTCTGCACGAGCACTTCAACGGCAACCAGGTGGTCCGGGACCGGTTCCTGCGGGAGGTGGAGGCGACGCGCAGGGTGGCGACGTTCTCCACCGCGCGGGTGCTGGATGTCAACATCAACGACGACCAGGCCTACGTCGTCAGCGAATACGTGGACGGAGTCTCCCTTGAGCAGCTCGTCCGCGACCAGGGCCCGCGCACCGAGGACGGGCTGACCCGGCTGGCCCTGGCCACGGCGGGCGCGCTGGCCGCGATCCACCGGGCGGGTGTGGTGCACCGGGACTTCAAGCCGGCCAACGTGCTGATCGGCGCCGACGGGCCACGTGTGATCGACTTCGGCATCGCCCGCGCCCTCGACCAGGTCACCGCGACCTCGGGCAACATCATGGGCACCCCCGCCTACATGTCCCCCGAGCAGCTCGCCGGAGGCACCGTCGGGCCGGAGACCGACGTGTTCAGCTGGGCGGCCACCATGATCTTCGCCGCCTCCGGCCGCGTGGCCTTCGGCGAGGACACCATCCCGGCCATCCTCAACAGGGTGATCAACCACCACCCCGACCTGTCGGCCCTTCCCCAGTCGCTGCGCCCGCTGGCCTCGGCCTGCCTGGAGAAACAGCCCGGCAACCGGCCCACGGCCGCCGACATCATGCTGCGGATCGTGAACTAGGGCACCGCGTCGCGGACCCGGGCCGTCAGGTCGAGATACTCCTCGACGCTCAGCGCCCGGGTCCGGAGTTCCAGACCGTTCCGTACGGCGAAGCGCTCCACGTCCCCGGGGTCCCAGTCTCCGGGCAGGTGGAGCAGCCCGTCTCCGACGATCAGCCCGCTCACCCCGGGCTCCGCCGAGTAGAGCAGCAGCTCGGAGGCGTCGATCTCGCGGGTCCGGCGCGCGGTCTCCAGCAGCAGCCGGCCGTGGACGGCCACCAGGCGGCAGTGCGGCTCGCCCCGCCGCTGGATCACGCGGGCGTCGGCGATCCGCCTGCGGGTCCGGTGCCGGCCGATCCCGACGACGACGGCGGCGCCGGCGACGGTCAGCCCCGCCAGGACCAGGGCGGCGACACCGAGCGGGCCCATGCCCCGGGTGACGTCGCGGCCGGGGTGCGTCATGTTGAGGACCACCAGCGTCGCGAAGGCCGCGCCGTAGGCGAGCACCAGCCACATGAGCCCGTAGAGGAGCTGTTCACGCCACCAGATCCTGGGCGAGCCCATGGGGGGCCGCAGGCTCCTCACCCCCGGCACGCGCAGCCGCGGCAGCGGCGGGGGCGGGCGGCGCCAGGTCACCACGTGCCACCCCGGCGACCTGCGGGCGAGTGTGACCCGGGCCTCCTCACCCGTGGCGAAGCGCCGCAGCTCGAAGCCCAGGCCGTTGTCCCGGGCGAACGTCTCCACCTCCTGGCGCGAGCGGGAGCCCGGCGCCTGCAGCAGCACCATGCCGGACTCGTCCAGCACCGCCAGGCCGTATCTCGTCCTGCCCCTGCCCGGATAGCCGAACAGCAGCAGCGTGCTCACCCGGTGCGGGCCGGCGAGCGGCAGCCGTACCGGCGGGTGCTCCGGCACCTCGACGACCAGATCGTCGTCGTCCACGGCGAGCGCGAGGGTCATGCGGTCCGTCCTTGGCCTGTGATGTCACCTACGGGCACTCCTCCTTGCCCGGCGTACGCGCTTCGAACGTGCCCGGCGTGCGCGTT
Organism: Streptosporangium sp. NPDC048886; assembly: GCF_055586905.1. NCBI lineage: Bacteria > Bacillati > Actinomycetota > Actinomycetes > Streptosporangiales > Streptosporangiaceae > Streptosporangium > Streptosporangium sp. NPDC048886. Next base: position 81,681 of record NZ_JBVJHH010000003.1, read on the forward strand.
TCCCGCGTCGATCCATCATGTACGGCGGAGCGGGGCGGAGCGCGACCCGCCACGCCCGCCGGGGCCGCGGGCGGCTCCCGGAGACCTCGGACAGGCTCGGATCAGCCCACGAGGACCTTGACGACCCCCGTCAGCGCGAGCTGGACCAGCGCCAGCGGCACCAGGCCGACCCAGGCGAGCTTCTGGAGCTGGTCCTCGCGGAGCCGGGGGAAGCTCACCCGGACCCAGATCACCACGAACACCAGGGCGGAGACCTTGATGAGCATCCACACGGGCCCGGGCAGGAGGGGTCCGTGCCAGCCGCCCAGGAACAGCACGGCGGTGAGCGCGGAGATCACGATGATCCCGGCGTATTCGGCCAGCATGAACAGGGCGAACCTGATCCCGGCGTATTCGGTCATCGGACCCATGATGATCTCGGAGTCCGCGATCGGCATGTCGAACGGCGGGCGGCGCAGCTCGGCGAGCCCGGCGACGAAGAAGATCACACCGCCGATCGCCTGCCAGGGCAGCCACCACCACTGCCAGGACTCCACGATGCCCGGCAGGGAGAGCGTGCCGGCGGCCATGGCGACGCTGGAGGCCGCCAGGACCAGCGGCAGCTCGTAGGACATGAGCTGGGCCGCCGAGCGTATCCCGCCCAGGACCGAGTATTTGTTCCCCGACGACCACCCGGCCATGATCGAGCCGAGCACGCCGACCCCCATCACGGCCAGGACGAAGAACAGGCCCGCGTCCAGGTCGACCCCGACCAGGCCCGGGCCGATCGGGATGACGACCATCACCACGAGGTAGGGGATCAGCGCCACCGCGGGCGCCAGGGCGAAGACCCGGCGGTCGGCGGCGGCCGGGATCACGTCCTCCTTCTGGGTGAACTTGATCCCGTCGGCGATGAGCTGGGCCCAGCCGTGGAAGCCCCCGGCGTACATCGGGCCGAGGCGCGCCTGCATGTGCGCCATGACCTTGTGCTCGGCCTGTCCGGCGATCAGCGGCAGCACGAGGAAGGCCACGACGATCCCCACCAGCCGGACGGCGGCGTCGAGCACCCCGGCCATCACGCCTCCCAAGCGTCGAGCGCCTCAGCCATCACGCCTCCCAAGCGTCGGACACCTCAGCCATCACGCCCCCAGTCGGCGGGCACGCCGGGCGGGAGGGTCTTGCGGCGGCTCGGCGAGCCGTGGTCGGACTCCCCGGGCTCCTTGGCCCCCGGCCACGCCTTGGCGACCCGGGCGGCCAGCACGAAGTCCTTGCGCAGCGGGAAGCCCTCGAAGCCGTCGGGCAGCAGCAGCGGGACCAGGTTCGGATGCCCCTCGAAGATCACTCCGAACATCTCGAAGGTCTCGCGCTCGTGCCAGTCGGCGCCCCGGAAGACGCCGACCGCGCTGGGCAGCCGGGGGTCGGCGCGGGGGACCCGGGTGCGCAGCAGCAGGTGCCCGCGCGACGCGGGGTCGAACACGTGGGCGACGACGAAGAACCCGTCCGGCGGGTCGTCCACGGCGGTCAGCCAGTCGAAGAACTCGTAGCCCTCGGCGCGGACGGACTCCAGCAGGCCGGTCCAGTCGCCCGCCTGGACGTCCACCGTGATCTCGCCGAACGACTCCGACACCTGCGCGCGCGTGCCGTACCGCTCCTGGACCGCGGCGACACCGGGCCGCCCCTCACCGCTGCTCATCTGCTCGGCTCCTCGCGGGATCAGACATACCGGTCACTCAGGTTCTCCGCGGCGATCTTCTCCTGGAGCATCATGATGCCGTGGAGCAGCGCCTCGGGCCGGGGCGGGCAGCCGGGGACGTAGACGTCCACCGGGATGATCTGGTCGACGCCCTTGGTCACGCAGTAGGAGTCCCAGTAGGGGCCGCCGGAGTTGGAGCAGGCGCCGAAGGAGATCACGTATTTGGGGTCGGGCATCTGTTCGTACAGCCGTTTGACCGCCGGGGCCATCTTGTCGGTCACCGTGCCCGAGACGATCATCAGGTCGGCCTGCCGGGGGCCGTTGGCGAACGGGATCACCCCGAACCTGATGAAGTCGTGCCTGCTCATCGAGGTCGCGATGAACTCGATCGCGCAGCAGGCCAGGCCGAAGTTGAACGCCCACAACGAGTAGCGCCGCCCCCAGTTGAGGACAAAGCGCATGGGCTTGGGAGCCAGCCGGGAGGCCGGCCCCACCGTGGGCATCGGAAGGTCCGCCATGACACCCATTCTCCTTCAGTGCCGATGGTCCCGCCCGCCCGGCTCAGGTCCAGGCGAGCACACGCTTACGCCAGGCGTAGAGGATCCCGAGCGCGATGAAGCCCAGGAAGACGAACATCTCCACCAGGGTGGTCATCCCGAAGCCGGGGGCGGCGAAGACCGTCGCCCAGGGGAAGAGGAAGACCGCGTCCACGGCGAAGACCACGTAGAGGTAGGTGAAGACGTAGTAACGGACCTGGGACTGGGCCCAGTCGGCGCCGACCGGGTCGACGCCGCACTCGTAGGTCAGCAGCTTCTCGGGGGTCGGGCGGTGGGGGCGGAGCAGCCGGTTGACCGTCAGCGCCCCGGCGACGATCACCGCTCCGATCGTCAGCAGCGCGAGGACGACCCCGTAGGAGCCGAAGTATCCGCCCATGGACCCTCCTCATGGGGACCCCGCCGGACGGAACCCCCTCCTCCCAGCTATAGCAGTGTCCACCGTCCGCGTCACCTGGTGGAGCGGCCAAACCCGGTCCGGCCAAAACCTCTTCCCGATTAATCCCAAAAACCGGCAAAAGTCCACATATCGCGTTTACTGTGTCAGGCATGCCTAAATTGCGATTCACCGGAGGAATCGCGCTAATTGCCGCAACGGTTGTCGGATGTGGCACGGCCGCCACCTCCCCCAGCGCGGACCACCCCCTTCCCTCTGAACCCACGATGATCAACTACGTGGACCCCTCGGCGGTCCACGGGCTGAGCGTCCGGAACCTGAGCGGAAGTGACTCCGGCGACCGGCGCGTGCACGTCGCCTACCCCACGGTCGACGGCGCCCCCCGCCTCACCGAGAAGCTCCGCCGGACGGTCACCGAGCAGCTCGACCGGTTCACCAGGGACACCTCCATGAACCACGCCCTCCCCCATCCGGAGTTCAACGTGGACTGGCAGCTCGCCGCCGCCTCCGACCAGGTGCTCGGCGTACGGCTGCGCATCGGCGAATCCCTCGGGACCGACTGGTCCGAGGCCCGCACCACCGTCTGGTACGACCGGGTGGACAGCCGCGCCCTGGACTCCGCCGCCCTGCTGAGGGACGACGCCGCGCTGGCCGAGCTGGCCGGGCTCGTCAGGGAGCGGCTGGTCGACCGGGGACCGCGCGTGAACCCGCACGCGATCAAGCCGGACCCGCGGCAGTTCGACTCCCTCGGCTTCAACCCGCGCGGCGACCTCGTCGTGGAGTTCGACGACCACCAGGTGGCCGGCGGGTCCATGGGCCGGGTGGCGGTCGCCGTCCCGGCCTCCGAGGCGGAGCCGCTGCTGTCGGCGACGGGGGCGCGGGCGCAGCGCGCGGCCAGGACCGCGCAGACGCCGTCATCGGGGTCGGAGGAGTTCATCGAGGCGGCGAGCACGGCCGAGCCCCCGGCGCGGAGCTCCAAGGCGGGCGAGGTGGACTGCGCGAAGGCCAAATGCATAGCGCTGACCTATGACGACGGGCCGGGACCCCACACCGGACGGCTGCTGGACGCCCTCGCCCGCGAAGGCGCCAGGGCGACCTTCTTCAGCGTCGGCTCCAACGCCTCCGCCCGCCCCGAACTGCTGCGGCGGATGCGGCAGGAGGGGCACCTGGTGGCCAACCACACCTGGTCCCACCGCGACCTGACCCCCCTGCCCGGCAGCAAGGTCGCCGACCAGCTCAACCGCACCCAGTACGCGATAACCCAGGCGATCTGGCAGGTCCCGACGCTGATGCGCCCGCCGTACGGCGCGAGCAACATCCAGGTCGCCGCGGTGGCGCGCCGGATGGGCCTGTCGGTCGTGCGGTGGAGCGTCGACACCGAGGACCGGGGCGACCCCGACCCCGGGGCCATCGCCGACCGGGCCGTCTCCCGGGCCAGGCCCGGAGCGATCGTCCTGATGCACGACGTCCACGGCGCGACCGTGGACGCCACCCCCCAGATCTTGCGGCGGCTGAAGGAGAAGGGCTACACCTTTGTCACGGTCCCCGAGCTGTACGGCCCGCGCGGGATGCAGCCGGGCGTGACCTACGACTCGGCCGCGTCCGGCGGCGGCCCGGGCAGGACGGGCGGCCTCGCCCGCGCGCTGGAGAAGCAGGCAGTGCCATAACCTGCGGCTATGAGCACATAGCCGGAGGCGATGAGGGCCGCCTCCGGCCGGGACATATAGTTAGGCATCGTGACGCCAACTGTCCTCTTCGGCCGCCTGCACGTGGACCTGTGCCGGCTCGCGGCCGGGCTGTGTCGGGCCAACCGCTCGCGATCGTGACCTCCACGCAGGCCACCCACCCGTCCGTCCGGGCAGTTCCGGCGACGCGGCGTCCCAGCTCCTGATCGACGACAGCCGAGGCTGTATGACGCGTGCCATACCCCCCTTGGGCGAAACGCGGAAGACACCAGACGGAGCACTAAAGATCGCACTCGTCTGCATCCAAAGGATCTAGCAACGCGGAAGACGATGCGTCACCCTGAGGGATCTAGCATGGAAATGACAAGCAACCAGCAACGGCGCGTCGCCGCGTCGAGGAGGTCTGAGCTGTGACCAAGCAGGTTCAGCAACTCGACCGCGTGATCATCCGGTTTGCCGGAGACTCCGGTGATGGAATGCAGCTGACCGGTGATCGCTTCACGGCGGGAACGGCGGAGTTCGGCAACGACCTGTCGACCCTGCCCAACTTCCCGGCCGAGATCCGCGCCCCCGCAGGGACCCTGCCGGGCGTGTCGAGCTTCCAGCTGCACTTCGCCGACCATGACATCCTCACGCCGGGGGACGCCCCCAACGTGCTGGTCGCGATGAACCCCGCCGCCCTGAAGGCCAACCTCGGCGACCTGCCGCGGGGGGCCGACATCATCGCCAACACCGACGAGTTCACCAAGCGCAACCTCCAGAAGGTGGGCTACGACGGCAGCCCCCTGGAGGACGACACGCTCGCCGAGTGGCGCGTCCACCCGGTGCCGCTGACCTCGCTGACCGTCAAGGCGCTCGAAGGCTTCGAGCTGTCCAAGAAGGACGCCGAGCGCTCCAAGAACATGTTCGCCCTCGGCCTGCTGAGCTGGCTCTACCACCGGCCGACCGAGGCGACGATCCAGTTCCTGGAGACCAAGTTCGCCAAGAAGCCCGACATCGCCAAGGCCAACATCGCGGCCTTCCAGGCGGGCTGGAACTACGGCGAGACCACCGAGTCCTTCTCGGTCTCCTACGAGGTCAAGCCGGCCAAGCTCGCCCCCGGCGTCTACCGCAACATCTCCGGCAACCAGGCGCTCGCCTACGGCCTGATCGCCGCCTCCGTCCAGTCGAGGCTGCCGCTGTTCCTCGGGTCCTACCCGATCACCCCGGCCAGCGACATCCTGCACGAGCTGTCCAAGCACAAGCGGTTCGGCATCCGCACCTTCCAGGCCGAGGACGAGATCGCGGGCGTCGGCGCGGCCCTCGGCGCCTCCTTCGGCGGGGCGCTGGGCGTCACCACGACCTCCGGGCCCGGTGTGGCGCTGAAGGCCGAGACCGTCGGCCTGGCGGTGACCACCGAGCTGCCGCTGATCGTGGTGGACGTGCAGCGCGCGGGGCCGAGCACCGGCATGCCCACCAAGACCGAGCAGACCGACCTCCTCATGGCCATGTACGGCCGTAACGGCGAGTCGCCGCTGCCGATCGTGGCGCCGGCCACCCCGTCCGACTGCTTCGACGCGGCCATCGAGGCGGCCCGCCTCGCGGTGAAATACCGCACGCCGGTCATGCTGCTGTCCGACGGCTACCTGGCCAACGGCTCCGAGCCGTGGAAGGTGCCGAGCAAGGCCGAGCTGCCGGACATCGCCACCGAGTTCGCCACCGGGCCCAACGGCGAGGACGGCGTGACCTTCCTGCCGTTCAAGCGCGACCCCGAGACCCTGGCCCGCCCCTGGGCCATCCCGGGCACCGCGGGCCTGGAGCACCGGATCGGCGGCATCGAGAAGGCCGACGGCACCGGCAACATCTCCTACGACCCCAACAACCACGACCGGATGGTCCGGCTCCGTCAGGCCAAGATCGACGGGATCGCCCAGGACATCCCGCCGCTGGAGGTCGACGACCCCGACGGCGACGCCCGGGTGCTGGTCATCGGCTGGGGCTCCACCTACGGCCCGATCGCGGCGGCCGTACGGCGGATCAGGAAGTCCGGCGGCAAGGTCGCCCAGGCCCACCTGCGGCACCTCAACCCGCTGCCGGCCAACACCGGCGAGGTCCTGCGGGCCTACGACAAGGTGCTGCTCCCCGAGATCAACCTCGGTCAGCTCGCGCTGCTGCTGCGTGCGCGGTTCCTGGTCGACATCATCAGCTACAACCGCGTGCGCGGGCTTCCGTTCAAGGCCGAGGAGCTGGCCGGCGTGATCCAGGACGTGATCGACAGTGAGTGATCTTGCAAACGGCAGGGGCCTGTCCCTGGTCCCGAAGTCCGACGTCAAGCTGGGCATGAAGGACTTCAAGTCCGACCAGGAGGTCCGCTGGTGCCCGGGATGCGGTGACTACGCGATCCTGGCCGCGGTCCAGTCCTTCGTCCCCGAGCTCGGCCTCAAGCGCGAGAACATGGTGTTCGTCTCGGGCATCGGCTGCTCCTCCCGCTTCCCCTACTACATGAACACCTACGGGTTCCACTCGATCCACGGGCGCGCCCCGGCGATCGCGACGGGCCTGGCCGCCTCGCGTCCCGACCTGTCGGTGTGGGTGATCACCGGTGACGGCGACTCGCTGTCCATCGGCGGCAACCACCTGATCCACGCGCTCCGCCGCAACGTCAACCTGAACATCCTGCTGTTCAACAACAGGATCTACGGTCTGACCAAGGGTCAGTACTCCCCGACCTCCGAGATCGGCAAGATCACGAAGTCCACCCCGATGGGCTCGCTGGACAAGCCGTTCAACCCGATCTCGCTGGCGATCGGCGCCGAGGCCTCGTTCGTGGCCCGGACCATCGACTCCGACCGCAAGCACCTGCAGTCGGTGCTGCGCGAGGCCGCCGAGCACCAGGGCACCTCCCTGGTCGAGATCTACCAGAACTGCAACATCTTCAACGACGGCGCCTTCGACCAGTTGAAGGACCCGGAGCTGCGTGACGACGTCACGCTGCGCCTGGAGCACGGCCGGCCGATCGTCTCGGCCTCCAAGGCCGCGCGGCGTGCGGCCGACGGCGGCATCGAGGTCGTCCCGAGGTCGGAGGTGAGCGAGGACGAGATCCTCGTCCACGACGCCCACCGCGCCGACCCGTCCCTGGCCTTCGCGCTGTCACGGCTGGACGAGCCCGCCTTCGAGCACGTCCCGATCGGCGTCTTCCGCAGCGTGGAGCGCCCCTCCTACGACGAGCTGATGGCCGGGCAGCTCCAGGAGGCCGTCGGCGAGCGCGGCCAGGGCGACCTGGACGACCTGCTGCTGTCCGGAGACACCTGGCGCATCGGCTGACAGAGGCGCGACGACGACGATGGGGCCGCTCAGCTGAGCGGCCCCATCGCTTTTTCTCCCGGACAGTCGGATATGGGCTGCCGTAGCGCGCGGGACAAGAGAAGATGAGAAACGCGTGGACCCATCCGCAACCAGGGGCCCGCCAGCCAAGCACGCCGGCTACAGCGTCCGACACGACTCGTCAGACACATGAGGAGAACCCGCCCGTGCTCACCGTCCCCGCACTCGAAGACCCGCATGCCCAGCGACAGCAGGACCGCCACTGGTACGGCTCACAGGTGCTGGTGACCGGTGCCACCGGATTCATCGGAGCCCGGCTGGTGGAGCGCCTGGGCTCGCTCGGAGCACAGGTGCACGCGGTCAGCCGCAGCCCCCGGGAGGGGACCGGCCACGGCGAGACCTGGCACGTCGCCGATGTCAGCGACGCCGGCGCGGTCGAGGACCTCGTCCGTTCCACCCGTCCCGCCGTCGTCTTCCACCTCGCCAGCGAGGTCGCCGGCGCCAGGGACCCGCGGCTCGTCCGGCCGATGCTGGACAGCAACCTCGCCAGCGTGGTCAACCTGCTGACGGCGGTCGCCGGCAGCCCGGGCACCCGGGTGGTGCTCGCCGGATCGCTTGAGGAGCCCCGGCCGGCCGAGGGCGAGACCGCGCCGTCCTCGCCCTACGCGGTCGCCAAATGGGCCGCCAGCGGCTACGCGCGGATGTTCCACCGCCTCTGGGACGTCCCCGTGACGACCCTGCGCATCGGGATGGTCTACGGGCCGGGCCAGCACGACACCAGGAAGCTGGTCCCCTACGTGACGCTCTCGCTGCTCCGCGGCGAGGCGCCCAGCCTCGGCAGCGGGACCCGCCAACTGGACTGGGTCTACGTCGACGACGTGGTCGACGCCTTCCTCGCCGCGGGCATGACTCCGGAGGCGGCCGGCCGGAGCCTCGACATCGGCACCGGCACGCGGACGTCCATCCGGGACACCGTGGAGCTGCTGGGCCGGATCATCGGCGGCCCGGCGCGGCCCCGCTACGGCGCGATCTCCGACCGCCCGCTGGACAGCGCCCGGATCGCCGACATCGCCCCCGCCGCCGAGGTGCTCCGGTGGCGCCCCGTCACCGGGCTGGAGGAGGGCCTCCGGCTGACCACGGCCTGGTACGCCGAGCGCCTGCGGCGGGACGGGACCGCCATGGCGGCGGGGACGGCACCGTAGCCAGCGCACCGTAGCCAGCGCACGGTAACCAGACACCACGCCCATACCGGCGGAGGGCACGCTGTAACGGGACGCCGTGGAATCCGATATAAACCGAGGGCCCGGCTCCGTGCGCGCCGCCCTCCCGTAACCGGGACGCCGGATCAGAAACGAGGGCGCTGGTGGATTCGGTCGTCAACCTCACGGTGCACGGCATCGGCCCGACCAGCCGCGAGCTCGACCCGGGCGAGGACACGACCTGGGTCAGCGTGGAGCAGTTCGAGCAGGTCCTCGACGCGGCGGTGGGCCGTCAGGACGTCCGCATCACCTTCGACGACGGCAACGCCTCGGATGTGGAGATCGCCCTCCCGCGGCTGCTCGAACGCGGCCTCACCGCGGAGTTCTTCGTGCTGGCCGGGCTCCTCGGCGAGCCGGGCAGGCTGGACGCCGACGGGGTGCGGGAGCTGGTGGCGGCGGGCATGCGGGTCGGCTCGCACGGCTGGGCGCACCGCGACTGGCGGCGGCTGGACGGGGAGCAGGCCGAGGAGGAGATCGCCGAGGCCAACCGGCTCCTCACCGAGCTCACCGGGCGGCCGGTGTCGAGGGTGGCCATCCCGTTCGGCTCCTACGACCGGCACGTGCTCGGCAGGCTGCGGCGGGCGGAGGTGACCCGCGCCTACACCAGCGACGGGGGCCGCGCCCGGCCCGGCACCTGGCTCCAGCCGCGCAACAGCCTGCGCCACGACATCGACGCCACATGGGCCCCGCAGGTCATGGACGGCACTGCGGCGCTGCCGCTCCGCGTCCGCCGGGTCGCCGCGCGGGCCTTCAAGCGCGCCCGCGGGTGACGCCTCCGCCTCCCCGCGGCCGGGCTCCGCGGCCCGCACCCCCTACGTGCCCCACGACCCCTACGGGACTTGGAACGTGGTAACGACACCGCCGCCCCCGGCGATGACGAATATATGACACCTGGTACCCCCCGGATCGCCATAGTGATCGTCACCTACAACAGCGCGGAGGTACTGGAAGGCTGTCTGCGCTCCCTCGCCGAGGGGGCGCGGGGCGTGCATCTCGCCGGCGTCGTCGTGGCCGACAACGCCTCGAAGGACGGCACGCTCAAGATCGCCGGCGAGGTGACCGGACTACCGCTCCAGATCGTCCAGCTCGGCCGGAACGCCGGCTACGCGGCGGCGATCAACGCGGGCGTCGCGGCGCTGGACCTCCAGGACATCGACGCGGTGTATGTGATCAATCCCGACTGCAGGCTGCGGCCCGGCTCGATCCTCCCGCTCGCCGAGGCTCTGCGCCGGCCGGGGCGCGGCATCGCCGTACCCCGCATGGTCAACCCGGACGGCAGCCTGCAGCCCTCGCTGCGCAGGACGCCCACGGTGCGCCGGGCGCTGGTGGAAGCGGTGATCGGCGGAGACCTCGCGGGCCGGATCGGCACCCTCGGCGAGCTGGTCACCGACCCCCGGGAGTACGAACGGCCCGGCGTCGCGGCATGGGCGACCGGTGCCGCCATGTTCCTGTCGGCGGACCTCATCAGGGAGATCGGCCCGTGGGACGAGTCCTTCCTGCTCTACAGCGAGGAGACCGAGTACGCGCTGCGGGCCGGCGACCGGGGCTGGGCGCTCTGGTACGAACCGGCGTCGGTGATCGAGCACATCGGCGGCGACTCGGGCGTCAACCCCACTCTCGCCGCGCTGCTCACCGTCAACAAGGTCAAGCTGTTCCGCAGGCGGCGGAGCACCCTGGCCTGGCTCGTCTACTACTTCGCGGTCGCCCTGGGCGAGGGGGTGCGCGCGCTCGCGGGGCGCCGCACCTCGAGGGCATCGATCGTGGCGCTGCTCAGGCCGTCGCGCCGGCTCCAGAAGCTTGCGGACTGACCAGGCGACCGGCGAGAGGAACGACCATGAGCATGCCCGCGAGCCAGGCACCCGGCGGGCCGGAGGCGCCCGAGCCCGCCCGGCCCTCGACGGCACGCCCGGAACCGGCGGAACCGGGAACACGGGCGGAACCGGCGGAAGCAGGAACGCGGACGGTACGGGCGGGGCGGACGGCACGCCCGGGACCGGCCGCGCCGACGGGGCGGACCGTCCGGACGGTCCGGACGGCCGGTTTCGACGCGCTCACCGCCGAGGAGCTGGACGCCTGGCATCTGCTACGGGCGGCCAATCCGCTGCTGGACAGCCCCTACTTCCACCCCGGCTTCGCCGCGGCCGTGCACGCCAGCGGGCGCGAGGTCCGGGTCGCCGTGGGCCGGGACGGGGCGGGCGAGGTCTGCGCCCTGCTGCCGCACCACCGCGAGCGGTCACTGATCAGGCCCGCGGGCTGGCCGGCGGCGGACTTCCAGGGGCCCGTGCTCGCCGCGGGCACCTCCCTCCCCCCGCTGGCCCTGCTCACCGGCGGGGTCCGCGCCTTCGCGTTCGACCATCTGGTCGAGAGCTGCGCCGACTTCGAGCCGTGGGTGGAGTCCCGGCGCCCGTCACCGTTCCTGGACGTCTCCGGCGGCCTGGAGGGATATCTGGGCCGGGCCTCGCGCAGCGGCAAGGACAACATGGGGCAGGCCCGCCGCCGCGCCGCGAAGGCCGAGCGGACCCACGGCACGGTGCGGTTCGCGGCCGACGTGGTCGACCCCGAGATCCTGGGCCGGGTGGTGGAGCTCAAGCGCGCGCAGTACGCCGCCACCGGCGCCAAGGACTATTTCGCCGGACCGGACCGCCATGACCTGCTGACCCGGCTGCTGCACACCCGCGACTCCTCATTCGGGGGCGTTCTGTCCACTCTGCATGCCGGCCCCCATCTGGTCGCGGCGCATTTCGGAATACGTTCGGAGAACGTGCTGCACTGGTGGTTCCCGGTCTACGACCCGGCTTTCGCCGGGCTCGCCCCCGGCTGGATGCTGCTGCGCGAGCTCGTCTGCGCCGCTCCCGCTCTCGGCGTCACGCGGATCGACCTCGGGCGGGGTGACGACGAGTACAAACGGCGCGCCAAGACGGGTGAGACGCCGGTGTGCCAGGGGATGGTGACCCGGAGCTCGGCCCGGCAGACACTGCGGCGGGCCCGGGACTCCATGGTCGCCACAGCGAAATCATCCGCGTTCGGCCCTAGCTTGCGCCATATCGCGCGAAAAATCCGCACATTACGTCAGTAATCACGCCCGCTCCTCCAGGGGCGGTCACTTCTCGAAATCGTAACGATCGCAGGAAATCACCCGACTAATGGGTGATCCGGGCAAGGCTTTGTAAACGCCTCCTGCCCCGCAACCCAGCCGGCAAGTGACGCGATGGAGGCAGCGCACAATGAGAATCAGCGTGTTCGGGCTCGGCTACGTCGGCTGCGTCTCCGCGGCCTGTCTCGCGGCCAGCGGACACCAGGTGATCGGTGTCGACGTCAACCCCACGAAGATCGACCTCATCGCCCGCGGCCAGGCGCCGGTCGTCGAGGAGCGGATCGGCGAGCTGACCGCCGAGGTCGTGCGGAGCGGCGCGCTGCGCGCCACCGCCGACGTCGCCGGAGCGATCGGCGAGACCGAGATCTCGCTGATCTGCGTGGGCACGCCGTCCGCGCCGAACGGCAGCCTGTCCACCACCTACCTGGAGCGGGTGGCCGAGCAGATCGGCCAGGCGCTGGCCGGCAAGAGCGGCCGGCACACGATCGTCTTCCGCAGCACCATGCTCCCCGGCACCTGCGCCGACCTGCTCATCCCGATCCTGGAGCGGGCGTCCGGGCTACGGGCCGGGACCGGCTTCGGCGTGGCGGTCAACCCGGAGTTCCTGCGCGAGGGGACGAGCGTGCGCGACTTCTTCGAGCCGCCCAAGACCGTCATCGGCGAGTTCGACACCGCGAGCGGTGACGCGGTCGCCGCGCTGTACGAGGGTCTGCCGGGAGAGGTCTTCCGGGTCCCCATGGCGGTGGCCGAGATGACCAAGTACGCCGACAACGCCTTCCACGGCCTGAAGATCAGCTTCGCCAACGAGATCGGGGCGATCTGCCAGGCGCTCGGGCTGGACTCGCACCGGGTGATGGACGTCTTCCTCGCCGACCGCAAGCTCAACATCAGCCCGGCCTACCTGCGGCCGGGCTTCGCCTTCGGCGGCTCCTGCCTGCCCAAGGACCTGAGGGGCCTGGTCTACGCCGCCCGGCGGGCCGACGTCTCGGTGCCGCTGCTGTCGCACGTCCTGCCCTCCAACGAGGACCACCTGCGGCGCGCCTTCGAGCTGGTGGTCGCGGCCGGCAGCCGCCGGGTCGGGCTGTTCGGGCTGTCGTTCAAGCCGGGCACCGACGACCTGCGGGAGAGCCCGCTGGTCGAGTTGGCCGAACGCCTCCTGGGCAAGGGATACGACCTGCGCATCTACGACGCCAACGTCTCGCTGTCGCGCCTGATGGGCGCCAACCGCGACTACATCGAGAGCAGGCTGCCGCATCTGGGCGACCTGCTGAGCAACTCCGCCGACGACGTGCTCGCCCACGCCGACGTGTGCGTCATCGGTTGCAAGGACCCGGCCGTGCTGAGCGCGCTCGACGGCGCGGGAGACCGTACGATCATCGATCTCGTCCGCCTTCCCGACGCCGAGGCGCGCCGGGCACATCCTGGATACGTGGGCCTTGGCTGGTAAAGCACTCATCCTCGTCGAGAACCTCTCCGTGCCGTTCGACCGGCGGGTGTGGCAGGAAAGCACCACGCTGCGCGACGCCGGCTGGGACGTGCACGTCATCTGCCCCCAGGGCACCAGACGCGACACCGAGCCGCGCGTCGAGATAGACGGGGTGAAGATCTACCGATATCCGCTGCGGGCGGCGACCGGCGGTCCGCTCGGCTACCTGCAGGAGTACGGCTCGGCGCTGTGGCACACCTTCCGGCTCGCCCGGCGCGTCGGGCGGGTGGACGTCGTGCACGCCTGCAACCCGCCGGACCTGCTGTTCCTCGTGGCGAGGATGCTCAAGCGGCGCGGCGCACGGTTCGTGTTCGACCAGCACGACCTGGTGCCCGAGCTCTACCTGTCCCGCTTCGACCGCGGTCAGGACTTCCTCTACCGGGCCGTGTGCCGGCTCGAACGGCTCACCTACCGGGCGGCCGACGTGGTCATCGCGACCAACGAGAGCTACCGCGAGGTCGCGGTCACCCGGGGCGGCATGCGGCCCGAAAAGGTGTTCGTGGTGCGCAGCGCGCCGGCGGTCGAGCGCTTCCACCAGGTCCCCGTGGAGGAGGGGCTCAGGCGCGGGAAGCCGCACCTGCTGTGCTACCTCGGCGTGATGGGCCCGCAGGACGGCGTGGACTACGCCCTGCGGTCGCTGGCCAAGCTCCGCGACGACCTGGGCCGCACCGACTGGCACGCGGTGTTCGTCGGCGCCGGCGACACCTTCGAGGACATGATCGCCCTCTCCCGCGAGCTGGGCCTTTCGGACTCCGTCGAGTTCACCGGCCGGATCCCGGACGAGGACCTGCTGCGCTACCTGTCCGCGGCGGACGTGTGCCTCGCGCCGGACCCGCTCAACCCGCTCAACGACGTGTCCACCATGAACAAGATCATGGAATACATGGCGATGGGCCGCCCGGTCGTCTCCTTCGACCTCCGGGAGGCGAGGGTCTCGGCCGGGGACGCCGCCGTCTACGCGCCGGCCAACGACGAGTCGGAGTTCGCCAAGCTGGTCGCCCGGCTGCTCGACGATCCGCAGGAGCGGCACCGGATGGGCGAGATCGGCAGGGCCCGGGTCACCGGCCCGCTGTCCTGGGAACGCTCCAGGGTCGCGCTCCTGGCCGCCTACGAGGCCGCCCGTTCCTGAGACCTGAGTGAACAAGCGCCTGTTCCTTGGCGCCGAGTGAGAAAGGGACCACCGCCATGAGCGTGCTCATCGAGACCATGTCCACCGCGGAGGCCGCCTCCCTGGTGGAGGGCTGCGTCGACGCGGGCACGGCAGTCGTGACCGGGCTGCTGGAGGGGGTGCGGCGGTCCTACGCGTGGTTACGCCGCAGCAGCGTCCAGCTCCTGTTCGAGCGCCGGTACGGCGTGCGGACCGCGGAGGTCGTGAGCCTCGACGAGTTCGGGCTCGGCCACCAGGAGCGGGTCTACTATTCGGCGGCGAACTGGCAGACCCTGCGGCGCACGCTGCCCCTGCGCGACGTCGGCGAGCACGACGTGTTCATCGACCTCGGCTCCGGCATGGGCCGCATGGTGCTGGAGGCGGCGTCGCGATACCCGTTCCGGAAGGTGATCGGCGTCGAGCTGTCCGAGCAGCTCAACGACATCGCCCGGGAGAACATCGCCAACACCCGCCTCCGCCTGCGCTGCGCGGACGTCGACCTCGTCCGCTCCGATGTCCTCGAATACGAGATCCCCGACGACGTCAGCGTGGTGTTCCTCAACAACCCCTTCCGGGGCGAGATCTTCGCGGCCGCGATCGAGAAGCTGCTCGCGACCGTGGACCGGAATCCGCGCCCGGTCACGGTGATCTACTTCAATCCGGTCGAGGAGGCGTTCCTGCTGAGCACCGGCCGGTTCCGCCACCTCCGGACGGTGACCCGGGGCCGGAGGGCCCCGGGGGACGACAGCCCGTTCGGCACGGTCCGGGTGTATGCGATCACCGAGCGGGCCGGTGCCTGACCGTACCGACCGCACAGCAGCCCGCACGGCCGGCCGTACCGAGCGCGCGGTCACCGTGGCCGGCCGTATCGGCCACACAGCAGCCCGCACGGCCGCCGCTACGCCCGGCGGGACCGCACGCCCGGGCGGCGCCGACCGCGCGGACGGTACGGCGGGCCCGGGCGGGTCATCCGCCCGGCTGCGCCCGGCTGCCGGCGTCCGTGCCCCACTGGACCTGGCCACCGCGCCGAGCCCGCACCCGGGTCAGTGCCCGGTCCATGAGCAGGACGGTGAGATAGCAGAGCGCGTCGGACGGGCTCACCTTCCGCCCCGCCACCAGGGCGCCCAGGGAGCTCAGCCGCAGGCGCCCCTCGGCGGCGGACCGGCCCAGCTCGGCGAGCTGCCGGTTGCCCAGGCGCACCCGCACCCGCCGGTTCAGATGCGCCGAGACGGTTCTCGCCGGGCGGACCAGCGACCGGGCCTCGGGCACCACCACCCGCTCGTGGGGCGCGAAGCTGCCGTGCACCCAGCCGTCGTCGGAGATCACATCCGGCAGGGGGAAGACCCTGGCGTGCCCCCGCTCGGTGAGGACGTAGACGCCGACCCCCGCCAGTGCCCGCAACGGCGCGATCAGCTGGTCGTGCACCCGGTGCATGCGCCGGGCGATCCAGCCGACCCCGTCCAGGTCCAGCACCGGGACCGGGGCGCAGGCGAGCACGCCGGGCCGGCCGGCGGCGACGGCGAGGGCGCGCACCGACTCCGCGCTCAACTCGACGTCGGCGTCGAGATACACGCGGGGGAAGGTCCGGCAGACCTCGTCGCCGAGCCTCAGGGCGTTGGCCTTGCCCGGGACCGGCGTCTCCACGACCCGCACACCGGCCTGCCTGGCGACCTCCGCCGTGCGGTCGGAGCAGGCGTTCGCGACCACCACCACGTCGAACTCGCCCGGCGCCGTCCCCGCGAGCAGCCGCCGCAGGCCGCCCGCGACGACGGCCTCCTCGTTGTGCGCGGGCACGACGACGCTGACAACCGGCCACCGCTCACCGGGCCGTCCGTGGTCCGGCGGAACGTCCTCATCCGCAGCGTCGTTCACCGCAACGCCTCCCGCTCGCCTCTGCCGACTCGCCTCTGAGAAAAGGATGACCCGATGAGAGTAGAACGGACCAAAATCGACGGGGTGCTGTTGTTCATTCCGACGCCACACCGTGACGACCGGGGGCTGTTCACCAGGACCTTCGACAAGGCCGTCGCCGAGGAGGCCGGGCTGGATCCCGCGGCGTTCGTCCAGGACAGCCAGTCGCGCTCGCGGCAGGGGACGGTCCGCGGGATGCACGGCCGCTCCGGCCGGGGTGAGGCCAAGCTGGTGCGCTGCGCGCGCGGAGCGGTGCAGGACGTGCTCGTCGACGCCCGTCCCGGCTCGCCCACCTTCGGCGAGCAGACCTCCGTGCTGCTCGACGACGAGACGTTCGTCACCCTCTACGTGCCCCCCGGGCTGCTGCACGGCTTCCAGGCCCTGACCGAGCAGACCGACGTCTGCTACCGCATCGACCGGGAGCACGACCCGGCCGAGGACCTCTCCGTCCGCTACGACGATCCCGAGCTGCGGATCCACTGGCCGCTCCCGGTGACGGCGATCAGCGGACGGGATCTTTCTGCGGGATCATGGGCACAGCTGCGGGACCGGCTCCGCGGTCCGGACGCGATGGAGTGAACGACAATGCGATGGGTGAGTCTGGCCGCCGCCGTCTCAGCGGTCACCGTGATGTCCCTGGCGGGATGCACCTCCTCGGCCGAGAGCCCGACGGGCAGGCCCAGCGGCACCCCGGTCGAGCCCACGGCCGCCTCCCGCTGCCCCGAGTATCCGACCCCGGCCTGCACCGGCGTGCCGCCCGGCACCAGGCTGACCGCGCTGGCCCTCAACGAGGACGGCGCCGCCTACCGGGTCAGGACTCCCGGAACGGTGCTGGACGGTGTGCACATCCCGGGCGACCTGCTGATCCACGCCGCCGACGTCACGGTCAGGAACAGCCGGATCGACGGGCTCGTCATCAACGCCGACGGGCCCCGGAGCTACCGCTTCACCATCACCGACTCGACCATCGGACCCGCCAAGGGCTGCCAGACCCTGCCCGGCATCGGACAGGACAAATACACCGCCCTGCGCGTGCACGTCCGCGGCCACGGCGACGGCTTCCGCGCCTCCGGTGACGACGTCGTCATCCGCGACTCCTACGCCGCCCTGTGCTCCAACCCCGGCGACCACTCCGACGGCATCCAGACCTACGACACCGGCAAGGGCCTGATCTTCGACCACAACACCATCGACCAGCGCGGCGCCAAGGACGTCACCGCGCCGATCTTTCTCGTGGACAAACAGATCGTCGACGCGGTCATCACCAACAATCTGATCATGGGCGGCACCTACAGCATCCAGCTACGGAACGGGCGCGGAAAACTGATCATGCGCGGCAACAAACTGGTCGACAAGTCATGGGTTTACGGTCCGGTCGATTCGGAATGCAAGGCGATCGACTGGGCCGACAACTCACTGGTGACGATCGACCAGAACTACCGCGTCACCTCGACCGTCGGCCCGCTGAGCTGCGTGGGGTGACCCGCATACCGGCTTTTCCGCATTGTTGGCGCATCGCGGGAGATGCCCGTCGCGCTTGGGAGAGCGAGTAAACGACATAGTCCGACAATCGTCATTTGAAAACTCTTATGGGCAATACCCGCAAAACTGATGCGTATCTATGACCTCAACCGCAACAATGTCCTCTGCGCGAGGACCAAACGGACACATTGTCGAGCCGACCGCAGATCGGCGCGGAGGTCAGAGAGATGACCAGTACACGCCCCCCACGCCGGGGTGGAGCCAGCGAAGGCGGACCACCCCGCCGCCGGCGGACGCAACCGGGGCTGGCGGCAGTCCTGGGCGTGGCCCTCGTGGCGGCGGCCGTCCCGGCTGTCTGGTTCCTCACCCGTGACGGCGCCACCGTGGAGCAGGCGGCCGCGGAGCAGCCCGCGCCCGCCGCCAGGCCGTACAAGCCCAAGGAGACGAGCTTCTGGTCGACCGGCACGCGGGTGAAGGCATCACCCCGTGCGGACCGCACACCCGTCGAGCTGGGCATGCGCTTCACCGCGGCCCACAGCGGCTGGGTGACGGGGGTCCGCTTCTACAAGGCCCGCGGTGACAAGGGCAAGCACACCGGGAGCCTGTGGAGCGCGGGCGGCAAGCGGCTGGCGCGCGTCACGTTCGCCGGAGAGAGCGCCGCGGGCTGGCAGGAGGCCCGCTTCGCCTCGCCGGTCCAGCTCAGGGCCAGGCAGGTCTACACGGTCTCCTACCACAGCGCGGGCGGCAACTACGTCGGCAGCACGGGCTTCGACTCCGCCCGTTCCGGCCCGCTGACCACGGCCTCCCGCAACGCGGGAGTCTTCGGGTACGGCACGAGCGCCTTCCCGCGCCGGTGGAACCCCAAGGGTTACAACTACTGGGTGGACGTCATCTTCAAGTGGCGCGACCGCTCTCCGGCCCCCGGGACCACACAGTCGCCCCAGCCGACGGCACCGGAGTGGACGCCGGCCGACACGCCCACTCCGGGCGTCACCTCCTCCGGCACCGACCAGACCCCCGGCACGGGTCCGAGTGAGAGCGGCGGCACGGGTCCCAGCCCGAGCACGAGCGGCGAGGGCACCCCGACCCCGAGCACGAGCGACGGCACGGGCCCCAGCCCCAGCGCGAGCGACAGCACCGCCCCCAGCCCGAGCGCGAGCACCACCGAGCCCGGCGGTCACAGCCCCGGCCCGAGTCAGACCGGCCCCAGCCCCAGCACCAGCCCCACCAAGCCGGGCACGCCGACGCCGACCTCGACCCCGGAGCAGACGCCGACCCCGAAGGTGACACCGACCTCGACCCCGGAGCAGACGCCGACCCCGAAGGTGACACCGACCTCGACCCCGAAGGTGACACCGACCTCGACTCCAAAGGTGACACCGACCTCGACTCCGAAGGTGACACCGACTCTGCGGCCGACGCTGACCGCGGGGCCGACGCTGACCCCCGACCCGGGTAACGGCGGTTGCGCGGGCCACCCGACCCCGGCCTGCACCGGCGTGCCGCCCGGCACCACGCTGACCGCGATGACCCTCAACGAGGACGGCGCCGCCTACCGGGTCACCAAGCCCGGCGCCGTGCTGAACGGCGTGCACATCCCGGGCGACCTGCTGATCCACGCCGAGGGCGTGACCATCAAGAACAGCCGGATCGACGGGGGCGTCATCAACGCCGACGGGCCCCGGAGCTACCGCTTCACCATCACCGACTCGACCATCGGACCCGCCAAGGGCTGCCAGACCCTGCCCGGCATCGGACAGGACAAATACACCGCCCTGCGCGTGCACATCCGCGGCCACGGCGACGGCTTCCGCGCCTCCGGCGACGACATCGTCATCCGCGACTCCTACGCCGCCCTGTGCTCCAACCCCGGCGACCACTCCGACGGCATCCAGACCTACGACACCGGCAAGGGCCTGATCTTCGACCACAACACCATCGACCAGCGCGGCGCCAAGGACGTCACCGCGCCGATCTTCCTGGTCGACGACCAGATCGTCGACGCCACCGTCACCGACAACCTCGTGATGGGCGGCACCTACAGCATCCAGCTGAAGAACGCGCGCGGAAAGCTGGTCATGCGCGGCAACAAGCTGGTCGACAAGTCCTGGCTCTTCGGGCCGGTCGAGGCCGACTGCAGGTCCATCGACTGGGCCGACAACTCGCTGGTGACGATCGACCAGAACTACCGGATCACCTCGGTCGTGGGACCGCTGAGGTGTGAAGGCTGAGCTGATGAAGGCTTGGCCGATGAGGGCTGAGCTGTGAGGGCTGAGCTCGAAGTGTGAGGCCGCGGGTGCGGGCGGTCAGGCTCCGGTCTGACCGCCCGTGCCACCGGATCCGCGCAACAGCTCCATGGTGGTGCGGACGCGCCAGGACGGCCAGGACGCGCCGGGGGCGCGGGGCCGGAGCGCGGCCGACTCGGTGACGCTGCGCAGCAACGACCCCGCGGCACCGATCAGCAGGAACGCCAGCCCGGTGACGATGGCGAAGGACAGCAGGTCGAAGGTCGCCGCCCCGATCAGCGGGACCACCATGCAGGCGGCCAGGGTGAGGCCCAGGTCGCGGGTGCCGGGATCGTCGCTCAGGTGGCGCGCCCGGAGTCCCGCGTACATCGCGCACCCGAACATCCCGATGATCGCCCCGATGCCGATCAGGCCGGTCTCCACCGTGGACAGGATGTACTGGTTGTCGAAGACCTGATGTTTCGGGGCGTACCACGTGCCCGCTCCACGGCCCAGCCACAGGTGCTTGGCGATCTCGTGGGCGGCGACCTCGTAGTCGTGGGTGCGGTAGCGGATGCTGTCGTCGTTGCCGAAGTTCGCGAACAGGCCGTAGAACGTGCCCAGCAGCCCCGGAACCATGATCCTCATCAGGACCAGGAAGACGACGACGACTCCCATGGCGTGCATCCGCCGCCGGGCGGGCCAGCCGAGGAACAGGATGACGCCGACGCCGGCCAGCCCGAGCACCGCGGACCGCGAGACCGAGAACATCAGGCCCATCCCGATCAGCCCGGAGCACACCCACCACCGCAGGGCGGGCTCGGCGCGTTCGCCGGCCTGGAACCCGTAGTGGACGGCGATCGGCAGGAGCATCGCGCACACGACGCCGAACTCGATGGGATGGCCGGTCGTCCCGGCGACCCGGCGGAAGTCGGAGCGCGCGGTGATGAACCCGTCCTCGGAGGTGTAGCGGAGTCCGGGGATCTGCATGTATTGGGTGAGGTCGAGGTCGAACAGGAACTGGCAGGCGCCGATCACCGCGATGACCGAGCCGGCCACCACGAGGGCCTGGAGCACGAAGTCGAGGCGTGCGACGCCGCGGACCCCGTCGCACATCATGAGCGCGATCCCGGCGTTGGCCACCAGCAGGACCAGGGCGTGGTCGGCGAGGTTGAGCTCGTCGGAGGGCATGTAGCCGTAGGTGGCGTAGCCGTAGGTGGCGAGCATCGCGGTCAGGAAGACGAACAGCGCGGTGCGCACCGGGTTGCGCCCCTTGGCCATCCCCAGCGTGAGGGTGAGGTGGGCGCACAGCCACAGCAGGGCCGCGGCGAGGGCGATGAGGCTGGCCGGCGTGATCGACAGGGGCAGCGCCCGGAAGACCATGCGGGCCGGGACGATCAGCAGGGTCACGGCGAAGATCCCGGCCAGGGTCGCGCCGTCGGCACGCCGGCGGGCCGGCAGGACGAGTTTGGCCACCATGGGTCAGTGCCTCGCAACCGGGCCGTCGGCGGGCGACCGGCCGTTGAGGGCGGCCCTGACCGGCGCGGGATCCGGGTCCGGAAGCGCACCGGCGTGGTCCGGGACGCCGCTCTGGCCGCGGAGCCTGCGCCGGTGGAAGAAGCTCTCGGCCATGAACGTGGCGCACAGGCTCGCCACGACGCCCACGCCCGCGGCCGCCGCGACGGCGCGCAGTTTCCGGCCCCGCTGCGCCATCGGGGTGGTCGGCGGCACCGCCTCGTAGGTGGTGATGTAGGTCGCCACGGGGGCCCGCACCACCTTCTGCCGGTGGTCCAGCTCGGCCTTCGCCCGCACGATGACCCGCTTGACGATGTCCTGCGCGCCGGCCGCCGAGGACGCCTCGCCCTCGATGAACAGGAACGGTCCAGTGGCGAGCGACTCAAGGTTGTTGCCGCCGTTGGTGACCTTGAAGCCGAAGTCTCCGCCGTCCGTCACGCCGAGCTCGGCCGCCATGTCCGAGGTCCCCATCGCCGCGATGAGGATCGAGGCCGAGACGCTCAGCCCGTGGTCGAAGTTGAGCATGGGGTTGGTCAGGCCGTTGGGGATGTCCGGGTTGGTCGGCAGACTCCCGCCGGTGGTCGGCGTGGTCAGGATGAGGACGGCGCTGGAGGTGTAGGTCGTGGGGATCGTCGAGTAGAGGCCACCGGCGGCGGTCAGCGACAGCGCGAATATCGGCAGGAAGATGTACCAGCGGCGGAAAACGACAAGGACCGTTCCCCAGAAGTCCATGCGCGCTTCCTCCCCGAACCTGACGACGGGCGACCGCACAGAAGCCCGCTAATGGTCATCGCCCGGACCGGGGCGAGGCGTTACTCGGAATCGGAACGGGCCCGAGGTTGCGCTGAACGCCCGCCGTAACGGAGCAATTGATGTGACGATACTGATTGGGGGTGTTTCATGACCACTGATCCCGCATGACTGGAGCCCACCGTCCATGACCGAGCTGGCCGTCATCACCCCGAGTCACGGGCCCGACGCGGAGCTGTTCGCCGATCTGCACCGGTCGGTTCTGGAATACACCTCGGACGAGACCGTGCACCACGTGATCATCTCTCCGGTCTGGAAGAGCGTCTTCGCCAAGTACGCCGGGCCGCGCTGCCGTATATGGACCTACGGGGAGCTCCTTCCGAAGCGCTACTTCCGCCTGGCCCCCTACCACCTGTGGGCCAACTCCCGCAGGCCGTGGCCCCCGGTCCGGGGCTGGGTCATGCAGCAGACGCTCAAGATCGCCCTTGCCGGCCGGCTCGACGCGGACGCCGTGATGATCGCCGACTCCGACGTGGTGCTGGTCCGCCCGACGACCGTGGAGAGCTTCACCGCCGACGGGCGGCTGTGCCTGCACCGGGAGGAGAAGGGGGTGACCGCGGACATGGAGCGGCACGTCCTGTGGCACCAGGTCTCCCGCGAGCTGCTCGGTCTCCCCCCGGCGCCGCCGCCTCCGCTGACCGACTACGTGACCGCTCTGAACTTCTGGACCCCGGCCACCGTCCGCGCCATGCAGCGGCGGGTGAGCGAGACCACCGGGCGAGACTGGCTGGACGCCTTCAACTCCCGCCTGCACATCTCGGAGTTCATGCTCTACGGCGTGTTCGTCGACGAGGTCCTGGGCGAGGACACGCCGCCCCCGCCCTCCAACACCACGATCTGCCACAAGAACTGGCAGCGGACCCCGCTGGACCGCGAGGGGGCCATCGCGTTCGCCGACCGGCTGGGCCCCGAGGCGGTGGCGATGATGATCTCGGCGAAGTCGGAGACCCCGGCGGACGCGCGGCGGGCCGCCATCGAGCGGTGCGCTCAGATCACCGGATGACCGCCGGGCGGCCACGGGGAGGACGTCGCGGGCCCGGTCACTTCTCGTGGTCGTCGCGGCCGCTGGCCCGCATGAACACGATGGTGTCGCCGGCCTCGTCGTCCCGGTGCGCGAACGGCTCGTTCTCGATCAGGACGACAAGCTGCTCGGAGTCGTCTTGGAACGGTCCTTCGGCGGACTCTCGCACATCCGTGCGCGGGTAGACGGTCAAGGGGGTGTCGACGGGGTCGGGGGTGGAGAGCGCGGCCGCCCCCGGCCCGCCGCGCCCGCCCGCGGGAGCCGGCGCGGACGCGGGATCGGCGGAGCGCCCGCCCCTGCGCATCTGGGTCGCGGCGTAGGCGATGGTGATGCCGGCCAGGAGCACGAGGAACAGGGTCCCGCCGGCGGCCGTCAGCTTCCCCGAGAGCTTGGCCTCGGGGGTGGAGGAGGGCACCACGTCGACGATCGATATGAAGGTGGAGCGCGGGGCCTTGAGCGCCTGCTGGCGGTTGGCCAGCTCCCGGCGGACGCGCTGCTTGGCCTTGAGCACCACGTCCTGGGCGGTGGCGGCGGACCTGCTCTGGACCTCCACGTAGACGAACGGGCCGTTCGTGCTGATGCCCAGCAGGTTCGGGTTGGTGCGGCCGTCGTTGATCGTGATCTCGGTGGTGCCGTCCTTCACCACGCCCAGCTCGGCGGCGACCTCGGGGGCGTTCATGGAGAGGATGAGGATGCCGGCCGTGACCCGCAGACCGTCGCTGAACTGAAGCAACGGGTTCGTCAGCCCGAGCGGCTTGGTCGGGTCGGACGGGAGCGTTCCACCGGTCGCGGGGGTCGTCAGCACCATGGACGCGGTCGACACGTAGGAGGTGGGCATCAGGAAGAAGACCAGGGCCGCCGCGGCGAGCGCGAGTGCGGCCAGGGGAGGGCCGATGGTTCTACGCTTGACGAGCCCGAATATGGCCTTCCAGAAGTCCATATTTCTCCGCCCCTAATTTATGACGGGGCACCGCCACCCCCCGAGACATACAACCAACTACCCATCGGCGAGCGCGGATCTCCCGTTACACCAGCCGGACACCGGGCAGGCCACGTCGCATTCCCTCATCGGATGTTACGTCTGGTGACGATACAGCGATAGACCCGTCGATAGGCCAAAAAGGGGGAGATGTGAGCGCCCCCATCACCTCAAGATGGGGGTTTATCGGATGAAATCGCCCGAAAGGGATGTTCGGGATGGCCCGGCCGGCGATCAGGTACGGCCTTCCGGAGACTCCGGCGGGCCGGTCGGGCGGGTGTCCGGAGACCGCGGCAGGCTGGCGGGGCTGGACGGGATCCGCGGCGTCGCGGCCCTGTTCGTCATGGTGCACCACTGCTGGTTGATGGCCTTCCCCGGATACCCGGCCGACACCGGCCCGGGCTGGCTCGGCTGGCTGCTCTACGGGCACATCGCGGTGGTGGTCTTCATCGTCCTGTCGGGCTTCTCGCTGGCCGTCTCCCCCGCACGGTCAGGATGGCGGCTGGGCGGCATGGGCCGGTTCGCCCAGCGCCGCGCCTGGCGCATCCTGCCGCCCTACTGGGCCGCGCTGGTGTTCAGCCTGGTGATCGCCTGGACCCTGGTCTCCCAGCCGGGAGAGGGACCGCCCACCGCCAAGTCGGTGGTCGTCTACGGCCTGCTGCTGCAGGACCTCTTCGGCGCGCCGAGCCCCAACGGGGCCTTCTGGTCCATCGCCATCGAGGCCCAGCTCTATCTCGTCTTCCCGCTGCTGCTGCTGATCCTGCGCAGGGCGGGCGCGGCCGTGATGCTCGGCGCCGTCACCGTGATCGTGGCGGCGATCGGCCTGCTCGCGCCCGCCGTGCCCGCCGTGGGCATGCTGATGCGGCTGACGCCCCAGTTCGCCGTGCTGTTCGCGGTGGGCGTGGTCGCCGCGGGCGTCATCGCCGCGGGCGACCGCCTGCGGCGGCTGCCCTGGCACTGGCTGGCGCTGCTCGCCGCCGTCCCGGTGCTCGCGGTGATCGTCGTGCGGGGCTCGGTCTGGACGGTGGGGAACTACTTCTGGATCGACATCGCGCTCGGTCCCGCGGTCGGCCTGCTGCTGGCCGCGGTGGCGACGGGCCGCCCGGCCTTCCTGGTCCGGCTGCTGGACCTGCGGCCGATCCGGAGCCTGGGCTCCTTCTCCTACACGCTCTACCTGATCCACGCCCCGATCGTCGTGGCGATCCACCAGCTGGTCGTCGCACCGAACGTGCCCGCGGGCCTGCCCGCGTTCCTGGCCGCGCTCGTGCTGGCCGTACCGGTGGCCCTGCTGGCGGCCCGGACGTTCGCGGCGGTCTTCGAGCTCCCCTTCCAGCGGCACCGCAGCTGGCCCGCGCTGCGCGAGGCGGCACGGGCCAGATTGTCACGGATGCGCGCGGCCGTACGTCCCGCGCCGTAGGCGACGGGCGGCGGCCGGGGCCGTCAGCTCACCCGCGCCAGCGCCTCGGCCTCGTACTCCAGCGCCAGCTCCTCCGGCATCGGGTCGAGGTCGGTGCAGCGCACGAAGTCGCGCAGGGTCGTGCCGGTGCACGCCGCGTCCACGTTGGCCGCGCCCCGGCGCGCCCGCACGTCGTCGATGTTCACGGTCCGGAAGTCGATGCTGAAGCGGGTCCTGCCCGAGGTGTTGGGGACCGTCGAGTGCAGCTGCGCGCCGGAGAACAGCATCACCCCGCCCGGCTCGGGCACCACCCGCACCTGCGGGTCGAGCTCGACCGGCTCCTCGGGCCTCGGCTGCTCCCTGGTGTCGCTGCGCACGTGCTGGGCCGCGCTGAGCCGGCTGGTCCGGTTCCACTCGGCGTAGTCGTAGCGCGCGCTCCCGTTGCGCACGGGGCGGTCGAAATACTTCGGGTGGAAGGCCATCACGTTCTCCGGCACCACCGGGTAGATCGGGATCCACCAGTTGAGCTGGTTGAACGGCGCGGAGTACCAGCAGTCGCGGTGCGGGTGGAAGGCGTAGGAGATCCCGGAGGTGAGGTAGTCGTTGGAGGTGGAGGTGCGCAGCCGGGGGACGTCGAAGTAGGTCCGGTCGAGCGGGCAGCCGAGATCGGCGAGGACGGCCGGCAGCAGCTCCTTGCACCGGGGGTGATGGATGAACCTCGGCTTGAGCCCGGCGAGCAGCGCCGCGAACTCCTCGACCGGCATGTCGAACTGCGCGGTCTCCGGGTCACGGCCGCCGAACGCCTCGGTGATCAGCTGATGGGCGAGGCCGACGAGCTCCTTGGAGGCCGGTGTCGCGGAGTAGGTGAACACCTTCCCCTCGTAGAGCAGGCCGCGCCGGGTGTCGTCGTCCACCACGCTGTTGGAAAAGACGGTGGTCATCCTGAGCGCTCTCCCTTGTTCACGACTTGTTCACGACTGATGCGACTGATGCGGTCGGCGCGCCGGGCACGCGCACGGTGGTTCATGATCAGCTTCTGCCCGACGGGCGCCCGGCGGCCCGGCCGGGCAGGAGCAGCCCGGTGCCCAGCCGCACGAGCTTGCGGCTGCGATGCGAAACCGTCCGCCACTGGCGGCGGGCGTACATCCGGTGCGCGGCGGCGTACGCGCGGCGGCGCTGCTCCTCGGTGAGGGGGGCCTCGCCCAGCCAGCGCAGGATCTCGCGGTACTGCAGGGTCGAGGAGAAGCGCGCCTGCCAGGCGGGCACGCCGAGGCGGCGGCCGACCACCCCGATGCGTTCGTGCTTCCAGTTACGGTGGGCCAGCACCTCGGGCACGTGGCCCCACGGCCCGGCCAGCGCGAGCTTCGCCGCGAAGACCTCGTCCTCACGGAGCATGTTGCGCCGGGGGATGCCGACTACGGAGGCCCGGCGCATCAGGCCGTACAGGGGGTCGATCAGCAGGTGGCTCTCGTTGAGCATGCGCAGCATCTCGGCGAACCGCTCGGCCGGGTCGTCGGACAGCAGGCCCCCGCCGTCGTAGACGCCGGTGCTGGTGGTGCCGTCGGGATCGGTGTAGGCCACCTGCGTGGTGACCAGGATGAGGCGCTCGTCCTGGGCGAAGGCGCTCAGGGAGCGGGAGACGCAGGCGGGGTCCAGCCGGTCGTCGTCGCCCACCCAGCGGAAGAACGTCCCCCGGGCGATCCGCCCCGCGTGCACGAAGTTGTTGAGCAGCCCCACGTTGTGCGGCTGCCGGTGGTAGACGACCCGGTCGTCGGAGCGCGCCAGCTCCCGGCAGAACTCCTCGGTGTCGTCGGTGGAGGCGTTGTCACAGATCACCAGCTCGATGTCCGTGTGGTCCTGCGCCAGGACCGACCGGACCACGCCGTCCAGCCGCTCGGCGCCGTTGCGCACCGGCAGTCCGATGGACACCAGGGTGTCGGAGTCAAGCATCCGGTTTCCTTCTCCAGTCAGCGAGAGCGTAAGGGGATCAGCTCGGTCACCCTGCCGCCCAGCTGCCTGAGCACCGCCTGCGGCACGACGACGAGGACGTAGGCGAGCAGCCCCGTGCCGCCCGCCACGCACAGTTGGACCAGCGGGACGCCACGGGTGACCTGGGCCAGCGACATCATGACGACCACCGCGAGCACGCCGCCCAGCAGCGGGCGCACCAGGGCGGAGGCGACCGGGGCGAGGACCACTCCCGCCCGGTGCAGGGCCAGCGTCGCCAGCGGCAGGGCCACCAGGACGGCGACCACCGCGTGCCCGATCGCCGCGCCGCGGATGCCGTCCAGCCGCGCGCCGGCCGTCAGCACGGGCAGCAACGTCACGGCCCAACCCAGGTTGAGCCAGACGGTGGACTTGGTGGCGCCGAGAGAGGCCAGGACGTCGAAGGCCAGGGCGGTCAGCATCCGCACGGCCATCACGATCGCCAGGAAACGCAGCACCTCGGCGGAGGGCGCCCAGCGCTCGCCGTACAGGAAGACCACCAGCGCGGGAGCGAGCGTGCCCATCATCACCGCGATCGGCAGCACGATGGACAGCAGCAGCGGGACCGCCCGCTGCACGCCCAGCGACAGCGACCGCGGATCCTCCTCCGCCAGCCGCGAGAAGCTGGGCAGGGCGACGTAGCGGACGGCCGTGCCGATCAGGCCGGGCACCCAGCTCGAGATGTTGAAGGCCAGCAGGTAGAGGCCGAGCAGGGTGGGCCCGAGGGCGTTGCCGACGATGACGGAGTCGGCGTTGAGCAGCACGCCCTCGATGCCGAGGCTCACGCACAGCGGGAGTCCGAAGGTCAGCAGCCGCCTGACGACCGCGCGGTCGAGGCCGATCCGGATCCGCAGCCTCGCGAAGGCGACCACCAGCACCCCGGTGACCACGGTGCCCATGAGCTGGCCCCAGGCGAAGCTGAAGGCCCCGGCGCCCCCGGCGGCGAGCGTGATGGAGACCGTGGCGTTCACCAGGAAGCCCACCAGGTTGGCCTTGGTGAGCTTGTCCTGCTCGAACCTGCGCAGCAGCGCCGCGCTGCGCACGGCGGTCAGGCCGTAGACGACGTTGGTGGCCGCGAGGACCCGGATCACCCAGGTGGCCTCCTCGCTCCCGGACAGCTGCGCGAAGAACGGCGCGATCACCCAGAAGATCCCGTACAGGACGCCGCTGGACACGATGGC
This sequence comes from Streptosporangium sp. NPDC048886, assembly GCF_055586905.1. Classification (NCBI taxonomy): domain Bacteria; kingdom Bacillati; phylum Actinomycetota; class Actinomycetes; order Streptosporangiales; family Streptosporangiaceae; genus Streptosporangium; species Streptosporangium sp. NPDC048886. Next base: position 110,784 of record NZ_JBVJHH010000003.1, read on the forward strand.
CACGACCGTCGCCGTGGGCGCCATGTCCTCAAGCCTGCCCCGCCACTGCACGGTCGCCGCGATGATGCCGGCGTCGTTGATGTGGACGACGAGCTGGCTGGCCGCCAGCGCGATGGCGAAGACGCCGAAGTCCTCGGGTACCAGCAGGCGGGCGAGGACCAGGCTCATGGCGAACGAGCCGACTTTCATCGCCAGGTTGCCCAGCACGCTCCAGCGCAGCCCGCGACCGGCCTGGCGGCCGATCTCCCCGACCCGGCCGTTCTCCCCGTCCGGGGAGGCGGCCGGGCCGGGCGGCCCGGACTCCGGGTCCGTGCCCGTCGCCGGCTCCGCGCCCTGTCTGTCTTCCATGTCTTACCTTTCACAGCCAGCCCGCCGGGCCGCCGGCGCCGTCTCGGCGGCGGCGGTCGGGTCAGGCGGGCTCCTCGATCCGTTCCAGCCAGATCTCCCGCCAGAACGGGATGAACTCACGCGGGCAGCTGACGGTGTAAGCGCCCGCGCAGACGACGCCCTCCAGCACGATGCACGGGGACTTCATCTGGAGCATCCGGCCGGTCTTCTCGTCGATGCACCGATCGACCCGCGAGAGCACCCGCGCCGTCTGCCCGCAGTAGCGCGACATCTCCTCCTCGAACCCCATCCCGCGGTTGAGCAGGTCCTGGTTGAGGGTTTTGACGATCTCCTCCTTGGACTTGATCCGGACGAGCTCTCCCGGCCGGAGGTCGAGGGTGACGCTCGGCGTCGCGCCGACGAGCCCGCCCTTGACGAACCCCCACCGGAGGCCGCCCCTGATCCGCAGCCAGCTTGGCAGCACCCGCCCGCTCCGGTCCTGAAAGCGGTTGAAAAGTCCGACGAGAAAGGCGCGGAGCGCGAAGAACATGCCCGCGTTGCCGGTGCGCACATCCATGACGTACTGCCGGACGTCCTTGAACGGCAGGCAGGTGGGCGCGGCCCGCAGCAGCTCGGTGGCCTGGCAGGAGAAGCGCTCCTCCCCGTCCGGGCCGGGCTCCTTCCGGGCGGCGACCTCCAGGATCGGCAGGAGGGGCCGGCCCGCCGCGAGGCCGCCCGGAGCAGCGGCCCCGGGTCCGCCGCCGGAGGCCGCGGGATCCCGCGGGGCGGACGCCGGGGGGTCACCGGGCTCCACCCGCTTCAGCCACGCCTCCTTCCAGTACATCAGGCAGGCCGTCTGGCAGCCGCCGTGCGCCTGGCCGCCGCAGCGCGCCCCGGTCAGGTGCACGGCGCGCTCCATCCGCCGCATGCCGGTACGGCTGATCGTGTCGCAGAGCTTGTGGGCGACCTTGTGCACGGTGAGCCGCTGCCCGCAGAAGGCCAGCATCTCCGGCATGAAGGGCAGCGCGTCCAGCTCGCCCCTCTCGTCCAGCGTGGCCATGATCTCGGCCTCGCTGAGCACCTCGACCAGCTCACCGACCCGGAGGTTGAGCGTCCCGGCACCCATGACGGTCTGGACCTGCGTCATTTCCCCTTCTCCTTGAGCAGTCCTGCACCACGCAGGGCCTGTGCCGCATCCGCCACGGCGGCGAAGGGCAGGTTGGACCGTTCCGCGATGTCCAGCAGGCTGTGCTCCCCGTCGGAGAGGTTCAGCACCCACAACATCGCCATCTGCGCCTGTTTGGTGTCGCTGCGGCCGCCCAGCGACCCGTACAGGCCCCGCCGGCCGAGCTGCGGCTCGCCGTACGGGCTGAGGTTGACGTAACGCCGGTTGCGCTCCAGCACCCGCGTGATCTCCCAGCAGGTCTCCAGCGTGTCGGCCATCGCCTCGGGTGAGACGAAGTCCGGGTTGTCCGCCGAGGTGTGGTACTCCGGGTAGCCGGCGTACGGCGTGCGGGTCAGTGAGCCGACCGGCATGTCGAAACCGGGCGAGCAGAACTGCCGCTCGTCGTAGCCGTACGGCGAGAAGTCCACGATCCGGTGCTCGCGCCCCGAGGTCCGCAGGACGTGCCGGACCACCTGGTCGATCTCCGCGTCCCCGCGCCTGCTGCGCTTGTAGGTCAGCGCGCCGCCGTCTCCGGCGCAGGCCAGCACGAGCCCGTGCTTGACCCTCTCGGAACGCTCCCGGTTGCGCGCCAGCCAGGTGATCGCGCCGATCGTGCCGGGCATGAACAGGAAGCGGTAGGTGTAGTACGGGTCGGTCCCGGCCAGCCGCCGTGCGAGCTCGGCCGCCACGGCGACGCCCGCCAGGTTGTCGTTGGCCAGCGAGGGATGGCACACGTGGCAGGAGACGAGCACCTCCTCGGAGACCTGCCCCGGCACCACGTGCTCGCCGTAGGTCAGGTGACCGTCGGCGAGGGTCGAGTCGATCCTGACCTCGTAGTCGCCCTCCGGCAGGCCCGCCAGGGTGCTCTCCCGCAGGCAGAAGCCCCACGTCTCGGCGTAGTAACTCGTCCGGTAGGGGATCAGGTCGGGCTGCTCGGGCAGGGTGTGCAGATGGGGGCGGAGCTCCCGCAGGGACATGACGGCCGACACCGGGACGCTGTAGCCGACGACGTGGAGGTTGGACTCGGCGAAGTCGACCACCCGGGCGCCCGAGGCGTCCTTGACGTAGGCGTCACGGATGTTCCACTCCTTGGGCACCGTCCAGTCGAGGACCTCGGTCCCCGTCGGCACCTCGTGGATCCGCAGGGGGACCGACTCGCCGACGATCTCCAGAGTGCGGCGCACCCCGTCGCCGGTGATGCTCCGGCACAGCGGGTAGAGCCGCTCGACCAGGGCGTGCATCTGACGCCCCACGGTCTCAATCGTCACCGGCGACCGCCCCGTACGGGCGCAGCGCGCCGTCGACGCTGCCCTCGGCGCGGCGGGCCGACAGCCGGGCGAGCCTGGTGAAACGGTGCTGGAAGTCGTGCTCGGTCAGGCCGTGCCGCTGGTACGCCTCGACCAGCTCGACCGCGCCCTCCTTGACCGTCCAGCGCGCCTGGTAGCCGGGCAGTGCGGCGCGGATGCGGGAGAAGTCCACCCGGTAGGAGCGCGGGTCCGCCCCGGCCTCACCGGTGATCACCAGCTCGGCGCCGGGCACCGCCTCGACGACCTCGGCGGCGATCTCCGCCACGGTCACGTTGTTCTCCTCGGTGCCGACGTTGAACGCCCGGGCGTGCACGACCTCCCGGGGGGCGGCCAGGGCCAGGACGAACGCCTCCGCGATGTCCTCGGCGTGCACCAGCGGCCGCCACGGGGTGCCGTCGGACAGCACCCGCACCGTGCCCGACAGCAGCGCGTGCCCGACGAGGTTGTTCAGCACGATGTCCGCCCGGAGCCGGGGCGAGAACCCGAACGCGGTGGCGTTGCGCAGGAAGACCGGGGTGAAGTCGTCGTCGGCCAGCTCGGCCAGGTCGTCCTCGACCCGGACCTTGGACTCGGCGTAGGGGGTCACCGGGCGCAGCGGCGCGTCCTCGCCGACCAGGCCGTCGCCGCCGGAGGCGCCGTAGACCGAGCAGGTGGAGGCGTACAGGAACCGGCGCACGCCCGCCTCGCGGGCCAGCCGGGCCAGGCGCACCGACGCGTGGTGGTTGATGTCGTAGGTGAGCTGGGGCGCCAGCGAGCCGAGCGGGTCGTTGGACAGCGCGGCCAGGTGCACCACGGCGTCCACCCCCGCCAGCTCGTCGGCGGTGACGTCTCGCAGGTCGACCGAGTGACCGCGGGGGTCGTCCGGCATGGGACCCAGAACGCAGTCGGCGAACAGCCCCGAGTCCAGGCCGATCACCTCGTGGCCCGCCTCGGCGAGCGCCGGAGCCATCACACTTCCCAGGTAGCCCTGGTGCCCGGTCAGCAGTACGCGCATCCGGTTCATCCTCCAGCCAGATCGAGAGTCAACTTGTTGACGTGGAACGCCTCCGCGTAGCGCGCATGGCACTCGATCCCGCGGATGCGCGCCAGCCCGAGGAACGCCTCACGGTCGTACCAGGGACGCCGCCGTTGTGAGGGGTAGTGCTGTTGGAGCAGGGTCACCTTCGCCTCCGCCACCTCGGGGGTGAGCGGCTGGTAGACCGACGGCCGTCCGAGATCGCCGTCCCATTTGACGATCTCGTAGCCGAGCACCTGGTGGTCGCGGAAGGCCGTGGGCACCAGCCGGGCCAGTCCGCGGTGGTCCTGGTGGGCGTCGCCGGGGTGCGGCGCGAACATCAGGTCCGGGTCGGTCCGCGCGCGCAGCTCCTCCACGGCGCCCTTCGCCTCGTCCCAGTGCGCGGGCAGCCGCCCGTCGGGCAGCTTCAGCACGGTGAGCCGCAGGTCGGCGCCGGGGCAGAAGGCGGTCAGCGCCGCGTGCTCCTCGTCCTCCCGCTCGGTGCCGCCGCCGGAGAGCACCAGCGCGTCCACCCGGACGCCGGGGTGCGCCGAGCAGACGGTCAGCAGGCTGCCGCCCGCGCCGATGGCGATGTCGTCGCAGTGGGCGGCGAGCAGCGCGACGCTCCGCACCCCGCCGCTCCCGGCTGTCCCGCCCGCCCCGGCCGGCCGAAATCCGATCATGCCGGCTGCCCCGCGGGCTCCCGCTCCCACAGCGCCCACGGTCGATCGCCCCGCGAGTACGCCTCGTCGAGGGCGACCCGCTCCTTGACCGTGTCGGTCGGCCGCCAGTATCCGCGGTGCGGGTAGGCGAGCATCCGGCCGCGCTTGGCGAGCTCGGCGCAGCCGTCGGCGACGAGGTCGCCGCCCGGCGGGATGTGGTCGAAGACCTCCTGGCGGAGCACGAAGTATCCGCCGTTCACCCAGAGCGGCATCTGGCTGACCGGGGTGATCCCGCCGACCATCCCGCTCTCGCCGAGCTCCACGCAGTGGAAGGTGTCCGACGGCGGGACGACCATCATGGAGGCGCCCGCGTCGGACGCGGCGAAGCGGTCGATGATCTCCGGCAGCGGCGCGTCGGTGAGCACGTCGGCGTAGTTGGCCAGGAACATCTCCGCGCCGTCGAGGTGGTCGCGGACCCGGCGCAGCCGCTCGCCGATCGGCGACTCGATCCCGGTCTGCACGAAGGAGATCGACCATTCGGAGATGTCGGTGGACAGCAGCTCGACCCGGCCGCCGCGCAGGATGAAGTCGTTGGAGATGGTCTCCTGGTAGTTGAGGAAGAAGTCCTTGATGTGGTGCGCTCCATAACCGAGGCAGAGGATGAACTCCGTGTGCCCGAAGTGCGCGTAGTAGCGCATCACATGCCAGATGAGCGGCCGGGGGCCCACGAGCTGCATGGGCTTGGGCACGTCACCGGGGGTGCCGGTGCGCATCCGCGTTCCGTATCCGCCGCAGAAGAGCACGACCTTCACGGGTTCACCTCGACGATCTCCAGGCTGGGGATGGGGAAGACCAGCCGGCCTCCCCACGTGTGTACGGAGGACAGCTGGCCGGTGAGCTCCTCGCGGAGGTTCCACGGCAGGACCAGCACGTAGTCGGGCCGGTCCTCAGCGATCCGCTCCGGAGGCAGGATCGGGATCCGCGTGCCGGGGGTGAACCTGCCGTGCTTGTAGGGGTTGCGGTCCACTGTGTACGACAGCAGGTCCGGGCGGACCCCGCAGTGGTTGAGCAGCGTGTTCCCCTTGCCGGGGGCGCCGTAGCCGACCACTGTCTTGCCCTGCTCGGCGGCCTCGACGAGGAACTTCAGCAGCTCCCGCCGGACCCGGGCCACCCGGGCGGCGAACTCGGTGTATCCGGCCAGCTCGTGCAGGCCCGCGGCCTTCTCCGCGGCGAGCACCCGGTCCACCCGCTCGCCCGGCTCGCCGGCCGCCTCCTGCGGCCGCGCCCACAGGCGGATCGAGCCGCCGTGGGTCGGCAGCAGCTCGACGTCCACGAGGGACAGCCCGCCGGAGGCCAGGGCACGCTGCGCGGAGGCGACCGTGTAGTACTGGAAGTGCTCGTGGTAGATCGTGTCGTACTGGTTGTGCTCCATCAGGGTGAGCAGGTGCTGGACCTCGATGGAGACCCACCCGTCGTCGGCCACGAGCGCGCGCAGGCCCTTGGTGAATCCGATGACGTCGGGGATGTGGGCGTAGACGTTGTTGGCCACCACCAGGTCGGCGGGCCCGTGCTCGGCACGGACCGCGGCGCCGGTCTCGGGGCCGAGGAAGGCCGTCAGGGTCGGCACGCCCTTCTCCCTGGCCGCCTCGCCGACGTTCTTCGACGGCTCGACGCCCAGACACCGGATCTCCCGCTCGACCACGTGCCGCAGCAGGTATCCGTCGTTGCTGGCCACCTCGACCACGAACGAGTCGCCGTCCAGCCCCAGCCGGTCGACCGCCCCGGCGACGAACTCCCGGGCGTGCTCCACCCACGAGGTCGAGTACGACGAGAAGTAGGCGTACTCGGTGAAGGTGTCCTCTGGCGTGATCAGCGGCGGGATCTGCGCCAGCCAGCAGTCGGTGCAGACCCGCAGGTGCAGCGGGTAGGTGGTCTCGGGCTCGTCGAGCTGCTCAGCGGTGAGGAACCGCTCGCAGGGCGGTGTCGCGCCGAGGTCGACGACGCTGGCGAGGCTCGGGGAGCCGCACAGCCGGCAGGTTGTCATCAATACACTCCCTAGCCGCGGAACGCGGCTCGACCGGTCTCCATAAAGATCATTTCATCGAGCGCGAACCCTAGGATTTCGCCCGATACTTCGGCGGTGTTACACGGGTCCGCTGTGGCATGCTTCGGCCATGGAACCCCTCAGCATCGCCGGAATCTGGTGCCATACACCGCGTATCCACTCCGACCCCCGCGGCGCGGTCCTGGAGCTGTACCGCTCCGCCGACCTGGAGCGATCCATCGGCCATCGGCTGGATCTCGCCCAGGCCAACGTCTCGGTCTCCAAGCGGGGCGTCCTGCGGGGCATCCACTTCGCCGACGTCCCGCCTGGCCAGGCCAAATACGTCACGTGTGTCTCCGGGGCCGTCCTCGACGTCGTCGTGGACATCCGCGTCGGCTCACCCACCTTCGGGCGGTGGGAGGCCATGCGCCTGGACGAGGAGTCCCGGCGCGGCCTCTACGTCGCCGAGGGGCTGGGCCACGGGTTCATGGCACTCAGCGAGCAGGCCACGGTCGTCTACATGTGCTCGCAGCCCTACGCCCCCGGGCGCGAGCACGGCGTCCACCCCTTCGACCCGACCCTCGCGATCGACTGGCCCGCCGGGGTGGAGCCGATCCTGTCGGACAAGGACGCCGCCGCCCCCACCCTCAAGGAGGCCCTGGACGCGGGGCTGCTGCCCGACTACGGCGCCTGCGTGGCCTACTACGAGGGCCTCGCCTCTCCCGAGGGCCGGCCGGCCGCGCCTAGCAGTTGACGAGCACATCGGATTCCCGTAGCGCCTCGCGCCAGTCCCGCATCGGCGGCAGTCCCGCCCGGTCCCAGCGCTCGTGTCCCAGCACGCTGTAGGCCGGCCGCGACGCGGGACGCGCGAACTCCTTGGCCGGCACCGGGTTGATCCGGTCCGGGTCCGCGCCCAGCAGCGTGAAGATCTCCCTCGCGAAGCCGTACCAGCTCGTCTGACCCGCACCGGTGGCATGGTAGATCCCCGGCGGGGGGCCGGTCCGCCCCATCTCGACGAGCCCCGCGGCCAGGTCGCCGGCCCAGGTGGGCGGGCCTATCTGGTCGTCGACGACGTCCAGCACCGGCCGGGTCCGCTCCAGACCGGCGATGGTGCCGACGAAGCTCCTGCCGGCCGCGCCGTACAGCCAGGCGGTCCGCACGACGTAGCCGGTCTCGGGCAGCACCTCCAGCACGGCGCGCTCGCCGGCGAGCTTGGTGCGCCCGTAGGCGTTGACCGGGCAGGGCCGGGCGTCCTCGGGGTAGGGGTCCACCCCGCTCCCGTCGAAGACGTAGTCCGTGGAGGGATGGATCATCCGCGCGCCGAGGCGCCCGCACGCCTCGGCCAGTGCCCGCACCCCGTGCCCGTTGACGGCCAGCGCCTCGTCCTCGCGCGTCTCGGCGTCGTCCACCGCCGTCCACGCGGCGCAGTTGACCACGATGTCCGGCCGGCAGGCCGACACCAGATGGTGCACGGCGGAGGTGTCACGGAGGTCGAGCTCGTCCTTGCGGAGGGCGAGGACGGGCTCCCCCGCGGCCTTCAGGCGGCTCAGCAGCTCGGTCGCGAGCATGCCGGAGGCGCCGGTGACCAGCCACCGGCTCATGCGCCCGCCTCGCCGCGCTGCCCGGCGCCGGTGGCCGCGAGCGCGCCGTGCCCGTCGGGCCGGTTCGTCGCCGCCTTCCACCAGCCCGGGTTGTCGGCGTACCAGCGGACCGTGTCGGCCAGGCCCTGCTCGAACGGGACGCCCGGCCGGTAGCCGAGGGCGCGCAGCCGGGAGTCGTCCAGGGAGTAGCGGCGGTCGTGCCCCTTGCGGTCCTCGACGCGCTCGACCATGTCCCAGTCGGCCCCGCAGGCCGCCAGCAGCTGGGTGATGAGCTCGATGTTGCTCATCTCCGCCGTGCCGCCGATGTGGTAGACCTCGCCGGGCTCGCCCCGCTCGGCGACGAGCCGGATGCCCGCGCAGTGGTCGTCGACGTGGACCCAGTCCCTGACGTTGCCGCCGTCGCCGTAGAGCGGGACCTTGCGCCCCTGCAGGAGGTTGGTGACGAACAGCGGGATGAGCTTCTCCGGATACTGGTAGGGCCCGTAGTTGTTGCCGCAGCGGGTGATGGAGACCGGCAGGCCGTGGGTGACCGCGTAGGCGAGGGCGATCATGTCGCCGCCCGCCTTGGCCGCCGAGTACGGCGAGCGCGGCCGCAGCGGCGTGTCCTCCTTCCAGGAGCCGACGTCGATCGATCCGTAGACCTCGTCGGTGGAGACCTGCACCACCCGCTGGGTGCCCGCGTCGAGGCAGGCCTGCATCAGGGTCTGCGTGCCGAGCACGTTGGTCCGCACGAACTCCCCGGCGCCGGCGATGGACCGGTCCACGTGGGTCTCGGCCGCGAAGTTGATGACGAGGTCGTGGCCGGGCACCACGGCGGCCATCAGTTCGGCGTCACATATGTCGCCGTGCACGAAGTCGTGGGCGGCGCCCTCCAGGTTCGCCGGGTTGCCGGCGTAGGTGAGCTTGTCGACGACAGTCACGGTGGCACCGTCCGCGTTGAGCGTGCGGACGTAGTGGGAGCCGATGAAGCCGGCCCCACCGATGACCAAGATCTTCATCGGCGTTCCGGAGCGTGTGCCCCTGGCCTCGGCCACGGGCGGGACGCCCCTGCCTCCTTCCGATTGTGGTCGTGCGCGGGCTTGCGATGACCGAACGGTCCCCGGGCGGCCGCGAGGATCCCGCGGCCGGGCTGACGGGGAGGTGAAACGCCTGCTGAGCCGGGGCGGACCGCGACACCCGGCAGGGGTGGCCGCGGCCGGCCGCGGGGCAGGGGCTCCAGGCCGTGCGGGCCGGGACGTCCCGGCCCCGGCCGTGGGGAGGATCTCAAGAGCTGATCTGAACCTTGCTGTGATCGCCCAGCACGAGACGGTGGGCTCTGGGGGTCTTGGGGGCGGGGGTGACCTCGACGTCGTGTCCGATCAGCGAGGACTCGATCCGGGACACCCCGGAGATCGAGGAGCGGGGCAGCACGATCGAGTATTCGATCTCGCTGCCGTTGATCACGCAGTCGGCCGCGATGGAGGTGAAGGGGCCGACGTAGCTGTCCAGGATCCGGGCCCCGGCGCCGACGATCGCCGGGCCGACGATGCGCGACCGCTCGACCACGGCGCCCGGCTCGACGACCACCCTGCCGATCAGCTCGCTGGCGCCGTCGACCCGGCCGTCGACGCGGCCGTCCAGGGATTCCAGGACCAGCCGGTTGACCTCCAGCATGTCGGTGACGTTCCCGGTGTCCTTCCAGTAGCCGGATATGACGGTGGACTCGACCTGGTGCCCCGTCTCGATCAGCCACTGGATCGCGTCGGTGATCTCCAGCTCGCCCCGCCACGACGGCTTGAGCTCGGTCACCGCCTCGTGGATCGCGGGAGTGAACAGGTAGACGCCGACGAGCGCCAGGTCGCTCTTGGGCTCGTCGGGCTTCTCCTCCAGCCCGATCACCCGGCCTCCGGCGTCGAGCTCCGCGACGCCGAACTGCCGGGGGTCGCCGACCTGGGTGAGCATGATCTGGGCGGACGGCCGGTCGTGGGCGAACCGCTCCACGATGCCGCTGATCCCGCCGACGATGAAGTTGTCGCCGAGATACATGACGAAGTCGTCGTCGCCGAGATAGTCGCGGGCGGTCAGCACGGCGTGGGCCAGCCCGAGCGGGGCCTGCTGGCGGATGTAGGTCACCTCCAGGCCGAAGGCGGAGCCGTCGCCGACGGCCGCCTCGATCTCGGCCTGCGTGTCGCCCACCACGATCCCGATCTCCCGGATGCCGGCCGCGGCGATGGCCTCGAGCCCGTAGAAGAGCACGGGCTTGTTGGCCACCGGGACGAGCTGCTTGGCGGAGGTGTGGGTGATCGGCCTCAGCCGAGTGCCCGACCCTCCGGCGAGCACGAGTGCTTTCACGGCTAGTAGGCCCCTTCTCCGCCGGTGACGGCGCTCCAGGTCTTCCAGAGGATCTGCAGGTCCAGGAAGAGCGACCAGTTCTCGACGTAGCGCAGGTCGAGCCGGACCGACTCCTCCCAGGTCAGATCGGAGCGTCCGCTCACCTGCCACAGCCCGGTCATGCCGGGCTTGACGACCAGGCGGCGGCGCACGTCCTCGCCGTACTGCTTGACCTCCTCGGGCAGCGGTGGCCGGGGCCCGACGAGCGACATCTCCCCGCGGAGCACGTTGAGCAGCTGCGGCAGCTCGTCGAGGGAGTAGCGGCGGAGGAAGGCGCCCACGCGGGTGATCCTTGGATCGTTCCTCATCTTGAACAGCACACCGTCGAACTCGTTGTGCCGCTGAAGATCGATTTTGAGCCGTTCCGCGTCGTTGACCATCGTGCGGAACTTCACGACCCTGAACTCCCGGCCGCCCTTGCCCACCCTCACCTGCCGGAACAGCGCCGGCCCCGGGCTGGTCGCGCGGATCAGCGCGGTGATGACCAGCATGGGTACGGCCAGCACCAGCAGGGCCAGGCCCGCGCCGACCCGGTCGAACAGGCTTTTGGCCAGGTGCTTGGCGCCGTCGAACTCGGGGTGCTCGACGTGCAGCAGCGGCATCCCGGCCACCGGCCGGATGCTGATGCGCGGGCCCGCCACGTCCATCAGCGCGGGCGCGACGAACAGGTCGGTGCGGGCGTCCTCCAGGCCCCAGGCGAGCCGGCGCAGCGCGGCGCCGTCCAGCTCGGGGCAGGCCAGGATCGCCACCGCGTCGGCGTTGACCTCGGCCACCACGTCGGGGACGTCGCCGAAGCCCCCGAGCACCGGGACGCCGTCGACGTCGAGGCCGTCGGAGCCCGACGGCAGGCACGCGGCGACCACCGTCATGCCGTGGTGCGGCTGCCTGCGGAGCTGCATCACCAGGTCGAGCACCGACTCCCGGTGCCCGACGGCGACCACCTGGCGCATGTATTCCCCGAAGGACCGCCGCCGGTGGAGCCGCTTGCGCATGCGGTAGCGGAAAACGATCGTGAGAATGAGCGCGAGAGGGAACATCGCCATCACGAAGCTACGGGCGATGGTCGTCTGCGTGGCGTAGGCCCCGATCGCGACAGCGGCCGTCAGACCGACCCCGCCGTCGAAGACCGCCCGGAACTCTTCCGTCCCCTCACCATGTGCACGCTTGCGATAAGCACCTCCCACCGCCAGCGAGAACGGCCACGCCAGGGCCAGACCGAGCCCCAGCAGCGCTTCCGTCCCCGGAATGAAGGCACCGAACCAGAGCCGGACCCCGAGGACCGACTCACAGGCGACCACCGCGCACGCGAGGTCGCCGGCCAGCAGAATCCGCGCATAGGAACGTGTCCAGATGCTCGGAGCGGTACGCACCGAACTGCCCAGGAGCGCGACAGCGGGCGCCTCTGTCCCCACCCTCATACCACCCCACCCAGATGCCCCGGCATTAACAGATAACGAGACGCCTGCCTCGTTTCATCGGTTGACAGATTTCTCTAATGCATCAGGAGCGTGGATACCCATGGAAATCCTAGTGATCAAGATTCGGCAGGGGAATAGCGGCCTCCTGTCCACTACTGGCCTAAGTGGGGCAGAGGGAACATCTTGACGGAACGGTCCAAACATGTAGGACCTCCTGCCGCGATCCGCCCGGTGACCAGGAATTAGTCGTACTCGAAATCCGGCAGGGGGGACGGGGGCTCAGGACTGCGCCAGACGACGACGTAATCGTCGCGGGCGGCGTCCACCGCCTCGCCGAGCCGGTCGAAGTCGAACTCCGGGAGGTAGCGGAGCCTGGTGAGGAAGGCGGTGTCGGTGGCCGCCTGGGGCACCACGCATCCCTGGCCCTCACGGTCAAGGAGTATGTAGATGACGTCCGGATCGCCCACCACCCGCACCTCGACGACGTCCTCCCACGCGAGGGCGTCAACGCTGCCGTCCGCGTAGTGGCGGGTCACGCCTTCTTCGGTGACGTATACGTAGGAGTCCGGCACTGAATTGCCGTGCATGGCCGCGATTGTGACGACTTCAGGGCGTCCGGTGCAATAGATCCGGTGCAACAGAAGCGTGCGAGTCCGGCCACCGACACGGGCCGCTACCTGCCGCCGCACGGCCGCGCCCGGCAGGCCGCCGCACGGCCGGCGGTCCGCCCCACGGCCGGCGGTCCGCCCCACGGCCGCGCCCGACAGGTCCCACCCGCGCCCGTGCCCGTGACGGCGATCCGCCGGGGAGCCGTCAGTCCGTGCCCCAGCCGTGGTCGAGGTGGGCGGCGACGGCCCGCCGCGCGCTCTCCGCGGGCCCCCCGCCGATCGCGTCGAGCAGCGCCCGGTGCTCGGCGACCAGGACGTCCCGGTCGCTGTAGACGGCGCGCAGCCGTACCAGGCCGAGGCGGGTCTCGGCGGCCAGCACGGTGTAGAGCCGCTCCAGCCGGGGACTGCCCACCGCGACGATCAGCGCCTGGTGCAGCGCCATGTGCTCGGCCACCACGTCGGACCAGGGGGCGTCACCGGGCAGCGCGGCCATCCGGGCCAGCGCCCCGTCGGCCTCCTCGACCCGCCGCCCGGCCAGGGCGTTGGCCATGAGGTCCTCCAGCGGGCGCCGCACGAACATCAGGTCGTCCAGGTCGGCCAGGGTGACCTCGGCCACCTGCGCGCTGCGGTGCCGTTCGCGCCTGAGCAGGCCCTCGTGCACGAGCACGGCCAGCGCCTCCCGGACGGTCGGCCGGGCCACGCCGTACAGGGTGGACAGCTCCTGTTCCGGCAGCGGGGTGCCCGGGGCGATCTCGCCGGAGAGCACCCGGCGGCGCAGGGCGTCGGCGAGGGCGTTGACGGCGGAGACGGGGCGGAGCGGGATGGTCACGCCGACGACTCTATTGCCGCGACCCGGCTCCGGCGGCCCGGACGCCGCTCGGGCAGGGCCACCACGGCCAGGCTGGCGCCGAGCAGCGCCAGCCCGCCGGCCGAGGCGAGCGTGAGCCGCTCACCGAGCACCGCGACGCCGAGCAGGGCGGCGACCGCGGGCTCGGCGAGGGCGAGGGTGGCGGCGGTCGCGACGGGGGTGGTGCGCAGGCCCCTGCCGTACAGGACGTAGGCCAGCGCGGTGGTGGCGCAGCCCAGGTAGAGGGCGGTGAGCAGGCCGCGCGGCTCGGCGAGCCAGGCGGTGCCCGTCCACAGCAGGACCGGGAGCATCACGACCGCGGCCCCGCCGAACATCGCCCCCATCACCGCGCCGGAGGGGGCGCCCGCGCCGATCACCCGGGCCGCCGACACCGCGTAGAAGGCGTACAGCAGACCGCCGAGCAGCGCGATCAGGATCCCGTCCAGCCGCGCCTGGCCCCCGCCGCCGGTGAGCACGGCGCAGCCCGCGATCGCCACCGCGGTCGCCCCGGCCCAGCGCCGGGTGGGCGGCACCCGGTTGAACAGCCAGGACAGCAGGCCGGTGAAGACCGGGCCGCTGCCGATGGCGACCACGGTGCCGATGGCCACGCCGGTCCGGCTGACCGCGGCGAAGAAGCAGAGCTGGTAGGCGGCCACGGCCAGCGCGGCCGCCAGCAGCAGGCCCCGGTGCGGCAGGGATCGGAGGGCCGGCCCCGCGGCGACGGCGAGCACCAGGCCGCCGATCACCAGGCGGGCGGCGGCCAGGGAGACCGGGTCGACGCCGGCGACGAGCAGGCCGGCGGTGCCTGCGGTGCCCCAGAGCACGGCGGCTCCGACAACGGCGAGCTTCATGGCTAGATTGTCTGACAACTAGACAATTCAGTCAAGCGCGGGCGACCCCCTCCCGTTTTCCCGGGGACCCGCGCGGGTAGCTTGGCCAGGTGAGACATCGGGGAATCGCCGCGGCCCTGGCGGCGGTGGCGCTGCTGAGCGGGTGCGCGCCCGCCGGATCCGCCGCGGGTCCGGACACCCGCCACTCGGCACCCGCCAGGCCGGGGGCCTCGCCGGCGACGGCCGTCACGGCCCGGCCCGTGCCCGGCGCGCTGCCCGTCAGGGCGCTGTCGGCGCTGCCGCCCGAGGCCGCCGCCACCTGGCGGCTGATCCGCGACGGCGGGCCCTTCCCCTACCCCCGCGACGGCGTGGTCTTCCAGAACCGGGAGCGTCTTCTCCCGGTCAGGGCACGGGGCCACTACCGCGAATACACCGTGCCGACCCCGCGGAGATCGGACCGGGGCGCGCGGCGGATGGTCAGCGGGGGCGGCGCCGGCGAGCTCTACTACACCGCGGACCACTACCGGTCCTTCGTGGCCGTCGACGTGCGGAGGTGACCCGCCTTGCCCAGGGGAACATTCGAGGAGCGCGCGGCGGCCGGCCCCGGGGAGGTGCGGCCCGACGCCGCCCCGCACCGGATCGACGGCTCGGTGATCACCACCTCCGCCGGCGCCATGGCCGCGATCGCCGAGGCCCTGTCGTTCCCCGACCACTTCGGGCACAACCTCGACGCGCTGTATGACTGCCTGACCGACCTGGCGTGGCTGCCGGCGGGCGAGCACCTGCTGGTCTGGTCGGACTCCTCGGTGCTGCGGGCCGCCGACCGCCCGGCCTACGAGGCGATCCGTACCGTGCTCACCGAGGCCGTCGCCGACGACGCCCCCGGCGAGGCCTTCCTGTCCGTCCTGCTCCTGACCGACTGAGCCGTCGCCACGCAGTGCGCGCACATGGCCCCGTCCCGGCCCTCGGCGCAGGTGCACCGCCAGTGCAGGACTCCGTCGGCGAGCCGGAACTCCACGCGTGCGGCGCCGTCGTCCACCTCGGCGGCCACCACCGACGGGCTGAACCTGACCAGTTGCACCGCGCCCGACTTCTCCAGCTCACCGCCGCGGGCCAGCGCCGCCTGCCCGGCGCGGCCGGCCTCCGCCCCGATCAGCTCCGCGATCTCTTTCATGGACCCCTCCCCCTCCATAACTAGGACGTGCCCGGAGGCGTGATGGTTCGCAGTAGCCCAAAAGCTATAAATCCTTTCTTGATATGAATCACCAACATCTCTGGTCGCGGATGACCGGCGTTGCTAGGGTTTCGCCACTGTTAACCGCACATATCCGTAGTGCGAGGTACTATGGCCGGCCGCAGCCACTCGATCAGGGTCAAGATTTTCACCCTCCTTCTCGTGCCGATTGTCTCTCTTGTAGCGATTTGGGCATTTGCGGCGACCCTCACCCTGCGGAGCGGCCAGGATCTGCTGCGGGCCAGCGAAGGTTATGAGCGCGGCATCCTGCCCACCCGGACGGTCACCACCGCGCTCCAGCACGAGCGGCTGCTGTCACTGGCCGCCCTGGGCGACTCGGCCGTCCCGCGCACCGATCTCGACGCCCAGCGCATCCAGACCAACACCGCGCGGGCGGAGCTGGAACGGCTGGTCCCCGCGCTCCAGGAGAGCACGACCCCGGCCGTGTGGGACCGTATGGTCCGCCTGCTGACCACGATGGAGCGGCTCACCGAGGTCCGGAGCGGGGTCGACACCCACACCGCCGGCCAGATGCAGACCCTCGACGCCTACAGCGGGATGATCGAGGCGGCCTTCGAGGTCTACGACAAGATCCGAATCTCCTCGGACATCGACCTGAACGACCAGACCCGCGCCGTCGTCCTGATGGGGCGCAGCCGCGAGATGCTCAGCCAGCAGGCGGCCCTGATCGCCGGCGCCGTGGCCGAGGGCGGCATGACCGCCGAGGAGCGCACCGCGTTCAGCGAGCTGGCCACCGGCCGCAGGCTGCTCTACTCCCTGGGCTTCAACCAGTTCGACGAGGAGTTCCAGGGGCTCTACCGGGACCTGCAGAGCTCGGCCGCCTACACCTCGTTCGAGCGGATCGAGAAGGCCGTCACCACGGCGGGTCGGCCCGAACCCTCCTGGGTGACGGTCTCGGCCGAGCTCTCCGACACCTTCGACGGCCTCGGCGGCCAGGTCAGCAGGGGCATCACCGAACGGTCCGGGCCGCTGGCCACCGGCATCCTGGTCCAGATCGGGATCGCCGGCGGCCTTGGCCTGATCGCGGTCGCGGTGTCCATCTTCGTCTCGGTGCGCTTCGGCCGCCGGATCGGCACCGAGCTCATCGGCCTCCAGCAGGCGGCCCTCGACCTGGCGCACAAGCGGCTGCCGGACGTGGTCGAGCGGCTGCGCAAGGGCGAGGACGTCTGCTCCGAGGCCCGGGAGCTGAACTACGGCACCACCACCGAGATCGTGAACGTCGGCAAGGCGTTCTCCTCCGTCCAGCGGACCGCCGTCGAGGCGGCCGCCGGACAGGCCCAGATGCGCAAGAGCGTCAACAAGGTCTTCGTGAACCTGGCCAGGCGCAGCCAGTCGCTCCTGCACCGGCAGCTCTCCATGCTGGAGACGATGGAACGGCGGGCCAGCGACCCGGAGACCCTGGAGGACCTGTTCGGCCTGGACCATCTGACCACCCGCATGCGCCGCCACTCCGAGGGTCTGATCATCCTGTCCGGCGCGGTCCCGGGCCGGGGCTGGCGGACGCCGGTCGCGATCTACGACGTGGTCCGCGCCGCCGTCGAGGAGGTCGAGGGCTACCAGCGCGTGACGGTGAACGTGCCGCAGGGCCCCTCGGTGGTCGGCTCGGTCGTGACCGACGTGATCCACCTGGTGGCCGAGCTGGTGGAGAACGCCGCCATCTTCTCGCCCCCGCACACCACGGTGAGCGTCCACGGCGAGGCGGTGGCCAGGGGCTACGTCATCGAGGTGGAGGATCGCGGGCTCGGCATCGCCCCGGCCGAGATGGCCCAGCTCAACGAGCGGCTGGCCGACCCGCCGGAGTTCGACCTGGCCGACAGCGACCGGCTCGGCCTGTTCGTCGTGACACAGCTCGCCGCCCGGCACGGCATCCGCGTCTCGCTGCGCCCCTCCCCCTTCGGCGGCACCACGGCGATCGTGCTCCTGCCGGGCGAACTGGTCGTCGACGCGGCCGGCCCGCGGGCCGCCTACTCGGCCGAGGTCGAGTGGATCACCACTGACAGCGGTCTCCCCAAGCGGGTACGGCAGGCCACGCCCGAGCGTCAGGCCGTGCCCGCGCGGCGGCCCGTACCCGTCGAGGCGCCGGAGCCGGCCCCGAGCAGTGTGATGACGTCGTTCCGCGACGGATGGCGCCGTGCGGAGCAGGAAAGCGGGGCGGAATGACGGAACGCTGGCTCGACCAGGACGCCGGTCCCATCGTCCGCCCGTACACGCTCACCCGCGGCCGGACCCGGGCCGCCGGGGACCGCTTCGACCTGATCGCCATCGTGGTGGCGATCAGGAAACCGCCGCAGGACCTGCCGCCCGAACACAACATGATCATGAATTCCTGCCGCCTGCCGATCTCGGTGGCCGAGCTGGCCTCGGAGATCGAGATGCCGCTCGGGGTGATCCGGGTGCTCCTCGGCGACCTGCGCGAATCCGGCCTGATCACCATGCGGCTCCCCGCGGGCGATGTCGCGCTCCCCCGGGAGAGCGTGCTGCGGGACGTGCTCGCCGGCCTCAAGGCGCTGTAGCCTCCAGCGCGTCACGGCCTCCAGCACGTCACGGCCTCCTTCGCGGGACGCGGCCCCCTCGGGGCACCGCGGCTCACCGGCGCGGTGAGACGCCGCCCCCGGCCCGTGCGGCGGGTCAGTCGGTGGCCAGGCGGGCGTGCCGTTCCACGTCGTACCGCACCCCGTCGTAACACAGCTTGGCCCGCTCGATCCCCTCGGGCCGGAAACCCGCCCTGGTCGCCACCGCGCAGGAGGCCGGGTTGTTGATCCGGTGTCCCAGCTCCAGCCGGAAGAGCCCGCGCTCCCGGAACGCCCAGTCCGCCAGCTTGCGGGCCGCGGCCACGGCCACCCCGCGCCCCCTGGCGTGCGGCGACGTCCAGTAGGACACCCAGCCGGTGTCGTGCGCGTCGATGTTGCTCACCGCGACGTTCCCCACGACGCTGCCGTCCACCACCACGGCGAACGCCTGCGCGTCGTCCCGGAAGCCCCACACTCCCATCCACTCCAGCGCCGCCTGGGGCGTGTCGATCGGCCGGGCCGCCTGCTGCGCCATGTCCGGCGAGCCGAACGCGTCGAGCAGGGCCGGCGCGTCGTCGGGCCGCCAGCCCCGCAGTTCCACCTCGATCATGCCGTGCAGGGTATTGCCCCGGCGGGGACGCCGGAAGCCCCGCGACCGCGCCGGACGGCCCGGGGCCATCCACAGATCTTGTGAGAGCGCTCCCACGAAGGGCATCATTGCCTCCATGACCACTGTCAGGCCGTACCACCCCGGCGACCGCGCCGCCCTCTACGACATCTGCGTGCGGACCGCGCACGACGGTGGCGACTCCCGGCACATCTACCCCGACCTGGAGCTGATGCCGAGCATTTTCGCAGCTCCTTACGCGTTTCTGGAGCCGGAGCTGACCTTCGTCCTGGACGACGGGGACCGCGCGGTCGGCTACGTGCTCGGCACGGCCGACACGGCCGCCTTCGTCGACTCCTTCCGCTCCGCGTGGTTGCCCCGCATGAGAGAGCGTTTTCCCGCTCTCGCCGGACCGCCCGCCACTCCGAGCGAGACGATGATCGACCTGATGTACCGCCCCGAGCGGATGATCCTCCCGGAGCTGGCCGCCTATCCGGCGCACCTCCACATCGACCTGCTCCCGGACCACCAGCGCAAGGGCCACGGCCGCGCGCTGATGAACGCCTTCCTCGACGCGCTGCACCACAAGGGGGTGCCGGCGGTGCACCTGGGCATGGTCACCGCCAACACCCCGGCCAGGGCCTTCTACGACCGCCTCGGCTTCCACGAGATCCCGGTCGCCGACCCCGGTCCCCTCACCTATCTCGGCCGGCGAACGGACCGGACAGCGCCGCCCACTGCAGCAGCATGATGGTCTTCGCGTCGGCGATCTCCCCCGACTCGATCATCGCGAGCGCCTTCGCGAAGGGCAGCTCCACCAGCTCGATCTCCTCGCCGTCGTCGGCCAGCCCGCCGCCCTCGGAGGTCCGCCGGTCCGGGCTGTAGGGCGCGGCGAAGAAGTGCACGCGCTCGGTGACCGAGCCGGGGCTCATGTAGACGTCGAAGACGTGCCGGACCTCGCCGATGTCGTAGCCCGTCTCCTCCGACGCCTCCCGCCGGATCGCGGTCTCCGCGTCGTCGTCGTCGAGCAGGCCGCCGGCCGTTTCGAGGAGGAACCCGTCGGGATGGCCGTTGACGTAGGCCGGGTAGCGGAACTGCCGGATCAGCAGGACCGTCGCCCGGTCGGCGTCGTAGAGCAGCACCGTCGCGCCGTTGCCGCGGTCGTAGGTCTCGCGCTCCTGGGTGGTCCAGCTCCCGTCCAGGCGCAGGTAGTCGAACGTCGTCCTGCGCAGCACGTACCAGCTCGACGAGAGCAGATCCACCTCGCGCACCCGGACCCGGGGGTTGCCGTCCAGGTCGCGCCCGGCCTGGTCCAGGCCGGTACGGCCACGCCGGTCGGGGACGTTCACCCCGGGGAGCCGTACGGCCGGCGGATCGGTCAAGGGCGTGCGCGACGGGCCGTCCGCTCCTGCAGGTGTTCGCATGGCAGCCAGTCTGCACCAACGCCGGAGGACCCCCGGACGCGCCGGCCGCCCGCATCCGATCGGGGGTCCCAGATAGATCCGGGGACAGGTGGGCACTCAGCCCGTATGAGCGACGATTCACAGGGCCACGACTTCCGCGGGAACAACTTCAGGGACGGACCGCCGGACCGGCCCAGAACGATGGGGGAGATAGCACTGAACCTGGCGGTCAGCGAGGCGCTGGCCAACCACGGCCACCACGCGCTGGTCAACGCGCACGAGAGCGCCGCCGACAACCACGAGCTCATGGCCCGGGCGGGGGTGGGCGATGTCGACGAGCACCTCGACCTGGCGCGCTGGCACCGCTGGTGCGCGGTCGTCGAGGACCAGCTCGCCGACGAGGCGGACCAGCGGACCCCGGCCAGACGGGACGGCAACCCCTGAGGGCGCAGGCACGGCCGGCCGCCGCTCCTCCCGCGCACGGACCATAGATCCCCCCGCGCACGGACCGGACCACGGCGGAGCCCGCCCGGCCACCGGGCCGCCGGGCGGCTTCCGCCGTTCACTCCGGGATCTTGAGCACCACTACGGCGATGTCGTCGCAGGGCAGGCCGGACTGGAAGGCCACCACCTCGTCCGTCAGGTGCCCGGCGATGCCCGCCGCGTCCGCGTCCCGGCAGGCGCTGAGCGCCTGCTCCATCCTCTCCTCGCCGAACAGCTCGTCGCCGGCCCGTCCTTCGATGACGCCGTCGGTGTAGAAGACGACGGTGTCCCCCGGGGCGAGGTCGACGGCGACGTCGTGGAGGTCCACGGCCTCCAGGATCCCCAGCACGGTCCCGGGCCGGCCGACCAGGCCGAGCCGCCCCTCGCGGGAGATGTGGACGGCGGGCGGGTGACCGCCCAGGGAGAGGGTGAGGCGGAAGCGGTCGTGCGCGTCCCGGTGCACCTGCGCGTAGACGGCCGTCAGGAACCGGTCCGTCTGCTCGCCGAGCAGCACCTCGTTGAGGGTGGCGAGGACCGCCGAGGGCCTGCTGTCCCGCAGGGGCGCGGCCCGGAGGGTGTAGCGGGCCAGGCTGGTGACGACGGCCGCCTCCACCCCCTTGCCGCACACGTCTCCGAGGGTGAGCGCCCAGCCGTCCACGATCTCGTACATGTCGTAGAAGTCGCCGCCGACCTCGTCGCCCTGTCCGGCCGGCCGGTAGGTCCCGGCCACGTCCATGCCGGGGACGCGGGGCAGCGCCGGCGGGATGAAGCTCCGCTGCAGGGTCCGGGCGAGGTCGGTCGCCTGCCGCTGGGACCGTTCCGCCCGCTGCCGGGCCCGCAGGAGCTCGCGCTCGTAGTCCCGGCGGTCGCTGGCGGCGACGACGCCGATCCAGATCTGCTCCGGCCGGGTGGGGGTCCGCTCCCGCATCACCGCGTTGAGCAGGACCGGGACCCGGTGCCCGTCGACGCGTCTCAGGTCGACCGCGACCTCCCTGACCACCGCCTGCAACGCCAGCAGCGGGGCGAAGTGCGTCTCGTAGAAGATGCGGTCGCCGACCGCCAGCAGGTCGTGGATCCGGTACCGGCCGACCAGCTCGTCCCTGCGGTATCCCGTCAGGGCGAGCATCGTACGGTTGACCCTGGTAATCGTGCCGTCGCCCCGCGTGGTGAGATAGCCGCACGGAGCGTCCTCGTACAGCTCCTCCAGCTCCTCCACCGCGCCCCGGGTCGTCCGCGCGTCATCACGGGTGGCCATGGACCTCCGCCCGGAGGAAAGCCTTGATCGCGGCGATGGTCTCCTCGGGGGCGCTCAGATTGGGGCAGTGTCCCGTCGCCCGCATCAGCGTCAGCTCACTGCCGGGGATCGCGCGGTGGACGTAGTGGCCCACCTGCGTCGGGGCGAGCGCGTCCTTCGAGCACTGCAGGATCAGCGAGGGCACGGTCACCTTCGGGAGATCGTCCCGGTTGTCGGACAGGAACGTCGTCCTGGCGAACTGCTTGGCGATCTCCGGGTCGGTACGGCAGAAGCTGTTGGTCAGCTCCTCCCCCAGCTCCGGGCGGTCCGGATTTTCCATGATCATCGGAGCCATCTGGCTCGACCACCCCAGGTAGTTGCTGTCGAGCGAGGCGATGAGCTCCTCGATGTCGGCGCCGCTGAACCCGCCGACGTAGTCGCCGTCGTCGATGTAGCGGGGTGAGGGCGCCACCAGGATCAGCCGGGCGAACCGGCGGGGTTCGCGGATGGCCGCCAGCACGCCGACCATCGCGCTGACCGAGTGCCCGACGAAGACGGCCCCGGTGAGGTCCAGCTCGTCGCAGACGTCGAGGACGTCCTGCGCGTAGCCGTCGAGCGACATGTAGCGCTCGGCGGAGTAGGCGGACATCTCCGAGCGGCCGGCTCCGACGTAGTCGAACAGGACGACCTCGTACTCGTCCTCGAAGGCCGGGGCCACGTATCGCCACATGGCCTGGTCACAGCCGAACCCGTGGGAGAAGACCATGGGCCTGCCGCCCCTGCGGCCGGTGACCTTGATGTTGTTGCGGGCCATGATGTCCATTGCCTGACTTTAGCCATCACACGATAAATAACGACAAAAGCCTCAGCAAGGGCGGATATAAATTCTCAACATCACAAAATTGCCGTAAAGCGAAAAATAGCGTCAAACCTGAGGATAAGCCTTATTTACCACCGTTTTCCAGGGGCCGGCAGGACGGCCCTCGGCACCGCGGGAGGCACCGGAGCGGCGGCCGGAGAGGTCATGCCCAGGTCATGCCCGCTCCGGCACGTCGCCGGCCGCCCGCCCCGCACCTTCCCGGGGGCACCGCCGGGCCTCACATGTTGATCATGTGGCCCGCCAGGCCGTGGATCGCCTCCTTGACCGCCTCGCCGAGCGTGGGATGGGCGTGCACGTTACGCGCGACCTCGTGGACCGTCAGGTCCCACTGCTGGGCCAGCGTCAGCTCGGGCAGCAGCTCGGTGACCTCCGGCCCGATCAGGTGGGCGCCGATCAGCTCTCCGTGCTCGCCATCACTGACGATCTTGACGAACCCGGCGACGTCCCCCAGCCCGTGGGCCTTGCCGTTGGCGGTGAAGGGGAACTTGACCACCTTGACGTCGAAGCCCTGCTCGCGGGCCTGCGCCTCGGTGAAGCCGAAGCTGGCGATCTGCGGCTGGCAGTACGTCGCCCGCGGGATCATCACGTAGTCGAGCTCCATCGTCTCCTCGTCGGCGATGGTCTCCGCGGCGATGATCCCCATGGACTCGGCCGCGTGCGCGAGCATCAGCTTGGCGGTCACGTCGCCGATGGCGAAGATGTGCGGCACGCTCGTACGGCACCGGCCGTCGACGTCGATGGCGCCCCGGTCGGTCAGCTTGACGCCCGTGCTCTCCAGCCCGTAACCGGTGACGCGCGGCTGGAAGCCGATCGCCTGCATCACCTTGTCGGTCTCGAGGACCTGCTGCCGCCCGTCGCGCGAGACCGTCACCCGCACCTTGTCGCCGGAGTCGTCGATGGACTCCACCCGGGTCGAGGTCAGCACCTCGATGCCGAGCCGCTTGTAGCGCCGCGCGAGCTCCGCCGAGACCTCCTCGTCCTCCAGGGGGACGACGCGGTCGAGGAACTCCACGATCGTCACCTTGACGCCGTAGTTGTGCAGCACGTAGGCGAACTCGACCCCGATCGCGCCCGCACCCGCGATGACGATGCTCCCGGGGAGCTCGTCGCTCAGGATCTGCTCCTCATAGGTCACGACCCGGTCCGTCACCGACGTCCCCGGCAGCAGCTTCGTGGTCGCGCCCGCGGCGATGATGCAGTGGTCGAACGTCACCGTCTGGGCACTGCCGTCCCGGCCGGCCACCTGCAGCGTGTTGGCGTCGACGAAGGTGCCGCGGCCGTCGTATTCGGTGATGCCGTTCTTCTTCATCAGGTAGTGCACGCCCTTGACGCGCCCGTCGGCGACCTTGCGGCTGCGGTTGAAGGCCTCCGTGTAGTCGAAGGTGACCTGGCCCTCGACGCGGATGCCGTACGTCTTGGCCTCGTGCGTGAACAGGTGGGCGAGCTCGGCGTTGCGCAGCAGCGCCTTGGAGGGGATGCATCCCACGTTGAGACAGACGCCACCCCAGTAGCGCTCCTCGACGATGGCGGTGCTGAGTCCCAGCTGGGCCGCTCGGACGGCGGCCGTGTATCCACCCGGGCCCGCGCCGAGGACGACGACGTCATAGTGAGTGCTCATGCATCGGACGATATTGAATGGGGGGCCGGCCACTCCACAGGGGGTGGCCGTCGACCCGCCGGGAGGACGCGCCGCGGCGCGGCGGCGTCATCCCTCCCGGATCGCGTACGTCAGGACCCGCTCGCTGAGCAGCTCCTCGATGACGCCGAGGAAGTCCAGCACGGCCTCGGCGATGGCGTCGGGCTCCTCCCCCGTGACGGTGCGCCTGCCGATCTCGCCGAGGACCTGCGCGTGGACCCAGCCGATCTGCGCGGCGACGAGCCTGGGCAGCGGATCGCCGGGCGCGGCCTCCGTCTCCTCGGCGAGCACGTCGGCCAGGGCGGCGGTCATCCGCCAGGCCAGTCCCTCCAGCCGGGCGACGAGGGTGGGGGCGGCCCGCATCATCTCGAGGAAGCGCCCGAACCCCTCGGTCAGGCCGAGGTTGCGGTCGCGGCGGAGCAGCTCCTGCCGGAGGTGTCCGAGCACCGCCGCCGCGGCGGAGCAGCCGGCCTCCCGGGCCCGGACGATGTCCGCCAGCCGCCGGCCGGAGACCTCGTCGGGGGGCAGGACCAGGTCTTCCTTGGCCTCGAAGTAGTTGTAGAGGGTGTTGACCGAGACCTCCGCCGCCGCGGCGACCTCGGCGATGGTGACCTGGTCGAAACCGCGTTCCACGAACAGCTCGGTGGCCACCGTGGTGATGTGCCGCCGGGTCCGGCGCTTCTTGCGCTCCCGCAGCCCCTCGGGGGCACCGGCTCCGGCCGGGACGGAATCGATCACGATCGGTAATTTTACTTCACTGCAAACTTGGAGTCAGCTTCACGTTGGCCGCCCACGCGACGCCGACGCCCCGCCGGGGTGTCGCGGCGTACGCGCTCGGCCCCGAGGCCGTCAGCCTCCCGCGAGGGGCGGCCCGCCGCGGCGCAGGAGCGCGAGCAGGCGGGGCAGCGGTATCGCGTGCAGGGTCCGCCCGCCCATGCCCGTCATGGTCGTCGCGGTGAACAGCGAGTTCAGTACGGCCTCCTCGACGGCGTCGAGTGCTGCCTCGAACAGCGGGCTCAACGCCGCGTCCCGGGGCGGGGCGCCGTCGGACCGGACCGAGAAGGCGATGCCGTAGTCCCCGCTGCCATGGCTGTAGGAGGCGCCGACCCGGCCCAGCCCGAACACCGCGCGCCGCGCCAGGCGGGTGAGCTGGCGGGCGTCGAGGGGCGCGTCGGTCGCGACGACGACCATGCATGACCCCACCTCCGGAGTGTCGGATCCGGTCAGCCCCAGGGACGCCGGTGTGACGGTGGAGCCCAGGACGCGCAGCGTGCCGCCGAAGTTCGCCTGCACCAGCACACCGAGGGTGACCGGCCCGCCCGCCAGGTCGAGCACCCGGGAGGCGGTGCCGACGCCCGCCTTGAACCCCAGGGCTCCGGTGCCGGTGCCCGCTCCGACGCACCCCTCCGCCACCGGCCCCGGCGCGGCGCCGTGGACGGCCTCCAGCACCTGCTCCTCACCGACCGGGCGGGCCCGGATGTCGGAGAGGTATCCGTCGTTGCACTCCCCCACCACCGGGTTGAAGGTCCGCACGTCCGCGCAGTCCGGCCGGGCCAGCATCCAGCTCACCACCGCGTCGGCCGCGCGGAAGGCCGACAGCGTCGCGGTGAGCACGACGGGCGCCTCGATCAGCCCGAGCTCGGCCAGTTGGGTGGCGCCGACCAGCTTGCCGTGGCCGTTGCCGGCGAACAGACCCGCCGGCAGCGGCGCGTGCGGGGCGACGCCGTCGGGGACGATCGCGGTCACGCCGGTGCGGATGTCGGGCTCCCGCAGGACGGTGCAGTGCCCGACGCGTACGCCGGGCACGTCGGTGATGGCGTTGTGCTCTCCCGGCTCATGCTCGCCGATCACGATCCCGAGATCACGCGCGCGTCGACCGCGCCCCATCGCGTTCATTGGTCACCTTCCGTCAGCGGCACCGGGCCGGGCCCGGTCAGCACAGGGCCGAGCATGATCCTCCCCTAACGTGGTCCGGCGCCGGCACCGCGGAGCGCCCCGGCCGCCTCCACCGGCGACCGGTCAGTAACTGCGCGGGCCACGGCCGCCGAACAGGGATCCGATCACCTCGTCGACGCGGCTGAGGATCCCGGAGTCCCCACCACCGACGCCGGAGTCCTTGCGGCCGGGAGGCCGGACGGTGGTCCCGGAGGACACCCGGTCGCCGGTGCGGTCGCCCCCGTAGTACCAGCCGTAGGAGCCCCGGCCGGACTCGTCGTCGCCGGCCCGGCACCTGTCGTCGTCGACGACCCGGTAGCCGCCGTCGGCCCCGAGCGAGGCCAGATCCACGCAGTGGGCCGAGCTCTCCCGGCGGCCGCCGTCCTCAGGGCGCCACGCCGACCAGAAGCTCACGCCCAGCACGGAGACCAGGACGACGATGATCAGGACGGCGGCGAGCCTGCCCGTGCAGCCGGACGGTTCCGCGGACGGCTGCGGACCGTCCACGGGATCGGACAACCGTCTGGGCGCATACGGCTCGTCTGCCTGAGTCATCATCGCTTCCCTGCTGCTGTGCGGGCGTCACGAGCCCGCGCCGTCCGGTGACCGGTGTCCGCTCCGGCGGCGTCTCCGCCACCGGCCGAACTCTCCTGGCTGGGACTTGTCGCTTACTTGTGGGCGGTTGAGACGGCGGCGGATCCCCCATGCCGTCTGGCCGGAACTTTTCGCGTATTGGCCATCGGGCCATTTCCGGCCGCCGTCCGTCCTCGGCTGGGACGTCTCCGGCGTCGTCGAGTCCACCGGGTTCGGGACGGCGCTCTACGGGGTGCCGTCAAGAACGGGGTGCCGTCAAGGGTCGTGTCACGGATACAGGCGATCAGGTTGACCCCGGTGACAGCTGCGTCGCGCCTCCTGACGCCGGCGGGGCGTGCGGCTTGATGCCGGGGCAGGACGGGCACGCCTCCGTCAGTCGAGGTCGAGGTCGAGGTCGAGGTCGCGGAGTTCGGCGCGGGTGGAGATCCCGAGTTTGGGGAACGCCCGGTACAGGTGCGAGCCCACCGTGCGCGGGCTGAGGTGCATCCGGTCACCGATTTCGCGGTTACTCAGCCCCTTTGCGGCGAGCCTGGACACTTCCAGTTCCTGCAGGCTGAGCAGGGCGGCGACCGGCCGGCCCGGGCGCGGCAGGGTGCCGCCGGCCGCACGGAGCCGGGCGAGTGCACGCCGTGCCCAAGGTTGCGCCCCGAGCGTGTCGAAGGTCTCGCTCGCGGCCCTGAGCATCGGCTGGGCCTCGGTTCTGCGGTGGTTGCGGTGCAGCCACTCGCCGTACAGGAGTTCGGTCCGGGCCCGGTCGAAGGGGCGCTGATCGAGCCCGCAGTTCGCCAGCGCGCTCCGGTAGTGCGATTCGGCGTGGGCGCCGTCCGAGAGCATCGCGTGGGAGCGATGCTTGCCGCTCCGGGCCATGGGCCCGCCGATATCACCGGTCCGAGGCTCCATGGCCTCGACGATCCGCCGGGCCGTCTCCGGATCCCCGGCGCGTACAGCGGCCTCGACCAGGTCCGGGAGCATCGTGAGCGCGACGAAGTCATTGGAGTGGGGCGAACCCCGCTCGAACAGGCGCGTCAGCTCCGCGAACGCCTCCGCTGACGAGCCCTCCCCCAGTGCCAGCAGCCCCAGCGCGCCGGTCGCCGTCGCAGCGGCGATGCGCTCGCGCAGCGGGAACGCGATCTCCAGTGCCTGCCGGGCATACCGGCGGCAGGCCGCGGCCTCGCCACGCACGGCGGCGAACCGGGCCGACTGGGCGAGGAAGTTGGCCGTCCGGCCCCGCTGGCCGGTCTCGTAACTGAAGCGGAGTCCTTCCTCGGCATGCGCGGTCCCCTCCGCCCAGTGCCCGAGCCGGAACTCGATGTCGGCCTGGTAGAACAGCACCTCGGTGAGCAGCGCGGCGGAGCCTTCGGCGCGGACCCGGCGGCCGGTGGCTTCGGCGAGCCGGAGGGCCTGGTGGTCGTCGGGCCCCATCCAGCCGATCACGGTCGCCCACATCCACTGCCGCTCATCGCCGCCGCCTCGGCCCCGAGGCAGGGCGCCTGGCAGTTCCCACAGCTCGGCCCCGGTGATGGCGCCCTCGAAGCCGCCGAGGAGACCCGCGGCGGCGCGGAGCGTCGCCGGTGAGCAGTCCAGGCCGGTGATGCGCCGGGTCGCCAGCAGCGTCGCCTCCATGTCTCCGGCGTGCAACGCCGATCCGGCCGCGAGCAGGAGGATCCAGGCGGCCTCCTCGGGCTCGGCCGACGACATGAGCTCGGCGCACCGCATCAGGTGTGAGTAGGCGATCGCCGGGTCCCCGCCGTACAGCTCGATGGTCCCGTTGAGCTGGGCCAGCGTCACGGCGGGCACGGGCTCGGCCATGACCTGGTCGACGAGCGTCCTGGCCAGGCCGGGCCGGCCCGCGTCCAGCGCCACGAAGGCGGCGGTCACCGTCCTCTGGCGGCGATCGGCGGGCGACTCGCTGAGCCGCGCGGCATGCTGCAGGACGGAGATCGCCGCCGCCGCGCCGCCGCGCCGCCGGGCGGCGTCGGCGCTGTGCTCCAACTCGGCGGCGATCCTCTCGTCCGGTGCGGTCGTGGCCACGGCGCGGTGCCAGATCGCCTGGTCGTCCTTTCCGGTCGCGCTCAGGTGCGCGGCGATGGCCAGGTGCGTGGCGCGGCGGTGGTCGAAAGGCGCGTCCGCGTAAACGGCGGAGCGGATCAGCGGGTGCCGGAAGCGGATCTCGATCCCGTTGAGTTCCACCAATCCCGACCGCTCGGCCGGGTCCAGCGCGTCGGCCGGCAGGCCGAGCCGGGCGGCGGCCCCGAGCACGGTGCCGGCGTCCCCGGTCTCCTCGGCCGCCGCCACCAGCAGTACCGCGCGAGCGTCCGCCGACAGGCCTTCGACCTGGCGCAGGAACGCCGCCCGGACTCTGGCGCTTACGGGCAGGGTTCCGGTCATGGCGAGGTCGGGCATGGCACGATCGGGTCCGTCGAGCCGGGCCAGCTCGATCAGGGCGAGCGGGTTGCCGCCGGTCGCCGTGATGAGGGCATCGCGTTGGCGCGCGGGCAGCGTCCAGCCGTGCGCGTCGAGCAGCCGCGCGGCGTCCTCCGGCGGCAGCCCGTACAGCACCAGTTCGGACAGCCCGGCCGTGTTGACCGGCAGCGGCTCGGGTTCGCGTACGGCGAGCAGCATCGCGACGGGCTCGTCGGCCAGCCGGCGGGCGGCGAACAGCAGGGCGGCGGCCGAGGCGCGGTCCAGCCACTGCACGTCGTCGACGGTGACCAGCAGCGGGCGCTCCGCCGCCACCGCCGCGAGCAGCGTGAGCACCGCCGCAGAGACCAAGAAGTCCGAGACCGGGAAGTCCGGGGCCGCGGAGTCGGTGAGGCCGAGCGCTCCGCGCAGCGCCTCGGCCTGGGCGCCGGGCAGCGCGTCAAGGTGATCGAGCACCGGCCGGAGCAGTCCGAGCAGCCCGCTGAACGCGTGCTCGACCTCGGACTCGACGCCGGCGCACGCGAGCACCCGCATGGGCCCGGAGGTCGCCGCGCTCTCGGCGGCATGGCGCAGCAGCGAACTCTTGCCGATGCCCGCCTCGCCGCGCAGGACCAGCGCCCCGCTGCGTCCGCCTCGCGCGTCGGCGAGCAGCCGGGCGATGGTCTCTCGTTCCCGGTGCCGGCCGTGCATCACTTTCCCCGTCTCCGCCGGGGGTGTCCCGGGCGACTGCAGTCGGTTCGACTCTGGCCTCGGATCCGCCGGCCCGCGAGGCTGGCCGCAATGGGCGGGCTGTGCGCGCCTGCCGCGACTTCGGTGAGGAGACCTTCTGTGGCCACGACGTTGATGGGACCGGGTTCGGCGCCCGGCGAGGACGGGGCGGGGACGCCGCCTCCGCACCCGGCGGCGCGGTCACGGCGTCGGCGCCAGCTCCGCTGGATCATTCCGCTGTCCGTCGTGATGCTCGCGTTCGTGGTGTACTCGGTGCCGCCGTACCTCACCTTCGACCCGGCGCAATCACGGGTTGAGCTGTCCGATTCGCCGCCATTTTTCTACTCCCTGCTCGTGGCGCACATCATCTTCGGCACGGTGGCCCTGCTGGCCGGGTGCTTCCAGGTGTGGCCGTGGTTCCGCCGCTCCTACCCCAGGGCTCACCGCTGGATGGGGCGGGCGTA
Organism: Streptosporangium sp. NPDC048886; assembly: GCF_055586905.1. Classification (NCBI taxonomy): domain Bacteria; kingdom Bacillati; phylum Actinomycetota; class Actinomycetes; order Streptosporangiales; family Streptosporangiaceae; genus Streptosporangium; species Streptosporangium sp. NPDC048886. Next base: position 141,087 of record NZ_JBVJHH010000003.1, read on the forward strand.
TTTCTTCCTCGGCGTGTTCCCCGCCGGCATCACCGTTCTCGGAGTCGCCCCGTTCGGCCACACGGGGTTCGGCGGAAACACCGGGAACACCATGCTGGGCGTGGTGTGGCTGGTCACCGGTATCGCCGGGTGGCGGATGGCGCGGCAGCGACGGTTCCCCGAGCACCGCAGGTGGATGATCCGCAGCTACGCGCTGACCACGTCCATCGTGGCGAGCCGGCTGTGGGCCGGGGTGCTGCTCGCCGTCCAGCTGCCGCGGCTCGACAGCGCCTACGGCGGCGACCAGCAAGCGATGATCGAGGTGATCGGTTCCGCCGGCGTATGGCTCAGCTGGGTCGTCAACCTGCTGATCGCGGAATGGTGGCTGGAATACACGGACCACACCGGCAAGCCCAAGTCCCGCAGACGTCCGCGGGTCCGCGCCGCCTCCGCGTCCACGGCCGCCTCCGGGGCAGGACGGCCCGCCGGCTGAGCCGGGCGTCGTGATCGGCGATCCGGTTGGCGGCCGACCTCCGGATCCGGCCACCGGCGGCACGTGAGCGGTCGACCGGGAGGTCACCTCGCTCGTGAACGGGATGACAGGGCGGCCGACGCCGTGGACGCCCGCGGACAGGCGGAGGCCGCCGGGAAGGCCCGCCGAACGGCGGCTCAGGACTGCTCCATCCGTACGGCCACGCCGTCGAGGATCAGCTCCAACCCGAGTGAGAAGTCCGCGTCGGCGACCGTCTCGTCGGGGGTGTTCGACGGCGGCGTCTCGAACAGTGTCGAGGAGAACAGCCGGGCCGTCTCGGGGAAGCGCTCGGGGTCGACGAGCCGCACCAGCGCGCGGGCCTGGTCATGCTCGGCGTCGGCCTGCCCCTGACCTTCGGCTCTGCTCTCGGCGAGGTCGCTGTGCTGCCGCACGGACTGGAGCACGTAGCCGCCGATCAGCGACAGGACGCCGACCTTGTGCGCCCAGTCGAGGCGGGTGCGGGACATGATCGCCAGCGCGGCCTCCATCCACGCGATCCGGTTCGGTCCGGAAGGCGGTCCGGAGACGGGCACGCGCGTCAGCCACGGCCGGCGCTGGAACACCGCGCGCTGCGCGGAGGCCCACCTGCGCAGCCCTTCGCGCCAGTCGCCGGTGCCCATGTCCGGCGGCATGCCCAGGGCGTAGTCGGTCATGAGCGTGAGCAGCTCCTCCTTGGATCCGACGTGCCTGTAGAGCGACATCCCCGTGAAGCCGAGGCTCTTGGCGACCTTGGGAATCGTCACGCCGCCGAGCCCGTCGCAGTCAGCGATCTCCACCGCCGTGGCGACGACCAGGTCGACGTCGAGGGCCGCGGGCCGCCCGAGACGCGAGGACTCCGTCATCCTCCACAGCCGGCGCAGCGCCGCCGGAACGAAGTTCTCGCTGGTCATGGCTCCCTCGTTCACTCCAGGAATTCAGTCCCATCATGCCAGGGCCCTCATTAATATACCTGTGATACTTTCTCTGTGAAACTAACGCCTGCATCTCAGGAGAGACACGAACATGAGCATTCACACCGCACCGCGGACATCGAGAGGTCCGGTGCGGCGCGCCGAACGCGCCCTCGCACCGGACCTGGCCCGGGGCGCGATGTTGCTGATCATCGCGCTGGCCAACGTCGCCGGAGTCGTCTTCGCCGGCGAGCCCGGCCTCGACGCCACCCCGGACGGCGTCGACCGCGGCTTGAACTTCCTGCTCTTCGAACTCGTCCACGCCCGCGGGTACCCGGTCTTCGCCGTGATGTTCGGCTACGGTCTCGTCCAGCTCGCCCGCCGCCAGGACGCCTCCGGGGCCACGCCGGAGCAGGTTCGCTCGGTGCTGATGCGCCGCAACCTCTGGCTCGTCGCCTTCGGATCCGTACACGCCGCGTTGCTGTACTACGGTGACTTCCTCGGCGCGTACGGGATCGTCGGGATCGCGATGACCCTGGTACTGCTACGTCGCGGCGACAAGTTCCACCGGACCGTGCTGGTGCTCTGGGCGCTGTACGCGGTCGAGATCCTGGTCCTCGGTGTCATCGTGCTGAGCGGCGCCCTCGGAGGTCAGGGCGGGTCGGCCCCGCTGCCGACGGGCCACGTCGACTCCCTCGCCGCAGCCGGATACTTCGCGTCCATGCTGGATCGCCTCGCCGAATGGCCGATGCACACGCTGACCGTCCTGCCCTTCATCCTCATCGCCTGGCTGGGCATGTGGGCCGCCCGCCGGCGCATCCTCGAAGAGCCCGCCCGCCACAAGACCCTGCTCGCCTGGACCGCCGTCCTCGGACTCGGCGTCGCCGTCGCCGGAGGTCTCCCGGCCGCCCTGGTCAGCGCTGGATGGCTGCACGTCGACGAGTCGGCCGCCCGTCTGATGTTGCTGCTCCATGGCGGCAGCGGCATGTTCGCCGGACCGGGGTACGTGGCCGTCTTCGGCCTGATCGTCATGCGGATCACCCGGCCCGGCCCCGTTGTCGGCGCGCTCTCGGCCCTGGGCCGGCGTTCCCTGTCGGGATACCTGTTCCAGTCGGTGGCCTGGCTCGTCCTCCTGGCGCCCTTCACGCTCGACCTCGGCGACCGTTTCGACAGCCCCACAGTGGCCGGCCTGGTCATCGCGGTGGCCGTCTGGCTCGCGACCGTCCTGATCGCCCGCCTGCTCGACAAGCGTCATCAGGCTGGTCCCGCCGAGATCGCCCTGCGCCGCCTGACCTACGGGCCTCGGGCATAGCCGGGGTGTCGGCCACGGCGCACGGGCTCGGCGAGACGGGCCGCACCACCGGCAAGATCGTGCTCACCGCGGAAGTCCCCGCGGGACGGTAGGACCCGTGCCGGCCGGCGACAGACCGGAAGGGCGGGTCACGCGCCCGTCCGGGGGGCCGGGGGCCTCGGCGGCGGCGGCGAGCGGCGCGGCCCGCCTCGCCGGGTCCGGCGTATTCCGGTTGACACCACTCTGGTTGTAGTACTACGGTGTGAATCACTACAGGCGAAGTACTACAAACGGAGTAATAGCATGCGGAAGCTGATCTACTATGTCGCCGTCACCATCGACGGCTGCATCGCCGGCCCCGGCGGCGAGTTCGACTTCTACCCGCTGGCCGACGACATGGCGGCGTGGATGAACACCGAATACCCGGAGACCGTTCCCGGCCACATACGCGCCCAGATCGGCCTCGACGCGCCGAACCGGCGTTTCGACACGCTGCTGATGGGCCGCGGCACCTACCAACCGGCCCTCGACGCCGGTGTCACCAGCCCCTACCCGCACCTGAAGCAGTACGTCATCTCGACCACGATCCCCGAGATCGCCGATCCCGCGCTGGAGCTGGTCTCCGGCGACCCCGTCGGGCTGGTGCGCCGGCTGAAGCGGGAGGAGGGCCTGGACATCTGGCTGTGCGGGGGCGGGAAGCTGGCCGGCGCCCTGCTCCCGGAGATCGACGAGCTGATCGTCAAGAGTTACCCCGTGGTCGCGGGCGCCGGCCTCCCCGCCTTCGCCGGAGAGTTCCGCCCCACACCCTTCACCCCGACCCGGAGCCGGTCCTTCAGCAACGGCGCCACCGTCACGTGGTACGGCAGGGCGTGAACCCCGGACGGCCCTCCCGCCGGGAGGCGACGGCCCGGCGCTCGCCATGACGCCGGGCCCGCAGCCCGCACCGCCACGCGGCGACGACGGAGCCGCACGGACCTCCGTCCGGCGACGACGGAGCCGCACGGGCCTCCGCCCCGGGGCCGCGCGACGATGGAACACACCTCTCACGCTCCGGGCCGCCCCGAGCGGCATGGGCTCTCGTAACATGTCTACGTGCTCGCCCTTTTCCGCTCCGTGTGGGACGAGCCCCGTCCCGCCGACCCGCCGTCGCGGGTGTGGCGGGACTGGGCACTCGTGGGAGTGCTCGTGCCGGTCGCGATACTCGAAGGGGTCCTGCGGCCCGATCTTCCGTGGCGGGCCGTCTCGCTGATCGTCACTGTCGGGCTGGTGCCCACCTTGCTGTGGCGCCGGACCAGACCGCTGCTGGTGGTCGCGATCGTCTTCACCACCACGAGCCTGGCCCCGCTGCTGACGGCCGGCGACGCCCCCGAGACATACACGATGGCGTACCTGCTGATCGTGCTGTACTCGCTGTTCCGGTGGGGGTCCGGACGCGAGGTCACGGCCGGACTGACGATCATGATCGCCGCGGTCTCCCTCTCGCTGCTCCTGGGCCGCCTCACCCCCGGTGACACGGTCGGCGCGTTCGCCGTCACGTTCTCGGCCGTCGCCCTGGGCGGGGCACTCCGCTACCGGGCCGGGGCACGGACGCGCGAGCTCGACCAGATCAAACTGCTCGAACGAGAGCAGCTCGCCCGCGACCTGCACGACACCGTCGCCCATCACATCTCGGCGATGGCCATCCGGGCACAGGCGGGCCTCGCCACGTCGGCGTCACGGCCGGACACCGCGACCGAGGCACTCCACGTGATCGAGGCCGAGGCGGCACGTGCCCTCGACGAGATGCGCGCCATGGTCCGTCTCCTGCGCCGGGACGGACGCGCGGACCTGACGCCCGGCCGCCACATCACCGACCTCGAACAGCTCGCGAGCCGAGGCGGCTCCGGCCCGTCCGTCGACGTGGAGATCTCGGGCGACCTCGACGGCCTCCTCCCGTCGGTCGAGGCCGCCGTCTACCGCATCGTCCAGGAGTCGGTCACCAACGCCCGACGGCACGCCCGGCACGCCACCCGTGTCGAGGTCCGCGTCGTCGCCGACGACACATCCGTGCGCCTGCGGGTGAGCGACGACGGCGACAGCGGCCTCATGCGCCCGACCGCGTCGCCGGGATACGGACTCATCGGCATGATCGAACGCGCTGACCTGCTCGGCGGCACCTGCGAAGCCGGTCCCGGCCCCGACCGAGGCTGGACCGTGACCGCCGTACTGCCCCGGGCCGGAGCGGTGAGGTGAGCATCCGGGTGGTCGTCGCCGACGACCAGGAGATCGTCCGCACCGGGCTCACGATGATCCTCAACGCCCAGCCGGACATCGAGGTCGTCGGCGAGGCCGCCGACGGGCGCCGCGCCGTCGAGCTCGCGCGTCGCCTGCGCCCCGACGTGTGCCTGTTCGACATCCGCATGCCGGGCCTCGACGGCATCGAGGCCACGCGCTCCCTCGCCGGACCGGACGTCGACTCCCCCCTCGCCGTCGTCGTCATCACAACTTTCGACCTCGACGAGTACGTCTACGCCGCCCTGCGCGCCGGCGCCCGGGGTTTCCTGCTCAAGAACGCCGGGGCCGCCATGCTCTCCCAGGCCGTCCACGCCGCCGCGGACGGCGAAGCGCTCATCGCCCCGAGCGTCACCGCGCGACTGCTCGGGACCTTCGCCCGCACCGGGCCCTCCGCACTGCCGGTGCGCCCCATCGAGGTGCTCACGGACCGGGAGGAACAGGTCCTGGCCACCGTGGCACGCGGGCGGACCAACAACGAGATCGCCGATGAGCTCCACATCTCTCTCAGCACCGTCAAGTCCCACATCGCCAGCCTGATGGCCAAGCTCGGCGCCCGTAACCGCGTCGAGATCGCCATGTGGGCCTATGAGACCAGGCGCGTCTAGGACCGAGCCGGGTGCGGGATCCGGCCGGCTGGCCGGCTACGGATGATCCATTCGGCCACGGCGAGGTTTATCACCCAGCCGGCGCCCATGAGCAGCGCTCTGGAGAGCTCGCCCGGTGTGCCGGCGATCAGGACCCAGAACAGGTGGGTCAGCACCTGCGTGCCCGCGCCCAGGCCGATCGCGTAACCGCGGATCATCCAGGCGCGGTGCCGGACGACGTCCCGCCGCCGGATCGCGGCGGCGCCGAGGAGGATGGCCAGGGCCATGGCCGAGCCGAACACGAGCCGGAGGCCGGAAAGGAGATCACCGTCACCGTCGGGGCGGGGATAGAACACGGTCATCCACAGCCCCGAGAACGCCGCGACGAGTCCACACGGGATCAGGACCCGCCCGGCGACGCGGTGCCAGGCGGACCCTCGCCGGCGGAGACGGGGAACGGTCTGAAGAGCCCCCACCACGCTGTACAGGCTGACGCTGAGGATGTGCAGCACCACGGGCAGGGGCGCCGCGAAGAACCGCGCGTTCTCCGGGGTGATCTCCGCTCCGCCCGTCAGCTCGGCCAGGCGGACGGCTCCGGCGGCCACCGGAACAGCGCTGAGCACGATCAACGCGGCGGGTACGAGCCAGTCCGCCTTGGCGGCGGAGGCCGCGGCGGAAGTCCCCGCCGTGTCCCGGCCATCCACCGGCAGGCCGCTCCGCGGCGGCCGCGGAGACAGAAAGCGCCCTGTCGGGCTCTCGTCGGTCATGACCCGATCGTGACGGCTGGGACGGTGACGGCTCATCGGCAGAAGGGCCCGGTCCGAGTCGGCCGATCATCCGCCAATCAGGCGTACTTTCAGCCGATGAGCCCGCTGGGCTGGCCTTCTACGCTGATTTCCGTGGCGCGAAGCACACTTGCCGCCGTCCGGTCGGCGATGTCCGCGCCCTGTCGATGCGGGCCACGATGTCGATCCGTGAGTGCGGCGGCCCCGATGGACCCGCGGCATGACCGACACCCGCACCCACGGTGGATGAGGAGAGTGCGATGAAGGCGTTCGTTCTGCGTTCGTATGGCTCACCCGACGTGTTGGAGCTCACCGACGTCGACGTTCCGGTGCCCGGCGACGGCGAGGTGCTGGTCCGGGTACGCGCCACCTCCGTCCAGCCTTACGACTGGCACCTGATGAGAGGCGAGCCGTACGTCTCGCGTCTGATGCCCGGGGGACCCGGGCTGCGCAGGCCGAAGATCAACATCTTGGGTGCCGACATCGCGGGGCAGGTCGAGGCGGTCGGCAAGGACGTGACGGAGTTCCGGCCCGGCGACGAGGTGTTCGCGATGCCCAAGCAGGGCGGCTTCGCCGAGTACGCCTGCGTCCGGGAGAGCGAACTGGCGCCGAAACCGAAGAACCTGTCGTTCGAGCAGGCGGCGGCGGTGCCTCTGGCGGCCGGCACCGCCCTGCTGGGCCTGCGCGACGAGGGACGGATCCAGCCGGGACAGAGTGTTCTCGTCAACGGGGCCTCGGGAGGCGTGGGCACCTTCGCCGTGCAGATCGCCAAGGCGTTCGGCGCGCGGGTCACCGGCGTCTGCAGCACCCGGAACGTGGACCTGGTCCGATCGATCGGCGCGGACGAGGTCATCGACTACACCAGAGAGGATTTCCTGCAGAACCGACAGCGCTACGACCTTCTGCTGGACATCGCGGGGAGCCGTCCGGGGTCGGCATGCCGGCGGGTGCTGACCCCCCGGGGGACCTACGTCGTCGTCGGCGGACCGGGCGGCCGATGGGTGCAACCGGTCGATCACATGTTCTGGGCGCTCGCGATGTCACCGTTCGTGTCCCAGAAGATGGCCGTGGCGGACGTGGTCCGATGCACGGAGAACAGGCAGAACCTGGTGACGCTGACCGGACTCATCGAAGACGGCAGGGTCACTCCGGTCATCGACCGCTGTTACCCGTTCGCGGAGATCCCGACCGCCGTCGGATATCTGGAGGCGGGACATGCTCAGGGGAAGGTCGTCATCGAGATCTGAGCCACCGGATCCGAGCTTCCGGCCCCCTCGTGACGCGGAGACATCCCCGGGCCGCAGGCGGCTGCGTCAACGGATCCGCCACGCCCCGGCTCCGCTTTCCATCCGGCGCCGGACGTCAGGTCATCACCGACTCGCCACCGGGATAGGTGAAGGACGACCGGGGCGAGTAGAAGCCCCACACGATCTGCAGCGGATCTGCGGGGCGGAGAGCATAGACGGAGTGGCTCGGCTCCAGGAACTCCAGCGACACGATCTCGAACGGGTCCACCGGTTCCGCCACGAAGGGGTAGATCCCGCTGAGCCTCTGCCCGCCGACCTCCGTGATGTAGCGCAACTGGCCACGGTTGACCGCCGTACCGGTGTCGCCGACCCGCGCGGTCGTGCGGATCACCGGCACACCGTCCGACTCGGTCGTCGCGACCAGCTTCCTGCCCCTGACCTCGATCGTGGTACGGCCTGCGGTGGCGGGCACACCTCGGGCGGCCGCGTAATCCCGCACCGCCGCGCTGGAGTTGAAGTAGTGCGTCCACCAGCGGCCGGGGGTCACGCCGTCAGGAGCGTAGGCGTGTTCCAGGTCCGGCCCGATGTAGGTGAGCGAATACGCGCCGAAGCCCGAGGTCTGCTCGGGCCGGTCGACGACGTACTGATTCATGAAGACCTGCCGGTTGGGCATGGGCTTCAGACCCTCGGGAACCAGGGCCGCGACGGCTCCGGGATCGGCCGGCACCCAGCCGAAGTAGATCATCCGGCTGTTGACGACGAGCTGGGGCGCCACGAGTTCGGACACGACTTCTCCCTGGCTATCGACGGCGTTACAGCCGGAACATACGTCACGTCCCCACGGAGAACAATGATGGACATGCGGCGCTCGCCGACTCCCGGGGACCGCGGGCCGCGGGGCGGGTGCACCGTCTGAACCGGGCCGCCCCACCCGCCCGCGCCGACGACCGCACGCACACTCCGGCGACCGCACACCCGCGCGCCCCGCACGCCCCGCACGCGCACGCATGCACGCATGCACGCATGCACGCATGCACGCTCAGACGATCGCACGCACCCGCCCGGCGGTCGGCAGCCGTCGGGAGCGCGCCATCACGGGACTCTGCCCCTGGCCCGGAAGGCCGCGGTCTTGACCCGGTTCTGGCATGCGGTGCCGCAGAACCGGCGGGTGCCGTTGCGGGACACGTCCACATACACCCGATCACAGTGCGGCGCCGTACACACCCCGAGACGGTCGTGGAACTCGCTCCCCAGCACGATCGCGAGCCCGGTGGCGCAGCTCGCCGCCCAGTCGCCGGTCATGGTGCCGCCGGGGCCGTGGAAGTGCAGGTGCCACGGCTCCCCGTCGTGCCGTTCGAGCAGCGGCCGGGCGCGAGTCGCCTCAAGAAGGCCGTTGACCTGCAGGGCCGCCGCGTCGATGTCTCCCGTCGCGACGGCGTCGAAGACCACGCGCAGCCGCGTCGCGATCTCGACGAGCTCACCGGCCTCCCCATCAGTGACCTCCCGGTGACTCGGGTAGCCGGTCCGCAGGGCCTCGGTGGCGGCGGCGGCGAGATCACGCGGCGGCGGGAAGGCGCGGCCCCGCCTCTCCCCGGGGGTCAGCTCGTTGACCAGACCCACCGCCACCCGGACGATCGCATCAGCGTGACTGTTGAAATCCACTTGACCAGTTACATCCTCGCACTTTAGCTTGTGACTGCCACAAGCTTAAACGACAGTCACAAGGAGATGATTGTGCTCACCCACGATGCCGCACTCGACTGGATCGCACGCTGGGACCGCCAGCAGGAGGGCTACCTGCCCGACCGCGAGGAGCGCTTCACCGTGTTGATCGACGCTGTCGAAGCGACGGGCCGCCCCGATCCGCTGGTCATCGACCTCGGCTGCGGACCGGGCTCACTGTCCGCCCGCCTTCTGGAGCGGCTGCCCGGGGCGACGGTGATCTCGGTCGACGCGGACCCGCTGCTGCTCGGCCTCGGCCGGGCCGCCTACCCTCATCTGAGGTTCGTCTCCCTTGACCTGCGCACACCCGGATGGGCCGACTCCCTGGGCCTGGACAGGCCGGCCGATGTCGCGGTGAGCACCACCGCGTTGCACTGGATCTCCGGCTCGGACCTCCCGAAGATGTACGCCGAGCTGGCGACCGTGTTGCGTCCGGGCGGGCTCCTGCTCAACGGCGACCACATGGAGACCGACGACACCGCTCCGGCCGTCGCCCGCCTCGAACGCGCCGTGCACGACCGGGCGACCGAGCGCGTGTTCGCCGGCCGGCGCCCCGAAGAATGGCGCCAGTGGTGGGACGCGGTCGCCGCCGACCCCGCCTTCGCCGAGCTCCGCTCCGCACGCGCCACCGCGGGCGCCGACCACACCGGCTCGGAGTCCCCCCTGCTCTCCACCCATGTCAGCGCCCTCCGCGACGCCGGCTTCACCGAGATCGGCTCCCTGTGGCAGCGCGGCAACAACCGGCTGCTCTGCGCCGTCCGCGGCTGAACCGCCGTTCCCGGCCCCTGGCGCCAACGGTCAGGCCGCTCTCGTTGACGCTCCGGTACAGCCGTCCGGATCGGACATGGTCAGCACGGTGGCGGCCGGCCAAGACGGAGATCTCCTCCATGGCGGCTACTTTCAACCGGCGCACCTGCCGACGACTGACCAGCCCCTGACCGGCGCTCCCCTGGCGGCGTGAACACCGGTCTCATCCGCACAGTACGGTCGCGCCACCTCTGTACGGCACCGCACGCCGTTTGAGTGCCTCCTGGAAACAGGAGCCCGGTGAGGATCCCGCCGAAGACCCTCGCGTTCACTTCCCTGATCCCCAAGGTATTGCTGGGCGCCGCCCTTTGGAGACGTCGGCTCAGCCGTACGGCAGTTGCGGCAGGAGAAGCGGCTCGCTGCTCTTCGCGTCGGCATGGTTCACGAAGAGCAGCACGTGGCGCGGCGGCCGTCACGGGGTGAGGGACTCAGCCCGTGTAGTCGGTGGTGTGGGTCTCAGAGCCGGTCGGCCATAGATATTTGCCGTCGTCGGTGGTCGAATAGGCGCGGTTACCGTCTCCTGGACGGGCCTGAATGAGATTGCGGCGCCAGGTGGAGCCGCGAGCCGACCCGCTCCAGAAGTTGCCGTACAGGAAGCCGTACAGCTGCTCGAGTTCCGCCGAGAAGACGTTGTCGGTGACGGTGATGTTCTTGGCGTTGTTGACGACGCCTATGGAAATCGCGTAACCCCAGCCGGAGACGTAGTTGTCCGTGAACTTGATGTTGTCGTATACGCCGTCGCCCTGAAGGGCCAGGGCATTGGTGTTGCCCAACGAGGCCAGGGTGTTGTGGTGGACGATCATGGGACCGCCGTTGCCTTCGCTCTGCGGGCCTATGCCGTCGTGGTGGTAGACGTCATGTGACGTATCGGCCATGTCATGGATGTAGTTGTTCGTCCAGGTCGACGGGCGGCCCGGGAAACCCGTCACCATCTCCATACCCGCGTTGCCCCAGATGTCATTGTGATCCATGACAGCCACGGCTTCCTTCATCGTCGTGGCGAGCTGCCAGGACTTGTCGAAAGGCGTACCGGGCTTGGAATGAGACGACGAGACGGTGCCATCGTTCCCGGGAGGCATCGAGTAGGAACTCGGCTTGAACGTCGAGTAGAGGAACTTGATGTTGTTGTCCGAGTAGATCTGGACGAGATTGTCATTGGGGTTGGTGCCCTCGAACAGACAGCCGACGAACGTGAGATTATCGCCGTAGATATAAACCTTCAGGGCCCGGAAGCGCTTGAAGGAGATGACGCTGTTGTCGGGGAAATCCAGCGTCAACGGTTTACTGTCGCTCATATTCGGCGCATAGTCGGTGAGCTTGCCCGGATACGCCCCCAAGCCCAGGCCCCCGGCATTGGCCGGCGTATTGGCATAGCCGGTGTTCGAGAAGTCCGGCCAATATCCGGAACCGTCGTTGGGCCGGGCGCTGACGGCCGCAACGGCTTTTTTCGGCCGGGGCTTGCTGGATTCACCGCCGGCGGAGGCGCTTGACGGCAGAGCGGCTGCGAGGAACGCGAGAGCGGCGACGGCGGCGACGCAACTCCGGGCGAGCGCACGGACGAGCGGGAAGCGGAGGCGATCGCGCATGCCTCGGCGATGTGATGGCTTGATTTTTGTGCTCCGATACATTCGGCTAAGAGCTCATGCTGTCCAGCCGACAGAACGAGCTATCAGCTATTGAGGTCAAGGCCCTGCGTGATCCGGGAGGATCACCCGCGAGGTGTGCGTGGCAGACCTCAGCTGTCAGGGGTTCGTGCTCATACCTGAACCCGCTCGCCCTCGTCCGCTACGTCCTCCATGGCCGGCGGCGATGATCACGAAACGATACACCCACAAGATCTTTGACACACCATGAACGACCAAGCGTGACCCGATGAGGGCTCACCGGGGTTGAGCCGGCGGCGTCAGGCGCTGTCACCACCTGGGGTGCCACCACCTGGGGTGCCGCCTGGCCCGTGGGGCGGACGACCGGCTGTCGTTCTCACGGAAGGAGACCTTCGGGTTCGCCGCCTACCTCGCGGTCGCCCTCCTCGCCTCGGCTGTCAACGGCTTGGCCGCCACTGCCAACCTCAGGCGCGTTCGGCGCCCACCTACGGGCCCGCGACTACCACTTCGGCCCCTGCGCCCTGTGCTTCTCCCCGGCGACAGCCGCTCTCGCCGTGAATCTGGCCTACCACGGCCCCTGGTGATCCCGGCTGGTCGGGTCCACAGCGACGGGCACCGCACGAATCAGGTCGGCAAGACCTCCCAGAGGCCGAACCGCCTCACCAGGTTCAGCCTCTGGGGCGTCTTGCCGCCATGCGTTCAGGCCGATCAGGCCTCACCGGAGGTCAGGCCCACCGAGCAGGAAACACCCGTGCCCGCCAACGCAATGTGACCGGTGACGCAGGAAGGGGCTATCCGCTCCTGGCCCTGGACCAGCCCAGGGAGAAGCGATGTTCCCGGCCAGAGTGATGCGATTTTTTCGGTGCTCATCTCCACTCGCAATGGCGACGAGCTGCCCAAAAACATACTCGCCGCACATTGGGGTCGGCGACCGAATTGTTCGTCTACCTTAAGCAGCGTGATCTATGACGGTCTACGCGCGGTGAGGCCATGACTGCCGGCGCGCCTCGGTAGAGGACAAAACCCGGGGATGCACCTGCGTATCAGGGCAAGGGGTGATATCTCCAACAAGTAAAAGGGGAGGGGGGCGCAACATTCTCACCTGGCACGGCCAGGTCACGAAGAAGGGCTCATTGCATCGTTTTCAGGAGAGATCTCGTAGCCAGGAGGCGATGGCCGCTCCGATTTGATCGGGAGCGTCTTCCTGAACCATGTGGCCACCCGTAATCGTGATGTGTGCTTGATTCGGCCACGACCGGGCGACGGCCCGGTGTGTTTCGAACATCGTTCCTGGAACGGCCTCGATGAACAGTTTGGGAACCGGAGACTTCGCGAGCCATGCCGCATAACGCGTGATGGCGTCGTGGACATCGCTTGGTTCGCCCGCGACGGGCACCTCGCGCGGCCAGGTCAACGTCGGCCTGCGTGACTCGCCAGGTTCCGTGTAGGGACGGCGGTAGACGGCCATCTCCGCCTCCGACAGCCCTCGCAGCACCTCTGCGGGCAAGACGTCGTCGACGAAGAAGTTCCGGTCGAGAACCATCTCTTCACCTGTGGCGGAGCGGATCGCTTGAAAGAGCCGGATCGCAGGCTCCGGCCAGTCGCTCCACGAGGGGATCGGGGCCACGAACGCCTCCATGTAGGCGATACCCCGGAGTGCGGAAGGGTGACGGTACGCCCAATCGAAACCCAGAGCCGAGCCCCAGTCCTGCAGCACCATGACCACTCGCTCACGTACGCCGAGGGCCTGAAGGAACGCGTCGAGATAGCGGCGGTGTTCGACGAAGCGGTATGAGCCCGGCCCGCTGGCCGGGAGTTTCGCGGAATCGCCCATCCCGATCAGGTCCGGGGCGATGCAGCGCCCCTTACCCGTCAGATACGGGATTACATTTCGCCATACGTACGACGAAGTCGGGTTGCCGTGAAGAAAGACGATCGGATCACCTTCTCCCTCCTCGACGTATGCCATTTCAAGCCCGTCTATCTCAATACGGCGCTTCCGATACGTTCCTCAGCCGAGATCATGACTCTCCTCATTTTGGTTCGCCTTCCAGCTGAACATGCTGATTATCGGTGTGGTTTGATCAGATCTGATAAAAGTCCGGCGGGCGCTTAGGGAGGCCGTTGACCCGGCAACCGCACGGCGAGTCCCACCGGTGGTTCGACGCTCCGCGAGACCCATACGTCGCCAAAAGCACATGTACTTCGCGAATCCCTGATTTCCGCAGGTTCTGGCTTCAGTCGGAGATTCTGCGGCACGACCCGGGTCTTGCAACAAGGCCCCCGGTGCGCCGTACTCTGCGACCACTGTCGGCCTGGCCTCATGCTCGTCCTGGCCGAGCGTCGCGAACTGGATCAGGCCGTCACCACCGCCGAGACCATGTTGGAGCGCGCGCAGGGCATGGAGTCCGAGCGCATCGCCGAACGGGTCGCCACGGTGGCCGACGCGTTGAGCCCCTACGACGCCCGTGCGGTGCGGGAGTTTCTGACGCGGGTGCGCCAGCAGGCACGCGTGCCCTTGTAGCGTAGAGCCGAGATCAGGCAACCGCACCGGGAGTACGCCGCATGCGCTGGCAGGTCAACTCCGAAGAGCCTCTCTACACCGACCCGTGGCTCGACATCCGGGTGACGGATGTCGAGCTGTCCGACGGCGGGCATCTGAACCATCGCTGATCCGCACCGCGCCCGGGGCCGGAGCCGTGGTCGTCGACGAGCGACGCCGGGTGCTGCTGATCTGGCGCCACCACTTCATCACCGACTCCTGGGAATGGGAGGCTGAGCGCGTCGAGTGGATACCGCTGGGCGACATCCCTCGACTGGTCAGGAAGGGCGACATCGTGAGCGGCACCAGCATGGCCGCGCTGTTGTACGCCCTCACCGAGCTGTAGAAACCGGCTGAAGTCCGGATAGCAGGACGGCTCGCGCCCAGGAGTTGAGCGCGAGCCGTACAGCGAGATCTGTGAAGCTACTCCTCGGTCGGGACCAGGCCCGTCTGGCAGGCGCCCCACCCCGACGGGTCACCTAGCTTGACGTTGGTCCCGCCGATACCGCAGTAGCCGCCGGGGTTCTTGAAAAGGTACTGCTGGTGGTAGCACCTGGTTTCACGCAGCAATTGGGGGGCTATTCGGTGTCCTTGGGGTGTCGTGGCGACGCATAGATCACCCAGATAGTACGAGCGACGTCATCGATGGCATAGCGCACACGGCCGCCGCTGGTGACCTCGAATTCCCACTGCTCCAGATCCCTGCCGTTGTGGCGATGAGTCGCGAGGTCGCCACGCAGGCGATGTTGCCGGTCGTGGCTGGAGCGTGAACGTGGATCAACCCGCAGTACCTCGAAGCATCGGCGCGTATTGGCCAAGGCATGACGGCACAGTTCCTCCCAGCCCCTGACTGCGTCGCTGGTACCGAACCGGACATCCCACTCGTCATCCGGCGGTGGCACCGTAACTCGATCTCCGCGCTTCGGGCTCATGGCGAAACCTGCACCGGCCCAAAGTCTCCACTCGTGGGCCGGCGAGCCTCGGCGTACTGTGCAGGGTCAGCCTTGATTCTGGCAGTGGCCCGCCAGCCTGCAATGACCTCCTGGGCGGTGGCATCGACATCCAGCTCGGCTGCGTCGGAGAGTGCTTCGACCAGCTCGAGCGTGAAGGCGCGAAGTTCGTCCGAGGACAGGTGGCGGACCCAAGGGAAGACCTCCGGCATGGCTATGACCAGCGCACGCGCGGTGGGATCATGCTTGATCAAGGCAAGAAACAGCCGGGACGCCGTGGCCAGCGTCCGTTCGCGTTCCTCTTCACGGTCCGCCGCGGTCAAGTAGAAGTCTGGAGCATCCCGATGCGTGACACGCACGCGTCCCAGGCGCGCCGCGCGCTCGGCGACCGCCCGGGGATTTCTAGACAGGTCAGAGAAGGTCACCGCGTCGGCATGGCTAGTGCTCACTCCACGAGTGTACGTCAGAACACGTTCTGATGAGCGGCCCGCGACCGTGACCGTCATCGCCATGGCCCAGGCCGAGCGGGCCGATCCAGGAGTGCCACAGCGGTCGCACGAGAGCGCTTCAGCGGTTTCGCCTGCAGCAGTAAGATCACGAGGTGACGAGAAGGGCCCTCGAAAGAATCGCAGATTTGATCAGACGCGCCGACGCCTTTGCCCACCTGGCCAGTGAGGTGCAGAATGAAGCCGGAAACGGTCGAGAAGACCTTCTCCGCCGGCTTGCCAACGATTACGGCGTTTGGTACGCGGAAGCCTTGACTGTAATCCCGCCCGACCACATTGGGGTTTTCCGCAAGGAATACGAGGGAGGGTTTCCGAACTACAAGATCAAGCACTTTCTGCAAGCCGGGCTCGAGCTCAACACCATGTTCGTGGAGCTGGCCGCACAGGGCACGATATCCAAATGGTTATACCCGGCCAAAAGCGCATTTCTTGCACCCCTTTCCGGGCAGAAGCAAATCCTACGGAACGCTGCCGCCCTCGCAGGCGGGCACCCTGGGGTCCTGGCCACGCTTGACACCCTCGAAGATGTCTTCCGTAGACTTCCGACCGCGCTGGCCGTTCTACGCCAGAACGTCCGCGGACGGCCAGGCATCGCGGTCAACGATGAGTACGACCTGCAGCGAGTCGTGCACGCTGTTCTGTGTCTGCACCATCTCGACGTCCGCTCGGAAGAGTATGGACCAAGCAGGGCAGGTGCGCATCCCCGCCTCGACTTCCTTCTCAAGGACGAGCGGATCGCCGTAGAAACAAAAATGACCCGGAGCAACCTGGGGCCACGGCGACTTGGAGATGAGCTTGCACAGGACATCCTGCGCTACAGGACACACGACCATGCGGATGCATATTTCGCGCTTGTATATGATCCGGACAAGCACATCATCAACGCGTCCGGCTTCGAACGAGACTTCCCGGCAGAAGCTGCGTTCCCGGTTCGAGTGGTGATCATCCAGTAGAACATTCAGACACCACCGCGAGCGGCTTCCAGTGGTTACGCACGGCTCGGAACCACTGGAATGCCATCCCAGAGCAGGGTGCTCATGCCGGAGGCGGACGCCTGCTCACCCAGGGCTGCCGTTTAGGCGTCGCTCAGAAAAACGGCTGAATCCTTCGCCGCTGGATGGCGTCGAGAATTCACTCACCGGCCGGCGCGATGCCTACCGGGCAGGAGACCCCGGTGCCGCCGATGCCGCAGTAGCCGCCGGGGTTCTTGAAAAGGTACTGCTGGTGATATTCCTCGGCGAAGAAGTAGTCACCGGCCGGGGCGATCTCGGTGGTGATCTGGCCGTAGCCGGACTCGGTGAGCACCTTCTGGTAGGCCTCACGCGAGGCCAGGGCGGACTTCTCCTGCTCGGGCGAGTGGAAGTAGACAGCCGAGCGATACTGGGTGCCGACGTCGTTGCCCTGGCGCATGCCTTGGGTGGGGTTGTGGGCCTCCCAGAAGACGCGCAGCAGCTCCTCGTAGGAGACCCGGGACGGGTCGAAGACCACGCGGACGACCTCCGTGTGGCCGGTCTGGCCGCTGCAGACCTCTTCGTAGGACGGGTTGCGGGTATAGCCGCCCGCGTAGCCGACCGAGGTGGAGACCACGCCGGGAGTCTGCCAGAACTTGCGCTCGGCGCCCCAGAAACAGCCGAGGCCGAAGTCGGCGATCTCGCTCCCCTCGGGGTACGGCGGAGCCAGCGGGGCGTCGAGGACCGCGTGGCGCGCGGGCACCGCCATGCGGGCGTCCCGCCCCGGGAGCGCGTTCTCCGGGGACACCATGGAAGTCTTGTCCTTACCGAACAGCCAGCCCATTGCGAACCTCCTCCTGACCTCTGTGACAGAGGCAACCATCCTGGGGCGCACGGTGTTCCCGTAAGAGCAACTTAACAGTAATGCAAGATCCACTAATTTGTGTTAAATCGCGTAAGCAGCCAAAATGGCTACATGCCTGAATCGCGCCAAGGAGTCCTGTACGGCATCGCCGCCTACACCATGTGGGGCCTGTTCCCGCTGTACTGGCCGCTCCTGAAACCCTCAGGCGCCCTGGAGATCCTGGCCCACCGGGTCACCTGGTCCCTCGTCGCCGTCGTCGCCATCCTGGCGGTGCGGCGTCACTGGGCCTGGATCCGCGAGCTGCTGCGCACCCCCCGGAAGATCGGCCTCCTCGCCCTGGCCGCGGCGATCATCACGGTCAACTGGGGTGTCTACATCTACGCCGTCAACACCGGGCATGTGGTCGAGAGCGCGCTCGGCTACTTCATCAACCCTCTGGTCAGCGTGCTCTTCGGCGTCTTCCTCCTCAAGGAGCGCCTGCGGCCGTGGCAGTGGGGCGCGGTCGGGCTGGGCGCCCTGGCCGTCGTCGTCCTCACCCTCGACTACGGCCGGCTGCCGTGGATCGCGCTGGTGCTGGCCTTCAGCTTCGGCACCTACGGGCTGGTCAAGAAGATCGCGCAGGTCGGCGCGGCGGAGAGCATGACCATCGAGACGCTGGTGCTGCTGGCACCCGCGCTCGGCTATGTGATCTATCTGCAGGGGCAGGGCGCGGGCACCTTCGGGAGCCTGGGCCTCGGCCACACCCTCCTCCTGGCCGGCAGCGGTGTGATCACGGCCGTCCCGCTGCTCTGCTTCTCGGCGGCCGCGATCCGGGTGCCGCTCACCACCATCGGCCTGCTCCAGTACATCGCCCCGGTGCTGCAGTTCCTCGTCGGCGTGTTCGTCATCCACGAGGCCATGCCGCCCAGCCGCTGGATCGGGTTCGCCATCGTCTGGCTGGCGCTGTCGGTCTTCACCTGGGACAGCCTCCGCGCCGCCCACGCGGCCCGCCGTACGGCGCTGGAGACCGTGACCGTGTAGGGGCGGGGAGGGGCTCCGGATCCGCGTGCCGCCGCGACGGGCGGCCCGCAGAAGCTCGGGCGGGCGGGCGTCGGCGGACGGTCAGGGCGGGCCCACCCCCGGCGGCCGCGGAAGGCTCACGCGGCGCGCAGCGCGGTCACCACGGCGGCGAGGTCCGGGTCGGCCCGCGCGGCCTCTTCCAGCGCCTCCCGCAGGGTCTCCTCATAGGTGGCCGCCGCCTCGGCGTATCGGGTGCGGCCGGCGTCGGTGAGCACGGTGTAGACCCCGCGCCTGTCGTTGGGGCACAGGTCCCGGTAGGTGAACTCGGCCTCGTGCAGGCGCGCCACCAGGCGGGTCACCGAACTCTGGTTGAGGCCGATCTTGTCGGCCAGCTCCTGCATGCGCAGCTCGTGGTCGGGGGCCGCGGCCAGATGACCGAGCGCGCGGTGTTCCGACAGGCCGATGCCGTGCCGGCGCTGGAGCACGGCGGCCAGCCGGTTCTCCACACGCACGTGCAGGGCCAGGACGCGGTTCCACATCGAGGCGTCTCCGGACGGCGCCGGCGGCGCGGGGAGCTGGACCCCGGAGGGGGCTGAAACGGTCACGCACACCTCCTTTCACATCCGACCCTCCATGAGCCGGACTTGACACAATATACATGTGCATACATGCTTTGTCGTGTCACCAGAAACATGCATATACATGCAAATATATCCTACGTAAGGAGCCCAGCCAATGGCCTGGATCTACCTGCTCATCGCCGCCGTCTTCGAGGTCGTCTTCGCCCTGGCCACCAACGCCACCGAGGGCTTCACCCAACTGGGTCCCTCACTGCTCACGGTGGCCGCCGCCGGCGGCGGCATCTTCTTCCTGAGCCTGGCCCTGAAGACCCTGGACGTCGGCGTCGGCTACACCGTCTGGACCGGCATCGGCTCGGTCGGCACGGTCATCCTCGGCACCGTGATCTTCGGCGAGGAGCTCAACACGTGGAAGGTGCTGGCGTTCCTTCTGATCATCGGCGGCGTGCTGGGCCTCAAACTCGCCGACCGCGTCTCCCAGCGCGGGGCCGAGCCCCAGCAGGCGGCCTCCGAGCACGTCGCCACCTGACCCCGCACGGTCTCCCCGGCTCCGCCCCGCGCCCGTCAGCACGCCCCGCCCCGCACCCGGCGCGACCCAACCCGCGCCAGTCCCACACACGACACCCGGCGCGACCCGTCCCGCGCCGCGCCGGTCCCGCACACCCCGTCCCGCACCCGACACCCGGCGCGACCCATCCCGCGCCCCACCCAAGGAGCACCACCATGGCCTGGATCTATCTCTCCGTCGCGATCGTCTTCGAGATCGGCTTCGCGCTCGGCACCAACGCCACCCAGGGCTTCACCCGGCTGTGGCCGTCCGTCTTCACCCTGCTCTCGGCCGCCGGCGGCGTCTTCACCCTCAGCCTTGCCCTGAAGACCCTGGACGTCGGCGTCGGCTACACCATCTGGACCGGCGTCGGCTCCATCGGCACGGTCGTGCTCGGGGCCCTCATCTACAAGGAGCGGATCACCCCGGCCAAGCTCGTCTCCTTCGCCTCGATCATCGGCGGCGTCGTCCTGCTCAAGATCGCCGCGGGGATCTGACGGCCGGGCGGGCCCCCGCCGGAGCCCGCGCGCGGTCAGCCGGAGCGCTCGACGACGTAGTCGCAGAGGGCGAGGTAGGCGGCGCGGGCGGGGATGTCCGGCAGGCCGTTCAGGTCCTCGCGGGCCCGGTCGACCCAGGCGGCCAGCTCGGCACGGGCACGGGCCATGGCCGGGTTCGCGCGCAGCAGGCGGAGCGCCTCCTCGACGTCGTCCTCGGCCACCGGCCCGGCCAGCAGCTCGCGCAGGCGGGCGTCCTCGGGGGCGTCGGAGGACAGCACGTACAGGACCGGCAGCGTCCGGATGCCCTCCCGGAGGTCGGTGCCGGGCGTCTTGCCGGACTCGACCGAGTCGGAGGCGACGTCGAGCAGGTCGTCGCCGAGCTGCCAGCCCACCCCGATGGCCTCGCAGGCCCGGGTCAGCCGGTCGACGATCTCGGGCGAGGCGCCGCTCAGCAGGGCGCCGAACCGGCCCGAGGTGGCGATCAGGGAGCCGGTCTTGTCGGCCAGGACGTCGATGTAGTGGGCCACCGGGTCCTCGCCGGGGCGGGGGCCGATGGTCTCGCGGATCTGGCCGCGGACCAGACGGGAGAACGTCTGGGCCTGGATGCGGATGACCTCGGCGCCGAGGTCGGCGAGGATGTCCGAGGCCTGGGCGAACAGGTAGTCGCCGGTCAGGATGGCCACGGTGTTGTCCCAGCGGGCGTTGGCCGAGGGGGAGCCCCGGCGCACCGGGGCCTCGTCCATGACGTCGTCGTGGTAGAGCGACCCCAGGTGGGTCAGCTCGATGACCACGGCCCCGGGCACCACCTCGGGGGCCTCCGGCGAGCCGAACTGGGCGGCGAGCAGGACCAGCATGGCCCGGAACCGCTTGCCGCCCGCCTCGATGAGGTGCTTGGACGCCTCCGTGACGAAGGCGTCCTCACTCTCGACCGAGGTCCGCAGCAGCTTCTCGACCTCGGCCAGCCCGCTAGCGAGGTCCTGCGCCAGCCGCTCGTCGATGAATGGCAGATCAACAACCGGTGGCGCAGCCATGAAGCCTTACTCCTCTAACGAATGAACAGTGCGGACGCAGCCTGGTCCGCCAGATCGAGCACCGGCTGCGGGAAGACCCCCAGCACTACCGTAGCCGCTGCCGCCAGAGCGACCACAGCCGAGGTGCCCACGGTGGGCGCGGCGATGGTCGGCCCGTCGGCGGCCGGCTCGCTGAAGAACATCAGCACGATCACGCGGACGTAGAAGAACGCGGCGATCGCCGAGCTCACCACGCCCACGACGACCAGCGGCAGCGCGTTGCCGGCGACCGCCGCCGCGAAGACGGCGTACTTGCCGAAGAACCCGCTGGTCAGCGGGATGCCCGCGAAGGCCAGCAGGAAGAACGCGAAGATGCCCGCCAGCACCGGGGACCGCTTGCCGAGGCCGGCCCACCGGGACAGGTGCCCGGCCTCGCCGCCCGCGTCGCGGACCATGGTGACCACCGCGAAGGCGCCGACCGTGGTGAAGCCGTAGGCGGCCAGGTAGAACAGGATGGCCGACAGGGCCTGCGCGTTCTGCTCGAAGGTGCCGATCGCGATCACACCGGTGAGCAGGAAGCCCGCGTGCGCCACCGACGAGTAGGCCAGCATGCGCTTGATGTCGGTCTGGGTGATGGCCAGGATCGCACCGACGATCATGGTCAGGATCGCGACGCCCCACATGACCGGCTGCCAGTTCCACTCCAGGCCGCCCAGGGCGACCCAGAAGACCCGGAGCACGGCGCCGAAGGCCGCCACCAGGACGGTGGAGGCCATCAGGGCGGTGACCGCGGTGGGCGCGCCCTGGTAGACGTCGGGCTTCCACGCCTGGAACGGCGCGGCACCGATCTTGAACAGCAGGCCGACGCCGAGCATCGCGGTGCCGATGAGCAGCAGGGTGTCCTGGCCGGCGACCGTGCCGAGCGAGTCGGCGATGGCCTTCAGGTCGATCGAGCCGGCGTAGCCGTACACCAGGGCCATGCCGTACAGGAAGAAGGCCGAGGAGAACGCGCCGAGCAGGAAGTATTTGACCGAGGCCTCCTGCGAGAGCAGGCGGCGACGGCGGGCCAGGCCGCACAGCAGGTACAGCGGCAGGGACATGACCTCAAGGGCCACGAACATCACCAGCAGGTCGTTGGACGCGGGGAACAGCAGCATGCCGCCGACCGCGAACAGCAGCAGCGGGTAGACCTCGGTCTGGGCGAACCCGCTGCGGACCGCCTCCTCCTCGTCGGGGCTGCCCGGGACGGCGGCCGCCTGCGCGACGAACTGCTCGTCGTCGTTGATCAGCAGCACGCTGACGAAGGCCAGGATGAGGATGATGCCCCAGATGAACAGGGAGGGCCCGTCCACCGCGACCGCGCCCATGGCCGCGGCCTTGTCCGGCAGGCCGTTGGCGGCCGACAGGATGGTCGTGACGAACGCGCCGAGCAGCGCCAGCAGCGTGAGCGGCACGTGGATCGACTTGCGCAGGTATCGGGGCGCGAACGCCTCGACCAGCACCCCGATGATCGCCGCGCCGAACACGATCAGCATCGGGGACAGCAGCGCGTATTCGATCGTCGGAGCTTGGATGGTGCCGTTCACTGCCCGGCCCCCTTCTTGTCAGCGACGGCTGGGGTGAACTGGTCCACATGGACGTTGGACAGCGTCTGGTCCACCGCGGGGTTGATCACGTCGAGGACCGGCTTGGGGAAGAAGCCGAGGGCGATGATCACCGCGATCAGCGGGGCCACCACCCACCTCTCCCGCGCGTTCAGGTCGGTGAAGCCCTTGACCGACTCGGCCGTCGGGCCGTTCATCGTCCGCTGGTACATCCACAGGATGTAGATGGCCGCCAGGACCACACCGCTCGTGGCGATGATCGCCGGGACCATGTAACGCTCGTAGGTGCCGAGCAGGACCATGAACTCGCTCACGAACGAGGACAGGCCCGGCAGGGAGAGACCGGACAGGCCGGCGATCAGGAAGGTGCCGGCCAGCAGCGGGGCGACCTTCTGCACGCCGCCGTAGTCGGCGATCTGGCTGGACCCCCGGCGGTAGATCAGGAATCCGGCGATCAGGAAGAGCGCGCCGGTCGAGAAACCGTGGTTGACCATGTAGAGGGTGGCGCCCGCGCCACCGTTCGCGGTCATCGCGAAGACGCCCAGCGCGATGAAGCCGAAGTGCGAGATCGAGGTGTAGGCGATCAGGCGCTTCATGTCGGTCTGGCCGATCGCCACGATCGCGCCGTAGACGATGCCCACCACCGACAGCACGATCACCAGCGGCGTGAAGAACTTCGCCGCGTCCGGGAACAGCTCCAGGCAGAAGCGGAGCATGCCGTAGGTGCCGACCTTGTCCAGCACGCCGACCAGCAGCACCGCGGCGCCGGCCGGGGCCTGGGCGGCCGCGTCGGGCAGCCAGGTGTGGAACGGCCACAGCGGCGCCTTGACGGCGAAGGCGACGAAGAAGCCGAGGAACAGCCACTTCTGCGTGTTCGGGTCCTTGATGACCCCGACCAGCTCGGGGAACATGAACGTGCCCTTGGCGGCGATCACGTAGAGCGCGATCACCGCGACCAGCATGAGCAGCCCGCCGAACAGCGAGTAGAGCAGGAACTTCACGGCCGCGTAGGACCGCTGGGCGCCGCCGTACGACCCGATCATGAAGTACATCGGGATCAGCATGGCTTCGAAGAAGACGTAGAAGAGGAAGATGTCCGTCGCCGCGAAGACGCCGATCATCATCGCTTCCAGCACCAGCAGCAGCGCGAAGTAGGTCTTCACCGACCGCTTGGGCGGGGCCGCGGCCCCGGTGCCGTCGGCGTCGTGCCAGGAGGCGAGGATCACGATCGGCACGAGCACCACCGACAGCGCGATCAGCACCAGGGCGATGCCGTCCACTCCGACGCCGTAGTGCACGCCGAAGCGGGGAATCCAGTCGTATACCTCGGCGAACTGGAAACGCGTCTCCGAGGAGGGGTTGAACTGGGCCGCCACGACACCGGTCAGCGCCAGCACGACCAGCGAGACCCCGAGGGCCAGTTGCTTGGCGAGCTTGTCACTCTTGGTGAGGGAGACCCCGACCGCGCCCAGCACGGGCACGGCCATCAGGATCGAGAGCCAGGGCATCACATGTTCCCTACGTAGAGCAGCGCGCCAACGACCACGGCGGCACCGAAGAGAATGGACAACGCGTAGGACCGCACGTAGCCGGTCTGGATGCGGCGCAGCCGGCCGGAGGTCCCGCCGATCGTCGCGGCCAGCCCGTTGACCAGGCCGTCGATGCCGCGGTTGTCGACGAACACCGCGATCCGGGCCAGCCACTGGCCGGGGCGCATGAACAGCGTCTCGTTCAGGGCGTCGCCGTACAGGTCACGACGGGCGAAGGTGGTGAGGAACGAGCCGCGCGGGGCGACCTGCGGCACCTCGGCCGCGCCGTAGCGGATCCAGGCGAAGGCGGCGCCGACGGCCACCAGCGCGAGGGTGGCCAGGCCGGGAACGCTGGCGAAGTGGAACTTCGGCAGCTCCTCGGGAAGGCCGACGGCCGGGGCGAGGAACTTCATGAACCGGTTGTCCAGGATCAGGAAGGCGCCCAGGAAGATCGAGCCGATCGACAGGATGATCAGCGGGACCGTCATCACCGCGGGCGACTCGTGCGGGTGGGCGTCGTCGGCCCAGCGCTTCTTGCCGAAGAAGGTCATGAAGACCATCCGCGACATGTAGAAGCCGGTGATGCCGGCGCCCACGACCGCGAGCCAGCCGAGGATCTCGCTGTGCTCCATGGCCGTCTCGATGATGCCGTCCTTGGTGAAGTAACCGGACAGCAGCGGGAAGCCGATGATCGCCAGGTAGCCGATGATGAAGGTGACCGCGGTGATCTTCATCACCGAGAACAGCGCGCCGTACCGGCGCATGTCGACCTCGTCGTTCATGCCGTGCATGACCGAACCGGCGCCGAGGAACATGTTGGCCTTGAAGAAGCCGTGCGTGATCAGGTGCGCGATGGCGAAGGCGTAGCCCGCCGGGCCGAGGCCCGCGCCGAGCATCATGTAGCCGATCTGCGACATCGTCGAGCCCGCCAGGCCCTTTTTGATGTCGTCCTTGGCACAACCGATGATCGCACCGGCGAGCAGCGTGGCCACACCGACGACGGTGACGGCGATCTGCGCGGGCGAGCCCATGACGTAGAACGCGCCCGACCGGACGACCAGGTAGACGCCGGCGGTGACCATGGTCGCCGCGTGGATGAGGGCCGAGACCGGGGTCGGGCCCTCCATGGCGTCCAGCAACCACGACTGCAGCGGGAGCTGGGCCGACTTGCCGCAGGCGCCCAGGAGCAGCAGCAGGCCGATGGCGGTCATCGTGCCGTCGGAGGCCTCACCGGCGAGCGGGAAGACCTTGCCGAAGGCGACCGAGCCGAACGTGGACCAGATCGTGAAGATCGCGATCAGCAGGCCGAAGTCGCCGACGCGGTTGACGATGAAGGCCTTCTTCGCGGCGGTCGCCGCCGAGGGTTTGAACTGCCAGAACCCGATCAGCAGGTAGGAGGCGAGACCCACGCCCTCCCAGCCGATGAACAGGGCGACGTAGTTGTCGGCCAGCACCAGCAGGAGCATCGCCGCGACGAACAGGTTCAGGTAGGCGAAGAACCGGCGCCGGTCGGTGTCGTGCGACATGTAGCCGATCGAGTAGATGTGGATCAGCGAGCCCACACCGGTGATCAGCAGGGCGAAGCTGATCGACAGCGGGTCGATCAGCAGCCCCATGTCGGCGATTCCGGGGATGAACTGGTAGAGCTCGATCCCCCGGCGCCGCTCCGACTCGGGCAGGCCGAGCAGTTCGACGAAGGAGACGACGGCCACCACGAAGGCGGCCAGCGACATGGCGACACCGAGGAAGTGGCCCCAGCCGTTGGTACGGCGCCCGCCCAGCAGCAGGATCGCGGCCCCGAGCAGCGGCAGCGCGATCATCAGCCAGGAGACCCCGATCACTCCACCGGAGTGCTGGATGATCTCAACAGGAGATTCCACCGGCCACCTCTTAGTACTTCAGCAGGTTGGCGTCGTCCACCGACGCGGACCTGCGGGTTCGGAAGATCATCACGATGATGGCAAGGCCGATCACGACCTCGGCCGCGGCCACCACCATCACGAAGAACGCGATGAGCTGGCCGTCCAGGTTGCCGTGCTGCCTGGCGAAGGTGACGAAGGCGAGGTTGCAGGCGTTGAGCATGAGCTCCACGCACATGAACACCACGATCGCGTTACGCCGCGTCAGCACGCCGATGCCACCGATCGCGAACAGCAGCGCGGAGAGCACCAGGTAGTGAGTGGTCACTTGGCTTCCTCCTGACGGGCCGCGTCCTCCGCGACGACGTCTTCCTCAGCGGCGGCGTCCTTGTCGACGACCTGCTTGACGAGCGCCGCCTTCGCCGGGTCGGTCGGCCTGACGCCGTCCTCCTCGTGCCGGGCGAGCACCCGGTTGATCGACTTGGGCGACACCGAGCCGTCGGGCAGCAGGGCCGGCATGTCGATGGCGTTGTGCAGCGCGTAGGTGCCCGGGCCGGGCAGCGGCGACGGCTGCGGGCCGGTGAACCGGGCCCGGGACAGGTCGCGCTGGGTCGCCTTGGGCCGGACCCGCTCACGGTGGGCCAGGACCATCGCGCCGAGCGCGGCGGTGATCAGCAGCGCCGAGGTGACCTCGAAGGCGAAGACGTGCCTGGTGAAGATGAGCTGGGCCAGCGCCGGGACGTTGCCGCCCGCCTGCTGGGTGGCTCCGCCGACGCCCGCCGCGGGGGCGAAGACCGTGTTGCCGACCCCCAGGGCGAGCAGGGCAGCGAAGCCCAGGCCCGCGACGGCCGCCCAGAAGCGCTGTCCCTTGATCGTCTCCACCAGCGAGTCGGCGGAGTCGACGCCGACGAGCATCAGCACGAACAGGAAGAGCATCATGACGGCGCCGGTGTAGACGATGATCTGCACCGCGGCGAGGAAGGGAGCGTCCTGGACGGCGTAGAGCACCGCCAGGGAGAGCATGACGACGCCCAGCATCAGAGCCGAGTAGACCGCCTTGCGGCTGAAGACAAGTCCGAGGGCGGCCGACACCGAGACGACGGCCAGCACCCAGAACGTGATGGTCTCACCCATTGTTACGTCCCAGCCGGTAGTAGTCCTCTTCGGTCTCACCCAGGCGCATGGGGTGAGGGGGGAGCTCCATGCCGGGACCGAGCGGCGCGAGGAGCATCTCCTTGGTGTAGATGAGGCTCTCGCGGCTGGAGTCGGCGAGCTCGTACTCGTTCGTCATGGTCAGCGCGCGGGTCGGGCAGGCCTCGATGCACAGGCCGCACAGGATGCACCGCAGATAGTTGATCTGGTAGGTGCGCCCGTAGCGCTCACCCGGCGAGAAACGCTCCTCGTCGGTGTTGTCCGCGCCCTCGACGAAGATCGCGTCGGCCGGGCAGGCCCAGGCGCAGAGCTCACAGCCGACGCACTTCTCCAGGCCGTCGGGCCAGCGGTTGAGCTGGTGCCGGCCGTGGAAGCGCGGAGCCGTGGGCCGCTTCTCCTCGGGGTAGTTGACCGTCTCGACCTTCTTGAACATGGTGTGGAAGGTCACGCCGAACCCCTTGATGGGGTTCAGCCAATCAGTTGCTCCCACTGGGAACCTCCTTGCGCTCCACCCCGTGGTAGTGCGGCAGGTCGAGCGGCGGCACAGGGAAACCACCCGCGGTCGGTTCGGCTTCGAGACGCTCGAACTCGGCCTGGACCTGAGCGGCCTTGTCCTCCTTGCGCTTCTGCAGCACGCTGTCGAAACGCCACCAGACGCCGATGCAGCCGATGAGCACGAGCGCGGCCAGGATCAGCACCAGCGACCGGTTGACGTTGTCCATCTGCAGGGCCCGGACGGTGGCGACCAGCAGGATCCAGCCGAGGTTGATCGGGATGAGGATCTTCCAGCCGAGGGCCATGAGCTGGTCGTAGCGGACTCGCGGCAGCGAGGCGCGGCACCAGATGAAGAAGGAGAAGACCAGCACCATCTTGAGGAAGAACCACAGCAGCGGCCACCAGCCGGTGTTCGCCCCGTCCCACATGGAGATCGGGAACGGAGCCCGCCAGCCGCCCATGAACAGGGTGATCGACACGGCCGAGACCACGAAGACGTTGACGTACTCGGCCAGCATGATGACCGCGAACTTCAGCGAGTTGGAGTATTCGGTCTGGAAGCCGCCGACCAGCTCGCCCTCGCCCTCGGGCAGGTCGAAGGGGACCCGGTTGGTCTCGCCCAGCATCGTGACGATGTAGATCAGGAAGGACGGGATCAGCAGGATCATGTACCACGAGGGCATCGGGATGCTGAGGCCGCCGAGCGTGAACGTGCCGCCGGACGCCTGCGCGCTGACGATCTCCGAGGTGGAGAGCGTCCCGGCGAACAGGAACACGCCCACGAACGACAGGCCCATCGCGATCTCGTAGGAGACCACCTGGGCGCTGGCCCGCAGGCCGCCCAGGATGGTGTACGGCGAGCGCGACCCCCAGCCGGCGAGCACGACGCCGTACACGCCGATCGAGGCCATCGCCAGCACCAGCAGCACCGCGACCGGCAGGTCGGTGAGCTGCAGCGGCGTCTGGACGCCGAACATCGAGACCATCGGCCCCATGGGGATGACCGAGAAGGCCAGGAAGGCGGGGACCGCGAGGACGACCGGGGCGATGAAGTAGATCACCTTGTCCACGGTCCGCGGCATCAGGTCTTCCTTGAGACCCATCTTCAGGCCGTCCGCCACCGACTGGAGCAGACCGAACTTGCCGGCCCGGTTGGGGCCGTACCGGTTCTGCATCCGGGAGATCAGCTTGCGCTCGAACCACACGCCGAAGAGCACGCCCAGCATCAGGACGGCGAAGATGACGACGGCCTTGATGATGCTGATCCAGATCGGGTCTTTACCGAAGTCGGCAAGGGTCGGATCGGCCGCCGCTAGAAGAGTCCGGGCATTCATTGGTCGCTCACCGCTCCTCGTCCGTGCCGGGGGCGGCCTGTCCGTCGCCGGCCGTCGGGCCGGAGGCGCGCTCCGCGGGCACGGTGCTCATTGCGTCGGGGCCGTTGCCGGAGGCACTCCCGATCTTGACGATGTCACCGGCCGTGGCGCACAGGTCGCGGGTCACCGAGCGGCCGGCGGAGTTCGACGGCAGCCACACCACCCTGTCGGGCAGGTCGGCGATCCGCACCGGCAGGCTCAGCGAGCCCTGCCCGGTGGTGACGATGATCTTGTCGCCGTCGGCGACGCCGGACTCGACGGCGGTGGCCGCCGACACCAGTGCCTCACCCGTGCGGGCGGTGCCCGCGAGGTACGGCTCGCCGTCCTGCAGGCGGCCGTCGTCGAGCAGCAGGTGCCAGGTGGCCAGGACCGCCTCGCCGGCCCGCGGGGCGGCGGTCGCCCGCGCGCCCACCTCCGGGGCGGCGGCCCGGGAGCCGCGCCACGCGCCGATGGAGCCGAGCTCGCGGCGGGCGGCGGCGGGGTCCGGGAGACCGAGGTGCACGTCCATGTAGTCGGCGATCGCGGAGACGGCCCGCAGGTCGCTCATGATCCCGGGGACCGGGAGCGCCTCCTCGAAGGTGCGGCCGCGCCCCTCCCAGTTGACGAACGTGCCGGACTTCTCGCTCACCGCGGCGACCGGCAGCACCACGTCGGCGCGGTCGGTGACCGCGCTGGCGCGCTGCTCCAGGCTCACGATGAACGGCGTGTTCTCCAGGGCCGCCAGGGCGGCCTCGGGGTCGGCCAGGTCGTAGGGGTCGACACCGGCGACGACGAGGGCGTCGAGCTCCCCGTTCAGCGCCGCCGCCAGGATGGCGGAGGTGTCGCGGCCCGGGGTCTCCGGGAGGGAGGAGACGTTCCACGCCCTGGCCACTTCGGCGCGGGCGGTCTCGTCGTCGGCCGGGCGGCCGATGGGCAGCAGGTTCGGCAGCGCTCCGGCCTCGATCGCACCGCGCTCACCGGCGCGGCGCGGGACCCAGCCCAGGCGGGCGCCGGTGGATTCGGCCAGCCGTACCAGCGCCGACAGGGCGCCCGGCGCGGTGGCCAGGCGCTCACCGGCGAGGATGACCGCGCCCGGCTGCCTGACCGCCTCGGCGATCGGGGAGGCCCCGGAGATCAGGTCCTCGACGGCGGCGGCCTCGGCGCCGGGCAGCGTGCGCACCAGCGTGCCGCCCATCTTGGCCAGGCCCTCACCGGCGAACGGCGCGATCGAGAAGACCTTCAGGCCCTTCTTCCGCCACGCCTTGCGCAGGCGCAGGAAGACGATCGGCGACTCGTCCTCGGGCTCGAAGCCCACCAGGAGCACGGCCGGGGCCTTCTCCAGGTCACGGTAGCGGATCTCGATGCCCTTGCCCGCGACGGCGTGCGCGAGGAACTGCGCCTCCTCCGCGGAGTGGGGCCGGGAGCGGAAGTCGACGTCGTTGCTGCCGAGCGCGATCCGGGCGAACTTGGCGTAGCCGTAGGCCTCCTCGACGGTGACGCGACCGCCGACGAGCACGCCCGCGCTGCCGCGGGCCGCCGACAGGCCCCGGGCCGCGGCGGCGAGCGCCTCGGGCCAGGAGGCCGGCACCAGGCGGCCCTCCTCGTCACGGACGAGGGGGGTCTTCAGCCGGTCGGGCTGGGTCGCGTAGGTGAAGGCCCAGCGGCCCTTGTCGCAGTTCCACTCCTCGTTGACCTCCGGGTCGTCCCCGGCCAGCCGGCGGGTGACCTTGCCCCGGCGGTGGTCGGTCCGGAGCGAGCAGCCGCTGGCGCAGTGCTCGCACGCGCTGGGCGTGGAGACCAGGTCGAACGGGCGGGCCTGGAACCGGTAGGCGGCGCCGGTCAGCGCGCCCACGGGGCAGATCTGGATGGTGTTGCCCGAGAAGTAGGACTCGAACGGCTCGCCGTCGGCGGCGCCGACCTGCTCCTTGGCCCCGCGCTCGAAGAAGTCGATGAGCGGGTCACCGGCGATCTCGTCGGAGAAGCGGATGCAGCGGGCGCACTGGACGCAGCGCTCGCGGTCGAGCAGCACCTCGGTGGAGAGCGCGACCGGCTTGTCGAAGGTGCGCTTCTTCTCCTCGAAGCGGCTCTCGCCCTGGCCGTTGGACATGGCCTGGTTCTGCAGCGGGCACTCGCCGCCCTTGTCGCAGACCGGGCAGTCGAGCGGGTGGTTCAGGAGCAGCAGCTCCATGACGCCGCGCTGGGCCTTCTCCGCGACCGGGGAGGTGAGCTGGGTCTGGATGACCATGCCCGGGGCGACCTCGATGGCGCAGGAGGGCTGCGGCTTGGGGAAGCCGCGGCCGTTGCCCGCGTCCGGGATGTCCACCAGGCACTGGCGGCAGTTGGCCGCCGGCTCCAGGAGCGGGTGGTCGCAGAAGCGGGGGATCTGGATGCCGAGCAGCTCCGCCGCCCGGATGATCATCGTGCCCTTGGGGACGCTCACCTGGAAACCGTCGATCGTGACGGTCACCAGGTCTACCGGCGCCTGGGCCGGGGTCGTCGCTTCGACGGTCATGGCGCCTCCTCCGTCGGCCCCATGACCGAAACGGTGCTGTGCTTGCTGGTTGCCGCGATCCGCCCGCTCACTTGGCACCCCAGACCGTGGACGGAGCGTGATCGAACGGGCAGCCGCCGATCTCGAAGTGCTTGAGGTATTCGTCGCGGAAGTACTTCACCGACGAGTGGATGGGGCTGGTCGCACCGTCGCCCAGGGCGCAGAAGGAGCGGCCCAGGATGTTGTCGGCGATGTCGGTGATCGTGGTCAGGTCCTCTTCGGTGCCCTGACCCTTCTCCAGCCGCTTGAGCACCTGCTTGAGCCAGTAGGTGCCCTCCCGGCAGGGGGTGCACTTGCCGCAGGACTCGTGCGCGTAGAACTCGGTCCAGCGCAGCACGGCGCGGACCACGCAGGTGGTCTCGTCGAAGATCTGCAGGGCCCGGGTGCCGAGCATGGACCCCTTGGCGCCGACCGACTCGAAGTCGAGCGGGACGTCCAGGTGCTCGTCGGTGAAGATCGGGGTGCTCGACCCGCCGGGGGTCCAGAACTTGATCCGGTGCCCCTCGCGGATGCCGCCCGCCATGTCGAGCAGCTCGCGCAGCGTGATGCCGAGCGGGGCCTCGTACTGGCCGGGACGGGTGACGTGGCCGCTCAGCGAGAAGATTCCGAAGCCCTTGGACTTCTCGGTGCCCATCCCCGCGAACCATTCGGCCCCGTTGGAGATGATCGAGGGAACACTGGCCACCGACTCCACGTTGTTCACGACAGTAGGCGAGGCGTAGAGGCCCGCCACCGCCGGGAAGGGGGGCTTGAGCCGAGGTTGGCCGCGATAGCCCTCCAGCGAGTCGAGCAGCGCCGTCTCCTCGCCACAGATGTAGGCGCCGGCTCCGCTGTGGACCACGAGCTCCAGGTCGAAACCGGAGCCGAAGAGGTCCTTGCCGAGCAGGCCCTTGTCGTAGGCCTCGGCCACGGCCGCCTGCAGGCGGCGGATGACGTGCAGCACCTCGCCGCGCACGTAGATGAAGGCGTGGTTGGCGCGGATGGCGTAGGAGGTGATGATGACGCCCTCGACCAGCGAGTGCGGGTTGGCCATCATCAGCGGGATGTCCTTGCAGGTGCCCGGCTCGGACTCGTCGGCGTTGACCACCAGATAGTGCGGCTTGCCGTCGCCCTGGGGGATGAAGCCCCACTTCATGCCGGTGGGGAAGCCCGCACCGCCGCGGCCGCGCAGACCGGAGTCCTTGACGGCCTGGATGACGGCGTCGGGGTCCATGCCCAGCGCCTTCCTGGCCGCCGAGTAGTCGCCGTAGCCCTCCAGGGTGAAGGAGTTGGGCTGGTCCCAGTTCGCGGTGAGGACCGGGGTGAGAGTCGTCATGGTGCCTCGGGGGCCTTCCATCCGTTGGCCTTGGCGATCTTGAGTCCCTCAAGGGAGGGGCCGCTCGCCGAGGGGCCGTCGCCGGCCAGGCCGTCGGGCAGGCCCGACAGCACGCGCGAGGCCTCCTTGAAGGTGCACAGCTTCTTGGGGCCGCGGGTCGGCGAGACCTCCTTGCCGTCCTTCAGGTCGTCGACGAGCTGCTTGGCCGAGGCGGGGGTCTGGTTGTCGAAGAACTCCCAGTTGACCATCATCACCGGGGCGAAGTCGCAGGCGGCGTTGCACTCCAGCCGCTCCAGCGAGACCTTGCCGTCCGGGGTCGCCTCGTCGTGGCCGACGCCGACGTGCTCGGACAGCTCGTCCCAGATCTGGTCGCCGCCCATGACCGCGCACAGCGTGTTGATGCACACGCCGACGTGATAGTCGCCCATCGGCTTGCGCTTGTACATCGTGTAGAAGGTGGACACGCCCACGACCTCGGCCTTGCTCAGGCCGAGCATCTCCGCGCAGAACTCCTGGCCGGCGTCGGAGACGTAGCCGTCCTCCGACTGCACCAGGTGCAGCAGGGGCAGCAGGGCCGACCTGGTCTTGGGGTAACGGCCGATGATCTCCTTGGCGTCCCGTTCCAGACGCTCGCGGACTTCCGGCGTATACGTCACCGGTCCACACCTCCCATGACGGGGTCGATCGAGGCCACTGCCGAGATGACGTCGGCGACCATGCCGCCCTCGCACGTGGCCGGCATGGCCTGCAGGTTCGTGAAGGACGGGTCGCGGAAGTGCACGCGGTAGGGCCGGGTGCCGCCGTCGCTGACCACGTGGGCGCCGAGCTCGCCGCGGGGCGACTCCACCGAGGCGTACGCCTGACCCGCCGGGACCCGGAAGCCCTCGGTCACCAGCTTGAAGTGGTGGATCAGCGCCTCCATCGAGCCGCTCATGATGTGCGCGATGTGGTCGGGCGAGTTACCGAGACCGTCGGGGCCGAGCGCGAGCTGCGCGGGCCAGCCGATCTTCTTGTCGTCGACCATCACGCGGCCGCCCTTGAGCGGGCCGGACAGCCGGTCCAGGGCCTGCTCGATGATCTTGAGCGACTCCTCCATCTCGGCCACCCGGACCAGGTAACGGCCGTAGACGTCGGCGGTCTTCTCGGTCGGGACGTCGAACTCGTAGGTCTCGTAGCCGCAGTAGGGCTGCGACTTGCGCAGGTCCCACGGCAGTCCCGCGGCCCGCAGCATCGGGCCGGTGACGCCCAGCGCCATGCAGCCGGTGAGGTCGAGGTAGGCGACGTCCTTGGTGCGGGCCAGGTAGACCGGGTTCGCGTCGAGCATCTTGCGCATGTCCTTGATGCGCCCCGGCATGACCTTCAGCAGCTCGCCGACCTTGTCCACGGCGCCGGCCGGGAGGTCGACGGAGACGCCGCCGGGCCGGACGTAGGCCATGTTCATCCGCAGGCCGGTGATGTATTCCATCACGTCGAGCACCATCTCGCGCTCGCGGGAGCCGAAGAGGAACGGCGTGGTCGCGCCCAGCTCCATGCCGAAGGTGCCGATGGCGACCATGTGCGAGGAGATGCGGGTGAGCTCCATCATCATCACGCGGATGGCCTGGGCCCGCTCGGGGATCCGGTCGGTGATGCCGAGCAGCTTCTCGACGCCCAGGCAGTAGGCGGTCTCGTTGAAGATCGGCGCGAGGTAGTCCATCCGGGTGACGAACGTGGTCCCCTGGGTCCACGTCCGGAACTCGATGTTCTTCTCGATGCCGGTGTGCAGGTAGCCGATGACCGTGCGGGCCTCGGTGACCGTCTCGCCGTCCAGGTTCAGGACCAGGCGGAGCACGCCGTGCGTGGACGGGTGCTGCGGGCCCATGTTGATGACGAGCTGCTCGTCCTGCTGGCCGGTGAGGGTCTCGACCAGCTCCGTCCAGTCGTTGCCGGAGACGGTGTAGACCTTGCCCTCGGTGGCCTCCTCGTAGGGGGCGCTCACTTGTAGGACCTCCTCTGGTCCGGCGCGGGAACCTGGGCGCCGCGGTATTCGACCGGGATGCCGCCCAGCGGGTAGTCCTTGCGCTGGGGATGACCGTCCCAGTCGTCGGGCATCATGATGCGGGTCAGCGCCGGGTGGCCGTCGAAGACGATCCCGAAGAAGTCCCAGGTCTCCCGCTCGTGCCAGTCGTGGGTCGGGTAGACCGAGACCGTGGAGGGGATGTGCGGGTCGGCGTCGGGGCAGGACACCTCGAGGCGCAGGCGGCGGTTGTGCGTGATCGAGCACAGGTGGATCACCGCGCGCAGCTCCTCCCCCTCCATGTGGGGGTAGTGCACGCCGGAGACGCCGAGCGAGAGCTCGAAGCGCAGGGCGGGGTCGTCGCGCAGGAGCCTGGCGACCTCCAGCAGGCGCTCGCGCTTGACGTGGAAGGTCAGCTCGTCGCGGTCGACGACCACGCGCTCGATCGCGTCGCCGAGGTCGCCGCCCAGCGCGCGCTCCAGCTCGTCGGCGACGGCGTCGAAGTAGCCGCCGTAGGGGCGGGGAGTGGACAGCTGGGGCTTGCGCCGTACGACCAGGCCGCCGTAGCCGGAGGTGTCACCGGAGCCCGAGGCGCCGAACATGCCCAGGTGGGCGATCGGCTCCTCCGGGATCTCGGGGAGATTGTCCGTGCTCATCGGTCGCTCACCAACTCCTCATTCACCGCGCGCACCGCGCCGGGTCCGCTCCGGCTCATTTGGCGGTCCCCTGGTCGATCAGCGGCAGCGTCCGCAGCGCCTGCAGTTCGAGCTCGTCGATCTGCTTGGCGCGGTGCGCGCCGAACTTCATGTTCTGGATCTTGTCGTGCAGCTTCACGATCGCGTCGATGAGCATCTCGGGCCGCGGCGGGCAGCCCGGCAGGTAGATGTCGACGGGGACGACGTGGTCCACGCCCTGCACGATGGCGTAGTTGTTGAACATGCCGCCGCTGGAGGCGCACACGCCCATGGCGATGACCCACTTGGGCTCGGCCATCTGGTCGTAGATCTGGCGGAGCACCGGGGCCATCTTCTGCGACAGCCGGCCCGCCACGATCATCAGGTCGGCCTGCCGCGGAGACGCCGAAGCGCGCTCCATGCCGAAGCGCGCCAGGTCGTGCTTGGGACCGCCGGTGGACATCAGCTCGATGGCGCAGCAGGCGAGACCGAAGGTCGCCGGCCACACGGAGTTCTTGCGCGCCCAGCCGGCCACCTGCTCGACCGTGCTGAGCATGAACCCGCTCGGAAGTTTCTCTTCAAGACCCATATCTAGTCCCAGTCCAGACCCTTGCGGCGCCACACATACGCGTAGGCCACGAGCACGGTGACGATGAACAGCACCATCTCGACCAACCCGAACATCCCGAGCTGGTCGAACGCGACCGCCCACGGGTAGAGGAAGATGATCTCGATGTCGAACACGATGAAGAGCATCGCGGTGATCATGTACTTCAGCGGGAAGCGACCACCTCCGACCGGCTGGGGCGTCGGCTCGATGCCGCATTCGTAGGCGTCGAGTTTCGCGCGGTTCCAGCGCCGGGGACCGGTGAAGGGCGCGATCGTCACCGAGAAGACCGCGAATCCCGCCGCGAGAACGGCGAGCACCAGGATGGGTGCATACAGCTCCATCGCTACGCCTCCTCTCCCATCTCCACGCGCGCCGGCGCGCAGCTCATCACGTTGTTTTGTTTTGCAAGTTTATGCAGGGGGATCATCGCTCTGGTTCCACGTGCGGAGGCGGCTGGTGTGGTCATGCCGACGGCGCGGCCTTCGACAGAGCGTTGATGATGCGGTCTGACGCGTCGCCTCGCCGGTCGGTGAGATTAGCAAGGAGCTTGAGCGCGAACCGCATCAGGTGGGGGTGGGGCAGCGCGTGACGGGTGAAGAAGTCCATCACGCCGCGGCGCCCGATGAGCTCCACGAAGCCCCGGCCCAGGGTGAAGTAGCCGCCGTAGGCGTCCTTCAACGTCTGGGGATAGGCGCGCAGCACGCGCTCCCGCTGGGCGGGGGTCGTCCGGGCCAGCGCCTGGACGATGGTCTCGGCCGCGATCTGGCCGGTCTCCATCGCGTAGGCGATGCCCTCCCCGTTGAACGGGTTGATCATCCCGCCCGCGTCGCCGACCAGCACCAGGCCCCGCGTGTAGTGCGGCTGGCGGTTGAAGGCCATCGGCAGCGCCGCCCCCCTGATGGGGGTGGTCATGTTCTCCTCGGTGTAGCCCCACTCCGGGGGCATGTTCTTGACCCAGCGCCTGAGCAGGTCGCGGTAGTCCATGCCCTTGAAGGACTCGGAGGTGTTGAGCAGGCCGAGGCCCACGTTGGAGGTGCCGTCGCCGACGCCGAAGATCCAGCCGTAGCCGGGCAGCAGGGTGTCGCCGTCCCACAGCTCCAGCCAGGTCTCCAGGTAGTCGTCGTCGTGGCGCGGACTCTCGAAATAGGTCCGTACGGCGACGCCCATCGGGCGGTCCTCGCGCTTGTGCAGCCCCATCGCCAGGGAGATCCGGGTGGAGTTGCCGTCGGCGGCCACCACCAGGCGCGACCTGTAGGAGACCTCCTCGCCGTCCTTCTTGGCGACCACGCCCACGATGTGGCCGCTGCGATCGT
The DNA here is from genome assembly GCF_055586905.1 of Streptosporangium sp. NPDC048886. NCBI lineage: Bacteria > Bacillati > Actinomycetota > Actinomycetes > Streptosporangiales > Streptosporangiaceae > Streptosporangium > Streptosporangium sp. NPDC048886. The sequence continues at coordinate 178,696 of NZ_JBVJHH010000003.1, forward strand.
CGAGGATCGGGGCGGTGACGTTGACCCCCTGCAGCAGGCGGACGCCGCCGCGCACCGCGTTGGCGGCGAGGATCTCGTCGAAGTCCTGCCGGGTGCGGACCAGCCCGAAGTCGGGGTAGCTGGACAGCTCCGGCCAGTCGAGCTCGAAGCGCAGCCCGCCGCCGACCACGCGCAGGCCCTTGTTCCTGACCCAGCCCGGAGCGTCGATGTCGATCCCCATGGCGATGAGCTGCTTGACCGCTCGGGGCGTCAGCCCGTCGCCGCAGACTTTCTCGCGGGGGAATGTGGTCTTCTCGAGCAACAGGACGTCGAGTCCGGCCTGTGCGAGATGGAATGCGGTTGTCGAACCGGCGGGCCCGGCGCCGACGACGATTACGTCGGCGTCAGCCTCAGCGACATTCCGCTGTGTGGCGGCTGGCACGGTCACGGGACCTGTCCTGTCCTACAAGCTTTGACGGCCTCGGGGTGAGGGGCCCTTCGTTCCTTTGTGAAGGTCTTCACAAACTTGTCGGCCCGAAGTCTAACCCCTTTACGAGGCGGAGTGTCAGTCGGGTGCGGCTATCGCCGGCGAATCTTCTAAGCGGGCTTATACGCACGATGAAGCGCCACGATGCCCATGGTGAGGTTGCGCCAGGCGACCCGCTCCCAGCCCGCCGCCTGGATGATCTTCGCCAGTGCCGCCTGGTCCGGCCACTCCCTGATCGACTCCGCCAGATACTCGTATGAATCGTCGTTGGAGCCGACCAACTTGGCGGCCTGCGGCATCAGCTTCATGAGGTATTGGCAGTAGACGAGGTCGAAAGACTTGTTCGTCGGGTGGGAGAACTCAAGGATCACCAGCCGGGCCCCCGGCTTGGCCACCCGGAGCATCTCGCGCAGCGCCTGGCCGGTGTCGTGGACGTTGCGCAGCGCGGTCGAGATCGTCACCGCGTCGAAGGTGTCGTCGGCGAAGGGCAGCCGCAGCGCGTCACCGGCGACGAAGGTGACGCCGCGCACCCCGCCGCCGGAGAGGCCGGAGCCGCCCCGCCGCCGCACGCCGGTGCGCAGCATGCCGAGCGAGAAGTCCGAGGCGATCGCACGGGCGCCCAGCGCGGTGAACGCGTCGGTGGAGGTGCCGGTGCCCGCGCCCAGGTCGAGGACGAGCTCGCCGGGGCCCGCGTCGACGGCCGCCGCGGCCGCCTTGCGCCACAGCCGCACCTGCCCGAGGGAGATCACGTCATTGACCAGGTCGTAGCGCCGGGCCGTGCGATCGAACATCGCGGCGACCTCATGCGGTTGTTTGTCCAGCGAAGCGCGCGTCATAGGGACAAGCCTAGGCCCGACCGGACAATCCACGGAAAGTAGCTACTCGATTACCGAGAGTCTGCTAGAAATTGCCGAATGTTTGCCAGAACCGCTTCCGTGCTGGCCGCGGCCCTGATGCTGCTCCCCGCAGGGGTCGCCGCAGCCGGCACCACCAAGCACAGCAAGGTCGTCTCGGCCGATCCGGTGGACACCACCCCGCACGTGCTCGACGGCATCGTCAACGCCATCGCCCTGGTGGGCGGCACGGTCGTGGTCGGCGGCTGGTTCAGCCAGGTCCGCGACGCCGGTGACGCGACGGTCCTGGAACGCGACAACATCTTCGCCTACGACCTGGCCACCGGGCGGATCCTGCCCGATTTCGCGCCCTACCTCGACCGGCCGGTCAACGCCCTCGCCGCGGGCACCGGCGGCACCGTCTACGCCGGCGGCGAGTTCACGGTGACCGGCGAGGCGAGGACCCGGGGCCTGGCCCTCCTGCGGCTGTCCGACGGCTCGCCAGTGCCCGGCTTCAGCGCCCAGGTATACGGGGGAACGGTCACCAGCCTGGCCCGGAGCGGCTCCCACCTCTACGTGGGGGGCGACTTCACCGGCGTGGGCCGCGTCTTCCGCACGGCCGTCGCCCGGCTGGAGGCCGCCACCGGCGCCGTGGACCCCGGCTTCACCGTCCGGCCCGGCGCGGCCCTGGGCGGCCGGACCAGGGTGCAGGCGATGTCCCTCAGCCGGGACCGCCTGGCCGTCGACGGCAACTTCACCACCCTCGACGGGCTGTCGCGGCCCCAGCTCGGCCTGATCGACGTCGGCGCGCTGCCCGCGAAGGTCGCCGACTGGCGGACCGACGCCTACGCCGCCAAGTGCCTGGAGGTCTTCCCCAGTTACGTGCGGGGCCTGGACTTCGCCCCCGACGGCAGCTACTTCGCGGTCGTCACGACCGGCGGCCCGGCCGGGCGGGGCAAGCCGTGCGACACCGCCGCGCGCTTCGAGACCTACGCGCGGGGCGAGGTGAGGCCGACCTGGGTCAACCACACCGGCGGCGACTCGCTCTACTCGGTGGCGGTCACCGGGGCGGCCGTCTACGTGGGCGGCCACCAGCGCTGGCTGGACAATCCGCTCGGCCGCGACTCGGCCGGGCCGGGGGCGGTGGAACGGCCGGGCGTCGGGGCGATCCACCCGCGGACCGGCAGGGCCCTGGAGTGGAATCCAACAAGGGAGCGCGGAATCGGCGTCAAGGCATTCCTCGCCCACCGGGGTGGGCTACTCGTTGGTAGCGACACAACGCGGCTTGGTCGCGAGTACCATGCCCGAGTCGGCATGTTCCCGCTGCCGTGATCACTCCCGATTCTTGGCGATTCGCTCGCTCACCGCGTCGCGCTGCTTTGACAGCAGAACGTAACTGGCCACACCACTGACCAGGAATGCGGCGACCAGGAGGATCAATGGCTGACGCAGGCCGAGGAGATAGAGCACACCGATGGTCACGGCCAGCAGACCCAGTCGGGACGCGGTGTAAACGAAGACAGGATGCACAGCGTCGAGGTTACGTCACTCTGCCCGCATGAGCGCTGACATGAAGACGGAGCGGACGCCCTTCGCAACGAGCACGAGCGCTGCTAGTGTGCCCATCAGATCAGTTTCGTAAAGAAACAACCACGAGAGTCCCAAAGAGGCTCTATCATATAACAATCGGGCAGTCAGTCGATAACAACCCGTGATCTTTGTTGAAAAGCACGGATAAATCAGGCTTCGCTCGGCACACTGGTTACCTGTCCGCCCGCTGGCAGGAAGCGGGATGCGAGGGGGAGAGATTGTGGAGAGTAGCAGCGAGCGTCTGCTGACGCCTGGAGAGGTTGCCGCCCTCTTCCGGGTCGACCCAAAGACGGTTACACGCTGGGCCGCGGCAGGCCGCATCAGCAGCATCCGTACCCCCGGAGGGCACCGGCGTTTCCGCGAGTCGGAAGTGCACGCCCTTCTGCGCGGAGAGGACGTACTGACGGCCGAACGGCCGGCAGGCGAGTCCCCGCGCGTCTGACGACTTATGACGTCACACCATCGGTGATCCTGCGCGCCTTACCCGGAAGCCGCAGGGTCACCGTGGAGTCGTAGCCGTACGGACCATCACACCGTACAGACCGTCACGTCCGGCGTCGCGGCCGGTGACCTCCCCCGTGACCGACCCGCAGCGCCCTCACGCGCTAACTGTCCTGCTCGGCCTTGAAGGCCAGGAACTCCCGCTCCAGCTCGTCGTTCTCCTCAAGCCAGCGCAGCCGCCGCCGCGCCGACTCCTCCTCGGTGAGCGCCTCGGGCAGCCAGCGGTCGTAGTCCGGATCCCCCGGTGAGAGCTCCACGTACGCGTTGCCGATCAGACGCCCGTCATCGCTGGACAGGCTCTGCGGCACCCGCAGCGTGCCGTCAGCGAGCCGGATGACGTACATCCAAGATCACCTAGATTCCGTAGCGCCGGTTGAAGAACAACATGACATTGAGCGCCATCCGCGTGTCCCCGCCGAGCATGTCCACCAGCGCGGGGCGCTGCCGGGCGGCGATGGCGGCGAAGGCGTCGGCGAAGAACTCCTTGCGCCCCAGGTCCCCGGGCTGCAGGTGGAAGCTCGAGGCCAGCGCCGGGACGCACTGGGCGTAGAGGGCGGCGAACTCCGGGGAGTCGGAGACCCACTCCCCGTGGGGCGCGTCCACGTCGTCCAGGGCGTGCCCGACCTCGTGCATCATCACGTCGGGGGTGGGCGAGGGGCGGTCGCCCACCACGATCTTGCGATCGCCGTACGCCCCCGCGCAGATGTCCCAGGTGGCCCGGCCCGAGGGCAGCGGCGCGCCCCGCAGGTAGCCCATGTCGTCCAGGTCGGGGACCCCGCCCTCGCCGACGTAGATGCCCGTGAGGCCGTCAGCCAGCTTGGCCTTCAACCCGTCCGGCAGCCGGGCGAGGCTCTCCACCGCCCGCACGGTCTCCGGGGACGGCGGCCCCTGCCAGGAGTCCCACTGGCGGTGCAGGATGCGTTCGAGGCTGCCGCAGTGCCGCAGGCCGTCGCCCAGGTCGGGGACGTCCGGGGCGTTGGGCTGGGCCCTGGGGCGCTCGTCCTCCAGCTCGAAATCCCGCCAGGTGTATTGCGGGCGGTCCACCACCGGCGCCGTCACGGTGCCCACCCGGCGCTCGGGCCCCGCCGGGACCTCACGCGGCGTCTCCTTGAGAGCACCGTCGGTGCGCTGGGACGGGCCCCGCTGCCACCAACGCCGTCGGTGACGGCCCTTGTCCGCCGAATTCGCCATCACGCCCCCAGGGGAAGTGGCACCGGACCCTACCGTACGACGTGGACCCGTCGCCGGTCACCCGGAACAGGTGCCTTGCCGCACCCCGGCTCCGGATGGCTTACAGTTCGGGCATGCCCCTGCTTGTCGGTCTGGCGCTGCTCGCCTTCTGGCTCTACTGCTTGTTCGACGCCATCACCACGCCGGACGAGGAGGCCAGAAACCTGCCCAAACTCCTGTGGGTGATCATCATCGCGCTGCTGCCGCCCGTGGGCGGCCTGTTCTGGTTACTGCTCGGCCGGCCCCTCGGTCCCCACGCGCCCCGCACGCCCCTGCCCAAGGACAGGCCGGCCCCGCCCGCGGCCCCGAAGGGTCCCGACGACGACCCCGACTTCCTCAAGGACCTCGACCGGCGGTTGCGCGACGAGGAGTAGGCGGGACCCGCCGGGGCGGGGCGGCCGGCCCTCGGGAGAGGGGACCGGCCGCCGGGTCACCCGGCCGCGGCACGCGGCGCCGCGATCAGCCCGGGACCTCCGCGTAGGAGTGCAGGCCGCCGAGGAAGATGTTCACCCCGACCAGGTTGAACAGCAGGCAGGCGAAGGCGATGAGCTGCACGATCATGGCGGCCCTGCCCTTGAAGCCGGCGGTCGCCCGGGCGTGCAGGTAGGCGGCGTAGGCGATCCAGGTGATGAAGGCCCAGATCTCCTTGGGGTCCCAGCCCCAGTAACGGCCCCAGGCCTTGTCGGCCCAGAGGGCGCCGGCGATGACGGCGAAGGTCCAGATCGGGAAGGCGATCACGATGGCCCGGTGCGCGACCCGGTCGAGGTCCGCCAGCGACGGCAGGCGGACCGCGGTGTCCTTCCTGACCAGATAGAGGATGCCGGAGACCCCGGCCATGATGAACAGCCCGCTGGCGATGATCGCCGCCGACACGTGGATCGCCACCCAGTAGGAGTTGAGCGCGGGCACCACCGGACCGGCCTGCACCTGCAGATACCGTACGGCGAAGCCCAGCCCGAGGGCGGCGGCGACCGTGACGAACGCGCCGAGGAAACGGACCCGGTAGCGGAGGTTCATGAGCAGGAACGCGCTCACCGCCGCGAAGCACATCGCGACCACGAACTCGTACATGTTGCCCCACGGCCACCGGTCCACGGCCAGGCCGCGGGTGAGGATGGAGCCGAGGTTCGTCGCCCAGCCGAGCCATGACAGCCCGACCGCGACCGGGCCGGCCCACACCGTCCAGGCGGCGGGCGCCTTCTCGGCGGGGCCCTGGTCCTTCTCGGCGCCGGACGGGGCGGCGGCGGCCGTGCTTGCGCCGACCGTGACGAGTGCGGGTTCGGCCTCCGCCCTGGCCCTGGCCTCGGCCCTGGGCCGGCCGAAGCCGAGATCGAGGGCGTAGCCGATCATTGCGAAGACGTAGAGCAGCACCGTCGCCAAGATGAGCTGATCGCTCAACAGGGCGAGGCCGGCGTCGACCTCAGCGGGCATCCTTAACTCCTGGGTTCAAAACAGAGACGATCTCGGCGAACTCCTCGCTGAAATCGCTGCCTTCGGTGCGCGTGAGACCGCCCACCTCGACGTGTTCACGGTCATGCTCGCGGCCCCGCGCCGCCTGCCCCCCGGTCTTCTCCGGCTCGCCCGTCGCCTGCCCGGCCGGCGTGGGCGCGCCCTTCAACCGTACCCACACCCTGCGGCGGCGGACGGTCAGGGACAGCACCAGGCCGACGACGGCGAGGGCGGAGGCCACGAACGCGGGCATCCGGCCCGGGTCGTAGGCGATCTGGAGGGCGATCCACTCCTTGACGCCGGTGAACTCGATGGAGCCCATGCCGTCGGGCAGGTCGAGCTTCTTGCCCACGGCCAGCGGGTCGGCCTTCATGACCAGCGGCTTCATCTTCTTCAGGCTCGCCGGTTCGAGCTCGTAGACCGACTGCGGCCGGCCGTTCTTCATGCCCAGGTCGCCGGCGAACGCGCCGTAGACCTGGGCCGTGGGGTTGGCGGCCCCGGGGAAGACCGACACCCAGTCGCCGTTCATCGGCACGGTGGTCGGCCGGAAGGCCACCAGGAGACCGAGCTGTTCCGGCTGGGCGTCCGGCACCTTGATCACGCACTCGGAGGTGAAGTTGGCCGGCTGGGCGACCAGGCACGGGACCGGGCCGTCGAAGGCGACCTGCCCCCTGCCGTCAGTGATCTTGAAGGTGGGCGCGTAGCCGTGGTCGATCAGATAGGTCTGCGTGCCGTTGACCTCCAGCGGCTCGTTGACCTTCAGGACGTAGTCGCGCTCGGGCGCTCCGGGGGCGTCGGTGACCTTGAGCGCGGCCGCGAAGTCCAGGGGCTGTCCGCGCCGCTCGCCCGCGGCGATGTAGCTGGCCTGGAAGTCGTCGACGGTGAAGGAGAACGGCTCCAGCGACTCGGCGTTCACCTGCTGGCCGGGCATGTAGCGGTCGTAGGCCGCGACCGTGTTGGCGAACCCGTCCCCCTCCACGACCAGCACGTTGCCGCGGTAGCCGTACAGCGCGCCCACCCCGACGGCGACCAGCAGGCCGAGCAGCGCGACGTGGAAGAGGAGGTTGCCGGTCTCGCGCAGGTAGCCCTTCTCGGCCGAGACCCAGTCGGGGCCCGTGGTCACCCGGAACCGCCTGGCCCGCAGCCGCGCGGCCGCCGCCTCCACGGTCAGGTCGCCCTCGAAGGAGGCGTGCTGGGGCAGCCGGCTCAGGTTGCGCGGCGGCGTGGGCGGCTTCTTGCGCAGCTCGCGCAGGTGGGCCGTGGTGCGCGGGAGCACGCAGCCGATCAGCGACAGGAACAGCAGCAGATAGATCGCCGCGAACCACGGCGCCCTGAACACGTCGAACAGCCAGAACCGGTCCAGCCATTCGGCGAGCGTCGGGCTGTCGGTGAAGTATTGGGAGACCTTGGCGTCGGAGACGCCGCGCTGCGGCCAGATCGACCCGGGGATCGAGGCCAGGGCGAACAGGAACAGCAGGATCAGCGCGGTCTTCATCGAGGTGAGCGTGCGCCAGAACCAGCGCGCCCATCCCACGGGGCCGAGCCCCACCGGCCGTACGTCGGGCTTGTCCTCGGTCAGAGTCGTGTTCACGCTCGCACTCGCTCGGCTGCTCGTTGGCTCGGGACTGGTTACGCTCGCCGCCCGCTGCGCCGCGGTCCGCTCGACTTCCTCCATCAGATCACCGGCTCGAATCCGCCGATCCACCCCTGCATCGTCACGATGAGCTCGCCCCAGAGCCCGGTGACGAGCAGCAGGCCGACCGCGACCAGCATGGCCCCGCCCACCCGGGTGATCAGCTGCGAGTGGCGGCGGACCGCCTTGAAGGTGTGCAGGGCCTTGCGGTAGGCCAGCCCGGCCGCCAGGAATGGCAGGCCGAGACCGAGGGCGTAGGCGAAGGCCAGCAGCGCGCCGCGGCCGGCGCTGCCCTCGGTGAGGCCGAGGGTGAGCACGACCCCGAGGGTGGGCCCGATGCAGGGGGTCCAGCCGAGGCCGAACACCACGCCGAGCAGCGGCGCCCCGGCGAGGCCGGCGGCCGGGAGCCGGTGGATGCGGAAGTCGCGCTGCAGGCCCGGGACGACCCCCATGAAGGCCAGGCCCAGCACGACGGTGAGCGCGCCCAGCACCCGCGTGATGACGTCGGCGTTGCCGAGCAGCACCGCGCCGAGCCCGCCGAAGAGCGCCCCGCCCGCCACGAACACCGCGGCGAAGCCGAGGACGAACAGCGCGATCCCCGCGACCATGCGTCCCCGCTTGGGGTCGGCGCTCATCCCGGTCACGTAGGACAGGTAGCCGGGGACCAGCGGCAGCACGCAGGGCGACAGGAAGGAGACCAGGCCGGCCGCCACCGCGATCGGCAGCGCGAGGGCGAGCGATCCGCTCGCCACCGTGCTCGCCAGATCAGCGCTCATCGGGAGTCCACCGCCGCTCCGCGATCACTTCTCATCGCCGATCTTGGTGACGGCGCTGAGCAGGTCGTTGTATTTGACCGCGCCCAGCGCCCGGGCGGCGATCCGGCCCTGGCGGTCGATGATCAGCGTCGAGGGGATCGCCGCCGGGGGGACCGTGCCCTGGAAGGAGAGTGCGACCTTGCCGGGCTGGTCGAAGATGCTGGGGTAGCCGGACTGCTGGCTGCGCTCGAAGGCGAGCGCGTCGGCCTTGCGGTCCTTGAAGTCGACGCCGAGGAACTCCACGCCGGCGGCCTTGGTCTTGGCGGCGATGTCCTTGAGCACCGGGGCCTCGGCCCGGCAGGGCGCGCACCAGGAGGCCCAGAAGTTCAGCACCACGACCTTGCCCCTGTGCGTGGCCAGGGTCACCGAGCCCCCGTCGAGGGTCTCCCCCTCGACGGCGGGGGCGGACTTGCGGTCGGCGGCCTCGAACAGGGTGATCTTGCCGTCGCCGGCCACGAAACGGGTGTCCCCGGTCTGCGGCTGCGTTCCCTGGTTACCGGCGCATCCGGCCACGGTCAGCAGCAGCACGGCAGCGACGAAGGATTGTGCGCGCATCAGAGGAAGGGTCTCCCTGTACTACAACCGGTAGAGCAGTCACTCTACCGGCGAGGTCACGCGCCCGGCACAGTGGGGCGCTTGGCGAGCGCGCCCGCGGGTTCGCTGTAACCGACGCTGATCAGCCGGTCTCCCTCGAAGGAGAAACTGGTGAGGCTGGCCAGGCCGCACTGCCGTCGGCGGGGGTCGTGCGGCAGCCGCCGGCGCTCGGCCGCGAGCCGGATCATCCAGATCGGGAGCTGGTGGCTGACCATGATCGCCTCGTGGCCGCGCGCCGCCTCGCGGGCGGCGTCGATCGCGCCCTTCATCCGCCGGACCACGTCGGTGTAGCGCTCCCCCCAGGAGGGGCGGAGCGGGTTCCACAGGTAGCGGTAGTGACGCGGGCTGCGGAAGACGCCGTCGCCGTTGCCGACCGAGATGCCCTCGAAGATGTTCTCGGCCTCGATGAGCCGGTCGTCGGTCGCGACCTCCAGGTGGAAGGTCGCGGCGAGCGGGGCCGCGGTCTCCTGCGCCCGCTCCAGCGGAGAGGAGAACAGGGCGACGACGTCGCGCCCGGCGACCGACTTGGCGACCGTCTCGGCCATCTGCCTGCCGGTCTCCGACAGGTGGTAGCCGGGCAGCCTGCCGTACAGGACGTTAGCGGGGTTGTGCACCTCACCGTGGCGCAGGAGGTGGACGACGGTGGTCTCAGCCATGGTGTCGCAAGCCTACCGACTGGTAGGGGTGGATAGCGCGTATGGAGGGGCGGTTCTGGCCGTGCCATGAGGGTGCCGTTAGGGTCGTAGACGATCGGATCCGGGGCCCGTGCTCGAAAGGACGCCTTTGAGCCTGTTCGCGCTGGTCCTCGTCCTGTCCTCGGCCGTGGCCCACGCGAGCTGGAACCTGCTGAGCAAGCAGGCGGCCGGGGCCGACTCGATCGTCTTCATCTGGCTGGTGGCCGCCGCCTCCACGGTGCTCTGGAGCCCGGTCGCGCTCGGCTATCTGGCCTTCACCGGCGACCGCCTCTCCTGGGCGGGCGCCGGGGTGGTCGCCGTGAGCACCGCGCTGCACCTGGGCTACTTCCTGCTGCTCCAGCGCGGTTACCGCCACGGCGACCTGTCGGTGGTCTACCCGATCGCACGCGGCACCGGACCGCTGCTGGCCAGCCTTGTCGCCGTGCTGCTGCTGGGCGAGCACCCGGGCCCGAGCGGAATCGCGGGGATCCTGCTGGTCGGCGTGGGCGTCCTGCTGCTCGGCACGGCCCGCAGGCCCAGCCGCGAGGATCTGGCCGGGATCGGGTTCGGGCTGGTCACCGGGGTGTTCATCGCGGCCTACACCGTCTGGGACAAGCAGGTCGTCAGCGTCTTCGCGGTAGCGCCGATCCTGCTCAACTACGGCGGCGAGCTCGGCCGGGCCCTCGTCCTGGCCCCATCGGCGCTGGCCGCCCGCCGCCGGAGCCTGATCCCGCCGGTCTGGCGCGAGCACCGGACGCGCGTGCTGGGCGCGGCCGTGCTGGTGCCGCTCTCCTACCTGCTGGTGCTGGTCGCGTTCACGTTCTCACCGGTCAGCGTGGTCGCCCCGGTGCGGGAGATCGGGGTGCTCGTCGCGGTGGTGCTCGGTGGCAGGCTGCTGGCCGAGGGCGATCTGCCCCGCCGGCTGCTCGCCGCCGCCGTCATCGTCGGCGGCGTGGTGACGATCGCCCTCAGCCAGCGGTGAGGGTCGCTCCCAGCCGGCGGTGACGGCCACCCTCAGCCGGCGGCCTCACCGACCGGCTCGGCCGGCTCGGCCGGCTGGTGAGGCAGGGAGGCGATCCTGAGCGCCTCGACGGCGGCCCGGATCGCCGGGCGCCGGGCCGCGTCGCTCCGCCAGAGCGTGTAGATCTTGCGGACCGGGCGCGGCAGGATCGGGACGACCCGCACCCCGGCGGGGACGGAGTCGCGGCCCAGCCGGGGGATGATGGCGCACCCCTGCCCGGCCGCGACCAGGGCGAGCTGGGTCGGATACTCGTCCGCCATGCAGGCGATGTCCGGCTCCAGCCCGGCCGAGCGCAGCGTGTGGACCAGCCAGTCGTGGCAGACCGTGCCTGGCGAGGAGCTGATCCACTGCTCCCCCGACAGCTCGGCCAGCTCGATCTCGGAGCGGCCGGCCAGCGGATGGGCCTCGGGCAGCATCACGTCGGCGATGTCGTCGAAGAGCGTCGCGCGCGACAGCCCCTCGGGGACGGCCATCGGCCGGTTCGTCCAGTCCTGGACCACCGCGAGGTCGAGCTCTCCCCTGGCCACCTCGCGGATCTGCCGCTCGGGCTCCCGTTCGATGAGCTGGAGCCGGAGGTCGGGGTGGCGCTCCCGCAGGTGGACCAGGGCCGCGGGCACCAGCCCCCGGGCCGCCGTGGGGAAGGCCCCGATGCTCAGCCGCCCCACGACCTCCCCGCGCAGCGCCTCGAAGTCGGCTTCGGCGGTCTCCACCAGCGCGAGGATGCGCTCGGCGTGGTCGGCCAGCAGCCCGGCCGCGTCGGTCAGCCGCACCCCGCGGCCGTTGCGCTCCAGCAGCGTCGCGCCGGTCTCCCGCTCCAGCTTGGCGAGCTGCTGCGACACCGCGGACGGGGTCACCATGAGCGCGTCGGCCGCCGCCCCGACCGATCCGTAGACGGAGACGGCGTGCAGGGCCTTGAGACGGTTGAGATCCAACATGTAAGTGATTCTAAACGACCGAGATAAGAAAGTCTCGCTTGTGCTGAATTATCGTTATAAATAAGGATGAGTGGATGCGAACCAGGCATCTCTTCCTGGCCATCGGTCTCGCCGCCGTGTGGGGCTTCAACTTCGTGGTCATGGAGGCGGGACTCAGGCACTTCCCACCGCTGCTGTACGTGGCGCTGCGCTTCACCCTGGCCGCCTTCCCCGCGCTGCTGTTCGTCGGCGGCCCGCGGGTGCCCTGGCGGTGGGTCCTCACCGCCGGGGCCACGCTCGGCGTCACGCAGTACGGCCTGCTCCTGCTGGGCATGCGGGCGGGCATGCCCGCCGGTCTCACCTCGCTCGTCGTCCAGGTGCAGGCGGTCTTCACCGTGGTCCTCGCCGTGGCCCTGCTCAAGGAGCGGATCACCGCCCGCCGCGTCACCGGCATGTGCGTCGCGTTCGCGGGACTGACCCTGATCGCCCTGGACCTGGGCGGCGGCGGCCCGGTCGGCGCGTTCGTCCTGGTCGTCGGCGCCGCGCTGGGCTGGGGCGCGGGCAACATCGCGGTCAGGAAGGCGTCCCCTCCGGACTCGCTCCGCTTCATGGTCTGGCTGAGCGCGGTGGCGGCCGTCCCCATGCTGGGGCTGTCCCTGCTGGTGGAGGGGGTCCCCCGGCTGGAGTTCTCGATGGAGGGCACCCTGTCGGTGCTCTACGTGGCGCTGATCTCCACCCTCGGCGGCTTCGGCGTCTGGGGCTACCTGCTCAGGCGCTACGACGCCTCCGTGGTCGCCCCCTACAGCCTGCTCGTCCCCGTCTTCGGCATGTCCTCGGCGTTCCTGGTCACCGGCGAGTCGATCTCCCCGGCGGAGCTCGCCGCCGCGGCCCTCATCATCTCCGGCGTCCTGTACGCCGGCAGCCGCCCGCGCGGCACGTCCCGCGCCGTCGCCTCCCGCCCCGGAACGGCCGCGCGACCCCAGGATCACGGCGGGCCGCAGGCTCCGCCGGGCCACCCCAGGACGGGCGCGGCGGCCCGCTGACCGCACGCGCCTCCGGCCGGGCACGACCGTCCGGCATCGGGACCCGTACGGTCGCGGCCCGGGCCGCGCCACGGGACCGGCCCGAAGTGGTCACCTGCTTTCCCTGGAAAGTGGCCGTATGGCGGCAGGCCACCTGATCCTTAGGCTGTGACGCCTGAACGCGTCACAGCCGGCCGGCAGGACGCTCCCCGGCCACGCCGGGGAGCGAGCCGGTCGGCCCCGCGGACCTCCGGGCCGCGCCATCCAGGGGGAGACCACATGATCGACGTCCGCAGGCTCCTGCCCTCCGACAGGGCCGTCTGGGAAGATCTGTTCCGCGCCTACATCGACTTCTACCAGCGGGTCGAGCCGGCGGAGATGTACGACCGGGCATGGCGGGAGTTCCAGGCGGACACACGCCTGCACGCCCTCGGGGCGACGCTGGACGGCGAGCTCGTCGGCATCACGCATTTCCTCGTCCATGCCAGCACCTCGGCCCCCGACGCCGACGTCTGCTACCTGCAGGACCTGTTCACCGATCCGGCCGCGCGCGGCAGGGGGGTGGCCCGCGCGCTGATCGCGGCCGTGACCGACCGGGCCCGGACCCGCGGCTGCAGCCGCGTCTACTGGAACACCCACGAGTCGAACAGCACGGCGCGGCGCCTGTACGACAAGGTCGCCGAGAACCGCGGCTTCATCAGATACCAGATCGAGCTGCCGCGCTGAGGCCTGCCCCGCCGACCACGGAGCGGGAGCGCTACCGGTCCGTCTCGGCGGCCACCCGGCCGGCCAGCCGTTCGTAGCGCTGCCTGGCGGCCTGGGAGGTGCCCAGGCCGAGGCCGAAGGCGATCTCCTGCCAGGTGAGGCCGCGGCCCCGCGCCATCAGCAGGAGCCCGGCCTCCAACTGGTCCATCTCCGCGCGCGCCAGCGGGATGAGGGTCAGGGCGGCGGTGATGTCGGCGCCGTCCACCTCCGGCTCGGCCTCCTCCCGCACCGCGCTGCCCCCCGCGAGGAAGGACACGAGCCTGATGGCCTCGTGCGGGCCGAGGACGTCGGGATGGACCTGCCGGGAGCGCTGCGCCTCGGTGGCCGCGTGCCGCTCGGCGATGCGCATCAGGGAGGCGTACACGCGATGCGCCCGCGCCTGAGCGGGGTCGGGCGGGGTGAAGGGGTCGGTTGTCTGATCGGATTCGGCGTTCATACGCCCAGCATGATTGTGCGATATTATGTTGTCAACAACTTGAAGCAAACAAAATGTTCAAACGCAGATCGCGACTCACCCCCCGAGAAGAGGACACATCTCTGCCGTCGACGGCGGAAGCAGGAGAGAATGAACTGAGGGCAACGGAGATGATCTGAATGAACACACCGGGTGACGGAGACGATGTCACGGTGACCGACGTGAGTAGCGCTCTTGACTACTGGCCGTCCCCACCCCCGTGGGGATGGACCGCCGACGACCTCGACCGCCTCCCGGCAGAGGGGCCGAACGGCGAGCCCGACTTCTTCAAGCACGTCGAACTGATCGATGGAGCTCTCGTCTTCATGTCCCCCCAGAAGCGCTTCCACCAGCGCATGATCCGCCGGCTCACCGAGGCGCTCGACATCCAGACGCCAGAGCGACTGTCAGCGGTTGATCAGATGGACGTCAAGCTCGGCCACCGGATGCGGCCCTGTCCTGACGTCGTCATCGTCGACACGGCGGCGGCCGACGACGACGACCGGACGTTCTACACCCCTGACGAGGTCCACCTCGTCGTCGAGGTGGTCTCCCCCGAGTCCGAGGACCGGGACCGCAAGACCAAGCCGTTCCGCTACGCCGAGGCCGGGATCGCGCACTTCTGGCGGGTCGAGAACAACGACGGCAGCCCCGTCGTCTACGTCTACGAGCTCGACCCCGCCACCGGCGCCTACGGCCTGACCGGCATCCACCACGGACGGCTGACCGTCCCGGTCCCCTTCCCCCTCGACATCGACCTGGACAAGCTGCCCCGCTAGGAGGCCTGGGCGGCGGCCTTGGCGGCGAGCGGGAGTGCCTCGGCGATGCGGGACAGTGCCTCGTCGTCGTGGGCGGCCGACAGGAACCACGCCTCGTAGGCCGACGGGGGCAGGTAGACGCCCTGGTCGAGCATGGCGTGGAAGAACGCCCGGTAGGCGGCGGTGTTCTGCCTCTGGGCTCCGGCGAAGTCGGTGACCTGGTCGTCGGTGAAGAAGACGGAGAACAGGCTGCCGGCGCGCTGCAGGCGGTGCGGCACCCCGGCGGCGGCCAGGGCGTCGGCGGCGGCGCGGCCGATGACCAGGGCGGCGGCGTCGACCCGGTCGTAGACCTCGTCGTCGCAGGCGCGCAGGGTGGCCAGGCCCGCGGCGCAGGCCAGCGGGTTACCGGACAGGGTGCCGGCCTGGTAGACCGGGCCCTCGGGGGCGAGGTTGGCCATCACGTCGGCGCGGCCGCCGAACGCGGCGGCGGGCAGGCCGCCGCCCATGACCTTGCCGAAGGTCATCAGGTCGGCGTCCACCGGGTCCAGTCCGTACCATCCGGCCTCCGAGACCCGGAAACCGGTGAGCACCTCGTCGATGATCAGCAGGGCGCCGTGCGCGGTGCAGAGCTCGCGGAGCTTGGCGTTGAACCCGTCGAGCGGCGGGACGACGCCCATGTTGGCCGGGCACGCCTCGGTGATCACACACGCGATCTCGGCGCCGAAGGTCTGGAACGCCTCCGTCACCGCCTCGATCGAGTTGTAGGGCAGCACCACGGTGTCGGCGGCCGAGGCGCCGGTCACGCCGGGGGTGTCGGGCAGGCCGAAGGTGACCAGGCCGGACCCGGCGGAGGCGAGCAGGGCGTCGACGTGGCCGTGGTAGCAGCCGGCGAACTTGACGACCTTGGACCGGCCGGTGAAGCCGCGGGCCAGCCGTACGGCGGACATGGTGGCCTCGGTGCCGGAGCTGACCAGGCGGACCTTCTCCACCGGCGCCACCCGGGCGACGATCTCCTCGGCCAGTTCGACCTCGCCGGGCGTCGCCGTGCCGAACGAGGTGCCCGCCGCGAGGGCCTCCTGCAGCGCCTCGACCACGGCCGGGTGGCGGTGCCCGAGGATCATCGGCCCCCAGGAGCAGACCAAATCCACGTAACGATTGCCGTCGACGTCGGTGATGTAGGGGCCCTGGCCGGAGGCCATGAAGCGGGGTGTGCCGCCGACGGCTCCGAAGGCGCGGACCGGGGAGTTGACACCTCCCGGGACGATCTCGCGGGCGCGGGCGAACAGTTCCTCGGAGTTCTCAGTACGGCTCACGCCCTCCAGGGTAGTCACGGAACGGACAACCCAAGGCGCGAGACGACCGTCACCACAGCCTCCGACTGCGGCTCCGCCAACGGGACCGCATGATCAAAACCGTCACGCCCATGATCAGCACGCCCACGGAGACCAGCCACGAATGTGGCACGTCGGTCTCCAGCTTGGGGATCGCCCACGAGGCCACCCGGCCGTCATGCACTGCGAAGACGTACATCGGCACCGCCATCGCCAACGGAACCACCCATCCCAGCAACCGCCCGAACAAGCGGCCGGAAACACAGGCGAGCCCGAGCCACCACGCCAGATTCCGCAGCGCCGCCGCGACCGTCTCGGCCGCTCCACCCAGCGTCAGGCCCGCGGCCAATCCGGCAGCCGACAGGAGCGTGAACGCCATGAGCTGTCCCAGATCGATCCACCGGATCGCACGGGCCGAAGCCAGCTCCGCGTCAGCCATCGCACTGCTCAAACTGGCGACGATGATGCAGGCGAACGGGATGGGCATGAGCACGGCCACGGGAACAGGTGTGGGGAGGTGATTCCATGCCTGGGGAAAGCTCACCGCGTAGCCCCCCCACGCACCGGCGGCTACAACCAGCGACGCGACCGCCATGAGCATCACACCGAGCAGCCGAGAGCGAGCAAAAGATCGAGAAGCCGAGAATCGAGTCGCGCTCATCGGGCAGCGCACCCGGCCCAGAGCCGCCCGGCCAACGGCTTCGCCCAGGCGAGCTGCTCGTCGTGCGAGAGTTTCAGCACTCGTTCCACGTCCGCCTGCTGGTTCTGCGTCCCAGTAAAACCGCTGACGGATTCCTGTTCCATTGCGGCTGTCTGAAGCCACATCCAAAGCTTGTTACCGGCCTCATATCTGCGCTCTGTCGCTTTCTGCGACTCCGTGCCGCACGCGCGCAGATCAGGGAGAGCAGTATAGACCATGTCCGAGACAATCACCGCGGTGCCATCGAACAAGGCAGTGAAGGACGGCGGGGGGTGACCTTCCTCGGCGGGAAGCAATCCCTCCTCGTGATACACCCGAGGTAACGGGACGACACCCCCCGCCGCCTTCGATACGCGCCGAGCGGCCTCCACCGCATAACCGACGTAAGCACGATTCTCCCGCCACAGGCAGACCCTCGGCGCGCCCGATCCCGGATCCACGCACAGCGGATCCGCCTGAGGCGGACGTGGCACCTGCAGCGGCCCTGACATCGCCAGCCAGACGGTGGAGGCGGCGAAGACCGTCGTCAGTACACCGACGCGTGCTCTCGTCCGCGCCTGGGAACCGGCGGCTCTGCCGAACATGGGCGTGGGAAAAGCGACCGCGGCCACCGTGACCACCGATGCCAAGATGAATCGCGCCACTAGAACCGGCGCGCTGAGCTCCATGTTCGCCGGGCCCGTGATTGTCGAAAAGTCGAAAGGCGAAGAGGAGGGAACGACGAAGCCCCAGGCCAACGCCACCGTAGCGACCAGCGGAGCCGCGAGGCGTGAGCTCGTCAAGCGCCCGACCAAATGACCTGCAGCGACGCAGAACGTCAGGGTGGTGAAAGCCAGCAACAGGTAACTCGGCCATAGAAACCCGGGCCCCGCATTGCCAGTCGCCATCACGACTCCCGTGATCGCGAAGACGACCAGACCCAGCAAGGCATAGAACTGCGTGCCCAGAAACTGGACCACCTCCCGGTGCCAGGATCGGCGGGCCGCCAGTGTCAGTTGATCGGCCATGTGGTCGCGCCGGCTTCGCTGCGCCGACCACGCGGCCATGCCCGCTAGCAGGCCGACACCGAAGCGAGTGGAGGCGTCCGCCACCATCGAACTCGCCTCCGGCCAGACATTCCACCACGCATCCGCGGCCATCCAGGCGGCGCCCAGAGCAAGGAGCGCCGGAAACGCCCAGCGCATCGGAGATCGTCTGATTTCAATCCAGATCATGCGGGTCACAGGATCGCCCCTCGGAGCACCGCTGTGTACCCTCGCTCCAGATTGGTGTCGCCACGTGACTCCGGAGTCGCCCTCTCAACGAGTTCCTGGGGGCTTCCCCGGAAGACGACTTTCCCGTCGTTGAGCACGAACAGGCTGGAGCACGCGGCGCTCACGTCCTCGACCAGGTGGGTGCTGAGAAGAACGGTCGCCGAACCACTCAGATCCCGGATGAGGTCGCGAAACTCCAGTCGCTGCTCCGGGTCAAGGCCCACCGTGGGCTCGTCGAGCAGGACAAGCTCCACGTCACCCACGACAGCCTGAGCGATTCCCGCCCGCCGCAACATTCCGCCGGACAACTCTTTCATTCGCTTGTTCCGCAGTCTCGCCAGGCCCACTCGGTCGAGAGCCGTCATTGAGGCAGCGTGAGCATCCCGGTCGGGAACCATTCGAAGCCAGGCACAATATCTAACGAACTCGTAGACGGAAAAACCTGGATGGCAGCCGAACCGTTGAGGGAGGTATCCGATGTGACGGCGCACCGAGCGCACGTCCGCATCCGTCCGCAACGTGCGGCCGAAAATACGCAGACTCCCTGCGACGGGGGGTGCGACGGTGGCCAACGTCTGCAGCAAGGTGGTCTTGCCCGCACCGTTGGGCCCCAGCAGACCGACCGCTCCACTTTCGATCTGCATGGTGAGGCCGGAAATCACTCGTCGCGAGCCATATCCCTGAACTAAATTCTCGGCCTCGACGGTAGGGCTCAACTGACACCTTTCTCTAACTTTCCGTGAATCCCTCGACACCACCGGGCCCGCCCGTCGCAGATCCGACGGACGAGCCCGGCACTCCGAGGATACAGATAAACTCTGCCCCTATGATCCCACTGCGCGATATTCCAGGTTGATAAGCAATGTGTCGCAGGTGAAGCTGTGGGAGATGTTCTCGTTGGTGGCCTTACTGACGGGGCCCCACCAGTGGTCCGTCTGCCAGTCGCAGTCCCAGATGCCGGTTACCTTGCCGGCGGGGCCCCAGCAGGCGATCTTCCCCCACTTGGTGCCGCTCGTCGCGGTGCTGCACTGCGGCGCGGCGAACAGGCCCACCTCCGCCTCCGCTGCCGGGGTCGGGTCGGCCAAAGCGGTCCCCGTTCCCAGAGAGCCGACGGCCACGACCGCGAGCGCGGCACCTGTTACCAGGATTCGCTTCAATGACATGAAGTATCCTTTCGTCTTGCATCGAGGCTTCGATGCATCGTGCGGGCGTGTGCAGTGAACATGACCACGCCCGCACTTCAATCTCTTCGCCAGCCCAGTCGCTGACAGACACAGATTCTGGCAGGGGGGCGTGCCTTTTCTGTTGCACTTGGCGTTTCACCCACGTGACGCCCTATGACCCTGCTAGAGGTCCCGCCCGTGAGGGCGGGAGTGGGGAGTGCCGGGCCCCCGAAATCAGTGTGAACGCCCTGGAAGCGGTGTAGAGCCTGAAAGTGCAGCCGTGAAGGACTTCTTGGCGTATGGGGCGCGGAACGCATCGATGGTGGCGGCGGGATCAGCTGCGGAAATTTATGGCAGCGTAGCGGGACGCCTACCGTCCGACGCGAAAGCGATATTACGCACTTCGCGTAGATCATCACTCAATATTGCCGAATGCAGTCGTTGTGCTCTTATGCCGGGTTCCATGCCGACGTCGGCGATCAGATGATGCCGCATCGCGTGGAAGGCCCGAGTAGCCTCCACACGCCGCCCGCCCAGGTAGAGGGAGGTCATGAGCTGCTCCCACAGGTCCTCCCGTAAGGGGTGGCTCGCCACCGTTCGGTTAAGCAGTGCCGCCGCTTCACAGTGGCGCCCCTGTGCCATGATCGCATCGCCCAGTGACGCAACCGCCAGTACTCTCAATTCGGCGAGCCGCACCCTTTCCGCTTCCAGTGTTTGAACCTCATGGATGCCCGCGTAGGCGGGACCGTTCCACAACTCCAACGCCCGCGAAAGCTCTTCCTCGGCCTCCGGCGCAGACCCGCGCGCGAGTTTCGCCCGCCCCTCACGGAGCCTGCATTCGAAGACTGCTTGATCGACGTGAGAGGCATCAAGGACCAGCGAGTAGCCATCGCCACGAGTTGTCAGGTTGATGCCCTGGAGACGTCGGCGCAACTTCATGATCTGCCGTCTCATCAAACTGTGAGCACTGTCAGGCGGATCGACCCAACACGCCTCCGCCATGCGTTGCACCGTCACTGTCCGCCCCCTGTGAACAAGGAGCAGGCCAAGCACGACGCGAGCTTTCGACTGTGTGATGGGCAGCCACTCTCCTCCTTGAAGAGTTTCCATCGGACCCAGGATACGAAATTTGATTTCATCATTCATGGCATCCCCGTAACGCCCAGACAAGAATAATCCACGTCGACGATCACTGCCATATTGCCAGAACGTAAAGTTTCACAGCAAATACAATCTCTAACTATGCCCTCACATGAAGAAGCAGCCGAGGAGCGCAGTTGATTGACCTGCAAGATCATCGCTACTTGGAGACGACAAGCTTCAAAAATATGTGAAACATCACACTTCCCGCCGGAGTGAGTTAGTTCACCCACAGACATCGGCGGGCCGGTCGAGGACATAGAGGGGACCCATGGCCTCGTAGAAGATCATCAGGTCATCGTTCACCGGCGCCAACCTGTACCACTCCGATTCCGACATCTAGAAGATGGGAAGGAGAGATCCCGTCGGAGCCGGTGATCCGGTCGGCCGGGACGGGCCGGATGGGCCGCGTCTCCCGATTGAAGGTTCCGGGTCGGCGATCGAAGGCCCCCGTCCTTCTCCAGGCGCACGCGGGCGAGCCCGGGTTCGGCGAGGCCCTGGAATCCGTCCCGGAACGGGACACCAGCCCTGGGACGGCGGGACACGGGGTGCGGGATCCTGCGGTCATGGCAGTGACGACACCCCCTGCCCGGGGGCCGGGCCCCCGGCCGTCCGGCGTCCACCTCGTGCTCAACCGCACCCTGGTGTACGGCGGGCTGGCGGTGGTCACCGGCGGGATCTACTCCGGGCTGACCTGGCTGGTCACCACGCTGGTCGGCAGCCAGAACGCGGTGGCCGGGCTGGTCGCGGCGCTGGCCGCGGGCGCGGTGTTCCACCCGGCACGGCTGCGCCTGCAGCGGGTCGTGGACCGGTTGCTCCGGGTCGAGCGCGACCCCTACCGGGTGGCCGACCGGCTGAGCCGCACCCTGCAGGAGGCCGTCGACCCCGCCGAGGGGCTGGTCACCGCCGCGGCGCTGGTGCGCCAGGCGCTCCGTGCCGACGGCGTCGCCGTCGAGGTCCACGGCGGGCACACCGGGCTCGTCCTCGACGGCGAGCTGGGAGACCGACCGGTCGAGACTCCGCTGGTCTGGCACGGGGAGCCGGTCGGGCGGCTGCTCAGCAGCGGGCCCGGCACCTCGCCGGACCTGCTGGACGCGCTGGCCCGGCGCCTGGCGGAGCTGGCGCACGCCGTACGGCTCACCGCCGACGTGCGACGCTCCAGGGAGCGCATCCTCACCACCCGGGAGGAGGAGCGGCGCAGGCTCCGCCGCGACCTGCACGACG
Source organism: Streptosporangium sp. NPDC048886 (assembly GCF_055586905.1). Classification (NCBI taxonomy): domain Bacteria; kingdom Bacillati; phylum Actinomycetota; class Actinomycetes; order Streptosporangiales; family Streptosporangiaceae; genus Streptosporangium; species Streptosporangium sp. NPDC048886. The sequence continues at coordinate 200,226 of NZ_JBVJHH010000003.1, forward strand.
GGCTGGGGCCGACGCTGGCCAGCCTGGCGATGACCGTGGACGAGGCCAGGCTCCGGCTGGAACGAGATCCCGAGGCCGTGGAGGGACTGCTGATCCGCGTGCGCGACCAGATGGGCGCCGCGATCGTCGACGTCAGGAACCTGGTGTACGGCCTGCGCCCGCCCGCGCTGGACGACCTCGGCCTGGTCGGCTCGCTGCGCGCGCTGGCCGACGCGCCGGGGCCCAGGGTGGACATCGCGGTGGTCGGCCCGCTGGGCGACGTGCCCGCGGCGGTGGAGGTGGCGGCCTACCGGATCGCCCAGGAGGCGCTCACCAACGTCCGCCGCCACGCCCAGGCCACCACAGCCCTGGTCCGGGTCGAACTACTCCGGGCCAAGACGGTCCAAACCGAGACGATCCAGGCCGAGACGGTCCAGGCCGGGACGGACCGCACCGGGGTGAGGCAGACCGAGCCGGCGTCCGGCGGAGGCGGGCCCGGCGGCGCGGAGGGCGGCGCTGCAGGCCGCAGGGCGGCGGGGGGCAGGGCGGCGGGTGGCGGCGAGCTGCGGCTCTCGGTCGCCGACGACGGGATCGGCCTGCCGGAACGGGTCCGCGGCGGCGTGGGGCTGGTCTCCATGCGCGAGCGGGCGGCGGAGGCGGGCGGCTCCTGCACGGTCGGACCGCGTCCCGGCGGCGGCACCGAGGTCATCGTCCACCTCCCCCTCGGAACGGAGAAACCATGACCTCCCCCGCATACGAAGACGCCGCCGCCTCCATCACGGACAGAGACGCCGTGGGTGGCCGGTGGCGGAGGACACTGGCCGTCCTCGTCTGGACCGGTGCGGTGCTGGCGCCGGTGTGCAACGTCGTGGCGGTCCGGCTGGCGGAGCTGAGCGCCCCGACCTGGACCGACCCCTTCATCACCATGGACCCGATCGTCCTCCTCTTCCCCGCCGCCGGCGCGTTCCTCATCACGCGCCGGCCCCGGCTGCCCGTCCCGTGGATGCTGTGGGCCAGCGGGGTCGTCGGCGGCCTCTACTACCTGGCCTACAGCGGCGCCCACTGGCGCTACCTCGCCGACCCCGGGGGGATCACCCCCTACCTCATGTGGCTGGGCCTGTGGCTGTGGCTGTGGTACGTGCCGGTGTACATCTCGCTGCTGCCGCTGCTGTTCCCCGACGGCCGGCTGCCCTCCCGGCGCTGGCGGCCGGTCCTGTACGCCAACCTGGTCCTCATGGCCGGGCACTCCCTGTTCCTGGGACTGGCCCCGGATCCGGGGTTCGAGAGCCAGCTCCCGATCGCGAACCCGTTCGGCGTCGAGGCGCTGCGTGACATCTCACCGGCCGTGGAGTCCTACATCGGCGGCCCGATGATGGCGCTCACCGCGCTCGGCGTGCTGTCGCTGGCTTTCCGCTACCGGGCGGGCGACGCCGAGCTCCGGCGCCAGATCGGCTGGTACACCGGCGCGCTGGTGGCGGTCCTGGCCTCCTGGATCCTCCGGGTGGTGACCGGCTCCTGGCTGCTGGCCGCCCTGGAGACCGTCTTCATCGCCGTGGTGCCGCTGTCGATCATCGCGGCGGTGCTGCGCTACCGCCTCTACGGCATCGACGTCGTGGCCAACCGGACGCTGGTCTACGGCTGCCTGGTCGCGATCACCGGAGGGGTCTACTTCGGACTGATCTGGCTGGCCAACGCCCTGGCCAGCGACCTGGGCCCGGTCGCGGGGGCGGTCGCGGCACTGGCCGTGGGCGGGATCTTCCACCCGGCGCGGCTGCGCCTGCAGCGGGCGGTGGACCGGGTGTTCGCCGTCGAGCGCGACCCCTACCGGGTCGCCGGCCTGCTGGGCCGTACCGGGCAGGGGGCGCGGGACCCGGCGGCGGCGCTCGGCGAGGCCGTGGCGGTGATCCGCGGAGCGCTGGGCGCGAGCGGGGTCCGTGTCGAGGTCCACAGCGGGCAGGGCGGGGCGGCGCGCCTGTTCACCGACGGGGAGCTGCGGCCGCAGACCCAGGAGGTGCCGCTGCTCTGGCACGCCGAGCGGGTGGGGACCCTGCTGGTGGCGGGGGCCCGGCCGGGCCGCGAGCCGATGGCGGTGCTCGCCCGGCACCTGGCCGAGCTGGCGCACGCCGTACGGCTCACCGCCGACCTGCACCGCTCCCGGGAGCGCATCCTCACCACCCGCGACGAGGAGCGTCGCAGGCTGGGCCGGGAGCTGCACGACGGGCTCGGCCCGGCGCTGACCAGCGTCACGCTCACCATCGACGAGGCGCGCCGGCGGCTGGAGGCCGACCCCCGGGCCGTCGAGAAGCTGCTGGTCCGGGTCCGCGAGGAGATGACCGCGACGATCGCGTCGGTCCGCGAGCTGGTGTACGGCCTGCGCCCGCCCGCGCTGGACGACCTGGGTTTGGAGGGCGCGCTGCGGGCCTGCGCCGGGGAGGGCGCGGTGACGGTCGACGGCCCGCTGGACGACCTGCCCGCCGCCGTCGAGGTCGCCGCCTACCGCATCACCCAGGAGGCGCTCACCAACGCCCGCCGCCACGCCGGGCCGGCCACCATCCTCCTCCGGCTGCGCAGGCTCCCGGGCGAGCTGCGGGTGGAGGTGACCGACGACGGGATCGGCCTGCCCGAGAATCCGGCCGCGGGCGTCGGGCTGACCTCGATGCGTGAGCGGGCGGCCGAGGTGGGAGGCTCCTGTGTGATCGGCCGCAGGCCGGGCGGCGGCACGGAGGTGACCGCCAGACTGCCTACGGAGGGGGCCGGATGATCACCGTGCTGATCGTGGACGACCACCCGGTCTTCCGGCGGGGCCTGCGCGGCCTGCTGGCGGCCATGGACATCGAGGTCGTCGGGGAGGCCGGCGGCGGGCAGGAGGCGGTGGCGCTGGCCGCCGAGCTCCAGCCGGACGTGGTCGTGATGGACCTGCAGATGCCCGGCGGGAACGGCGTCGAGGCGACCCGGACGATCACCAGGACCAGCCCGCGGATCGGGGTGCTGGTGCTGACCATGTTCCGGGACGACGACTCGGTGTTCGCCGCCATGCGCGCCGGTGCGCGCGGTTACCTGCTCAAGGAGGCCGGCGCCGAGGAGATCGGCCGCGCCGTGCGCGCCGTCGCCGCGGGTGAGGCCATCTACGGCCCCGAGATCGCCCGCCGGGTCCTGGCCTACTTCACCGGCATGCCCGACCCGTCGCGCACCGCCTTCCCCGAGCTCACCGAGCGGGAGCGGGAGGTGCTCCAGTTGGTCGCCCAGGGCAGGGGGAACAGCGAGATCGCCGGGATCCTCTTCCTGTCCGGCAAGACCGTGCGCAACCACATCTCCAACATCTTCATGAAGCTGCAGGTGGCCGACCGCGCCCAGGCCATCGTCCGGGCCCGCGAGGCCGGCCTGGGCGGCTCCCCCCAGCCTGGCCCGTCAACGGGCGCGGGAGGCGGGGCTCAGCGAGGCGGAACCCACTGAGGCGGGGCTCACAGGGGCGGGGCTCACAGGGGCGGGCCACACCGAGGCGGGGCTCACCGAGGCGGGACCGGCTGGGTGGGGCTCACTCGCAGACGTCGGCGAGCGTGTCGAGGACGCGGAGCGGGTCGGGCAGCGGACGGCCGTCGGGAGGGCGCAGCCACGACGTCGCCCTGCCGGTCGGCAGGGTCGAGGGCGGGGCGAGGACGTAGCTGTCGCGGCAGTGCCAGCGCAGGCCGGGCATCTCGTCGATGGTCGCCGGGCCGAAGTCGAGGGGGCAGGACCACCATTCGTCCTCGTCCTCGGCGATGTTGCGGGTGGCCACATAGAAAAGGACCCGGTCGCCGTTGGCGGCGACCGGGCCCGTTGCGGATCCGGCGGAGTCCATGCTCGCGAGGGCGGTGAGCCCGGCGGCGGCCGGTACGTCGAATACGTCGAAGACGCGGCCCGTGGGGAGGATCACGTTCGCCTCCGGGTCGCGCTGCCACCAGTGGCTGAGCAGGGCCGGGTCGGCCGTGGCCTGCATCTGCCAGGCCCGCGAGAGCGGGTGCGCGCCCGGGTCGGGACAGCCGACGCGGTCACAGGAGCAGGCGCGGGGACCGCCCTGCAGTGGCCGCGCGCCGGGACAGCTCGCCCAGCCCAGGGCGGCGTACTCCAGCACGGAGCCGATCATCTGCTTCGGATGAGCACGTCGCCTGCCACGACGAGTCAGCGGTACCCCCACCATTGTGTCCTCCGTCGTCCGCCCGCCCGGATGCCCTCGGATGCGATGGCGTAGCCACGTTCTGATCAGCAAGGGAAGTCAGACAGCCAGGGCTCACACCACCTGGGACACATCCGCACCGGTATCCGCACTCTAACGCACAGACCACCCGAGCAAGCGGCAAACCCCCAGTTCTCGCTATGTGCCGCTGGTCTCAGTGGAGCTTCTTGGCCACCTCGGTCGCCCAGTAGGTGAGGATCATGTCGGCGCCGGCCCGGCGGATCGCAATCAGTGACTCCATGATCACCCGGTCCCGGTCGATCCAGCCGTTCGCCGCCGCGGCCTCGACCATGGCGTACTCCCCGCTGACCTGATAGGCGGCCACCGGCACGTCGACCGCGTCGCGCACTTGGCGCAGGATGTCGAGGTAGGCCAGCGCGGGCTTGACCATCACAGCGTCGGCGCCCTCGTCGAGGTCCAGCCGCACCTCGCGCAGCGCCTCGCCGACCGGCCCGGCCGCGTCCTGCTGGTAGGCGTTGCGGTCGCCGAACTGCGGCGCGCACTCGGCCGCCTCCCGGAACGGCCCGTAGAAGGCCGAGGCGTACTTCGCCGAGTAGGCCAGGATCGGGATCTGCTCGAAGCCGTCGCCGTCCAGCGCCGCGCGGATCGCGGCGACCTGGCCGTCCATCATCCCGCTGGGCGCGATGACCTGCGATCCGGCGCGGGCCTGGGAGACCGCGGCCGCGGCGTAGCGCTCCAGGGTGGCGTCGTTGTCGACCTCGCCGTCAGGCGTCAGGATGCCGCAGTGCCCGTGGTCGGTGAACTCGTCCAGGCAGGTGTCGGTCATCACGACCATCGCGTCGCCCACGTCGGCGACCAGGTCGGCGACGGCCTGCTGGACGATCCCGTCCGGGTCGTCGGCGGCCGACCCGCGGGCGTCCTTCACCGCGGGGACGCCGAACAGGATCAGCGCGCCGACCCCCGCCTCGGCCGCCTCGTGGGCGGCCTTGCGCAGCGAGTCGCGGGTGTGCTGGAACACTCCGGGCATCGAGCCGATCGGGTTCGGCTCGTCGATGCCCTCCTTGACGAACAGCGGCAGCACCAGCTCCGCCGGGTGCAGCCTGGTGCCGGCGACCATCCGGCGCATCGTCGCCGTACGGCGGAGCCTGCGCGGACGCGCTACGGGGAACTGGGCGGTCATGGTCTCTCCCTCTCCCCCGGCCATAGGGGATCGGGAACCGGGGGACCGTGTTCGGATGTGGCTCGCTGAGCTCACGGGAACCGTCACGGACGCCTCGTCCGTCCGTCGGGCGTCCGCGACGATTCCAGATTACTTGGCGCGGCGCCGGGCTCCCCGCCGGGTCTGTGAGGGCCTGCGGGGGACGTCTCCGGCCGCGAGCGCGGCCTGCCGCTGCTTCGCACCATACTCGGCCAGTGCGGCCGCGAGGGCGGAAGCCGATGGTTTGTCGGCCATCACATCGACACGGAGCCCGAACTCCTCGGCCGTCTTGGCGGTCTGTGGCCCGATCACCGCGATGACCGTGACGTTGTGCGGCTTGCCCGCGATGCCCACCAGGTTGCGTACGGTGCTCGACGAGGTGAACAGCACCGCGTCGAACCCGCCGCCCTTGATGGCCTCCCGGATCGGCGCCGGCGGCGGCGCCGCGCGGACGGTCCGGTAGGCGGTCACGTCGTCGCACTCCCAGCCGAGCTCGGTCAGCCCGGCGACCAGCGTCTCGGTCGCGATGTCGGCCCGGGGCAGCAGCACCCGGTTGATCGGGTCGAGCATCGAGTCGTAGGGCGGCCACTCGGCCAGCAGGCCCTCCGACGACTGCTCGCCCGAGGGCATCAGGTCCGGCTTGACGCCGAACTGCACCAGCGCGCGGGCGGTCGCCTCGCCCACGGCCGCGACCTTGAGCCCGGCGAACGCGCGGGCGTCCAGGCCGTACTCCTCGAACTTCTCGCGCACGGCCTTGACCGCGTTCGCGCTGGTGAAGGCCACCCACTCGTAGCGCCCGGTGACCAGGCCCTTGATCGCCCGGTCCATCTGCTGCGGGGTGCGCGGCGGCTCGACGGAGATCGTGGGGACCTCCTCCGGCACCGCGCCGTAGGAGTGCAGCTGCTCGACCAGCGCGGCCGACTGCTCCTTGGTCCGGGGCACGAGCACCCGCCAGCCGAACAGCGGCTTGGTCTCGAACCACGACAGCCGGTCGCGCATGGCGACGGCCTCGCCGACCACGATCAGCGCGGGCTCGGTCATCCCGGCGTGCTTGAGGTCGGGCGCCATCCGGCCGAGCGTGGTCACCACGGTGTACTGCTCGGTGGTGGTGCCCGCGCTGCTGATCGCGACCGGCGTCGAGTCGGGACGGCCCGCGGCGATCAGCGCCTTGCCGATCGCCACCGCCGCCGAGACGCCGTTGTAGATCACCAGGGTGCCCGCGCCCATGGCGTGGGCGGACCAGTCGTCGACCTGGGCCGCGTCCACGACCCGGAACTCCGGCACCGCCACCGCGGCGGGGATGCCCGCGTAGGTGAGCACCGCCGTCGCCGGGGGCACGCCCGGCACGATCTCGAAGTCCACCTCCGCCTTGGTGCAGGCCGCGACCTCCTCGGTGATCGAGGAGAAGAACATTGGATCGCCGCCGCAGAGCCGTACGACACCGCGCCCGCCCTTGGCCTCCGCCACGGCCCTCAGCGAGACCGCGCCCTCCTCGGCCGCATCGACGACTTCGACGTTCGCTCTGCAGTGGCGGAGCAACGCTCCGTACGCCTCCTGATCGAGCACGACGACATCGGCCTTCGACAGCAGGTCGGCGCCACGGAGCGTGAGCAGGCCCTCGTCACCGGGGCCCGCCCCCACGAAGGCGACGAACCCGGCCGGGCGCTCGAAGGTGGTACTTCCGGAGCTCAATGTGCTTGCTCCCCTATCAACGTGCCGGCCCCTTCAGCGATCATCTGGGCAGCGAGGTCGCGGCCCAGATCCATCGGCGCCGAAAGGGTCCCGGCGGTGGACTTGCGCACCGCCTGCCTGCCGTCGACGGCGACGACAGCGGCGGTCAGAATGAGATTTTGCCCGTCATCGGCCGAATACGCACCAACGGGAGCGGCGCACCCCGCCTCCAGGGCGTTGAGCACCGCGCGCTCGGCGGTCACCGCGGCGCGGGTGCGGGCGTCGTCGAGCACGCTCAGGAACTCGACGAGGTCGGTCCGGTCGGCCCGGCACTCCACGGCCAGCGCGCCCTGGCCGGGGGCCGGGAGCATCTCCTCCACGTCGAAGACCTGGGAGATCTCGGCCTCGCGGCCCAGCCGTCCGAGCCCGGCGGCGGCCAGCACGACGCCCTGCAGCTCACCGGAGGTGACCTTGCCGATCCGGGTGTCGGCGTTGCCGCGGATCGGGACGTAGTCGAGGTCGGGCCGGAGCAGCCTGAGCTGGGCGACCCGGCGCGGGGACCCTGTGCCGACCTTCGCGCCGGGCGGCAGGTCGGCCAGCTTGACCGCGGCGACCAGGGCGTCCCTGGGGTCGTCGCGCGGCGGGATCGCCGCGATGACCACGCGCGGGTCCTGCGTGGTGGGGAGGTCCTTCAGCGAGTGGACCGCGAAGTCGATCTCGCCCTCGATCAGCTTGTCGCGCAGCGCGCTGACGAAGACACCCGTCCCGCCGAGCTGGGTGAGGTTGGCCTTGGTGACGTCACCGAACGTGGTGACGCCGACGAGCTCGACGGCCCGGCCGGTCAGCTCGGTGAGCCGGTCGGCGACCAGCCCCGACTGGGTCGTCGCCATGAGGCTGCGCCTGGTGCCCAGCCTGAGCGGCGAGGAGACGTCGCTCACCTGCCCACCCCCTTCTTGGTCGTCCTGGTCGTCTCGATGTCCGCCCTCTCGATGCTTCTCACCGCGCGCGGGACCTTCGGGTCCAGGTCGAACAGCTCACGCAACGCCTCCGCATAATGATCGCCTGCCGGAGACTCCGCGAGCTGTTTGACACGCACGGTGGGCTCATGGAGCAGTTTGTCGACCACGCGCCGGATCGTCTGCGTGACCTCGTCGCGGACCCGCCCGTCGAACTCCGGGAGTCGCGCGGCGAGCCGTCCGAGCTCCGCCTCGACCACGTCCGCGGCCTTGGTCCGCAGCGCGACCACGGTCGGGGTCACCCGCGCGGCGCGCTCGGCCGACAGGTATGCCTCCACCTCGGCGGCGACGATCCGGCGCACGGCGGTGACCGCCTCGGCACGCCCGCCGTCGTCGGTGTCGGCGTCGGCCGCGCCGTCCTGCATCGACTCCAGGTCGACGAGGGTGACGCCGGGCAGCCGCCGTACGGCGGGGTCCACGTCGTGGGGCAGCGCGAGGTCCAGCAGGAACATCTCCCGGGCCGCCACCATGTCGGCGGTGATGACCACGTCGGTGGCGCCGGTGCACGAGATGACCAGGTCGGCCTCGGCCAGCTCGCGCGTCAGGTCACCGAACTCGGCGGCCCGGCCGCCCACCGTCTGGGCCAGCCGTACCGCGCGCTCGTGGGTCCGGTTGACCACCACGATGTCGGTGACGCCGGCCCGCTGCAGGGTCGCGGCCGACAGGGCGCTCATCGAGCCGGCGCCGACCACCAGGGCGCGCCTGCCCTGGATCGGGCCGAGTGTGCGCTCGGCGAGGGTGAGCCCCACGCCCACGAGGGAGGCGCCCGCCCGGTCGATCCCGGTCTCGGTGTGGGAGCGCTTGCCCACCCGCAGCGCCTGCTGGACCAGCTCGTTGAGCGTCGGGCCCAGCGTGCCCTGCTCCTGGGCGAGCTTGAGGGCCGTGCGGACCTGGCCGAGGATCTGCCCCTCGCCCAGGACCATCGAGTCGAGGCCCGACCCCATCGAGAACAGGTGCTCGACGGCCCGGTCCTCGTAGTGCACGTAGAGGTGGGCCGAGAGCTGCTCCATGGGCACGCCCGAGTGGACGGACAGCAGCTCGGAGATCGCGGTCACCGCGGCGTGGAAGCGGTCCACGGTGGCGTAGACCTCGACCCGGTTGCAGGTCGAGACGACCATGGCCTCGGCCACGCAGGCATCCCGCTGGACGGCGTGGAGCAGCTTGACCAGCGCGTCACCGGAGACGGAGACCCGCTCCAGCAGGGCCACCGGAGCGGTCCGGTGGCTGAGGCCGACGACGAGAACGCTCATCGGCCTTCCCCGCCTCTCCCCGGACGTGGACGTGCCCGGTCTCCCGCGTCGTTTCGAGAGACGCGGCGACCCTGGGCCCGCACCTCGTGCTCGCTCACAGGTCCACCGCCTCAGGCCACTCCTCGGCCATCGCAGGCCCCCCAGTCATCCGATCCGTTTTGCGCTGCTCGTGGAACGCAAGGATCTGCAATTCAATAGATAGGTCGACTTTACGGATATCGACGCCTTCTGGCACAGCAAGTACGACGGGGGCGAAGTTCAGGATGCTGGTGACCCCCGCGGCGATGACCCGGTCGGCCACCTGCTGGGCCGCCGCCGCCGGCGTCGCGAGCACCACGATCGACACTCCCCGCCGCCTTATCACGGCTTCCAGCTCGTCGATGTGCTCCACATTCAATCCCGCGATATGGTCGCCCACCACTTCGGGGTCGGCGTCGAGGAGAGCGGCGACCCGGAATCCACGCGAGACGAACCCGCCGTAGTTGGCAAGTGCACGACCGAGGTTACCCACTCCGACGATGGCAACGGCCCAGTCCTGGGTCAGACCCAGCTCGCGGGAGATCTGGTAGATGAGGTATTCGACGTCGTAGCCGACCCCGCGGGTGCCGTAGGAGCCCAGGTGGGACAGGTCTTTGCGGAGCTTGGCCGAGTTGACCCCGGCCGCCACGGCCAGATCCTCCGAGCTCACGGTCGCCAGACCCCGCTCGGCCATGCCGTTCAGCGCGCGCAGGTAGAGCGGCAGCCGGGCGACGGTCGCCTCGGGGATGCCACGTTCACGGGCTTGGGACAGACGGCGGATCACGTGCCGGAGCTCCAGGGGGACAGGCGGCCGGCGCGGTCCGGACGCGACGGATGACGAGGTGAGGCCACTGTCATTCAGGTTAGTCCCTTTGTGAACCGGTGCACAAAGTGGGGGCCGGCGGCGCAGCCGCGGCGCTGACGGTGCGTGTCCTCCCCGTCACTCCTCCGACTACGGAGAGATCACTCTCCCGGTGCCAGCAGCGTAACTTGCCGCGCTCTCGATGGCTTTCTCCCTGATTGCGGAGCAGGGAGATCGCCGGTACATGCCCGCGACTCGGCTACCGTGACGGGCATGGCACCGCAGGACCACCGCATCACATTGCTCGGCAAGCCCGGTTGTCACCTGTGCGACGACGCTCGGACGGTGATCGAGCGGGTCGCCACGGAGCTGGGCGTCCCCTGGGAGGAGCGCGACATCACCGCCTCCGAGGAGGACCAGGCCCGATACTGGGAGATGATCCCGGTCACCCTCGTCGACGGCGTCCAGCACGACTTCTGGCGCGTCGACGAGAACCGCCTGCGCGCCGCGCTCAGAGCCTGAAGGCCGTCGGGAGCGGCATCACCTTCGCGGCGTTCACGTTGAGCTCGATCACGTTGGTGGCCAGCACCATGTTCTGCCGCTCGCTGACGAAACGCTCCACGTGCGGCTGGCGCTGGTGGTCGGAGTAGGCGACCTCGTCACGGTAGAGCTCGTAGACGATGCGCTGGAGCGGGGCCGACTTCACCGAGTGGCACACGTAGATGAGCGTGTCGGGCTCGGAGTGGCGGACCGCCTCAAGCGTCTCCTCGGCCAGCCGGTCGAACCGCTCCCCGGTGCCGTCGATCAGGGTGAACACGGTCAGCAGGCCGAAGATGCTGGGGGACGGGCGGGAGGAGCCGCCCGGCTGCTCGGCCGCGGCGCCCGGATAGCCGGGCCCGGCCGCCTGCGGGCCGCCGCGCCCCAGGTCGGGGCCCTGGCCGTAACCGGGGACGCCGCCGAGGCCGCGGTCCGGGGCCTGGCCGTAACCGGCGGCGCCGGGTTCGGGGGCGCCCTGACCGTATCCGGAGGACGTGCCGAACGCCTGGTCGGCGGGCATCGGCTGGAGGCTGCCGCCCGGCTGGGCGCCGTAGGCCGCGTCGGGTCTGGCGAACTCCCCGGTGCTGGGACCGGCGGTCCTGCCGGCCCCGCCCGGGCCCGTGTGCCTGCCGTACTCGTTGGCCGGGATGTCGTACTCGCCGGTCGCCTGGCCGGCCGGTGCCATCCCGAACTGGCCGGTCACCGGGGGCGGCTGGGTGTATTCGCCGCCACCGGGCCGGCCGGGGGACGGCATGCCGTACTCGCCGGCCATGAAGGTGCCGGTGGCGGGGCCGCCGAACGGATCGCCCTGGGCGGGAGGCTGCTGCATGCGTGCCGCGTAGTCGACCTCCTGCTCGCCCGCGCGGTATTCGGCCACCAGGTCGCCGAGGCCCGAGCGCCGGGGCGGCTCCTCGGGCAGCGCCCGGCGGCCGGGCTCCTCGGGCAGCGCCCGGCGGCGGCCCGCGACCTGCACGTCCCGGGGCGGCTCGGTGGCCGCGCGCCGGCCGGCCGGCCGGCGCTCCTCCCAGCCGTCGTCCGGCTCGTCGTCCTCGTCGTCCTCGTCCTCGTAGGGCGCGAGCGGGCGGAGCACGACGTACCAGACCGCGGCGGCGGTGACGCACAGCAGGAGCGCGGTGAACATCCCCGGGACCGTGAAGCTCACGGCTCCGAGCAGGGCCAGGCCCGTCGGGCCGAGCGCCAGGAGCGCGTGCATGTTGTCGGCGTCGTAGTCGTCGCCCCCGCGCCAGCGCAGGACCGCGAACGCGATGCCGGCCAGCAGGACGAGCGCGACGGCCAGGTGGACGGCCCCGAGCAGATAGGTCGGCGGCAACCCCCAGTAGTTCCTGCCGGGCAGCGTCTTGGAGAAGGCCGTGTCCAGCCGGAGCGGGTCGACCATCATGATCACTGCGGCGACGACGGTGAACGCGGTCCCCAGCAGCCAGGAGGCGAACCTGGCGCTGGACTTGCGCGCCAGGAGCTGGACCACTCCGACGGCCAGCCAGAGGGGGGCGAGCAGCGAGCCGGTCAGCTGATAAATCCGGAATGTGGCCGACCCAAATCCCACTAAATGACCAGTACCGATCACTCCGAGTGACAGGCAGAGCGCCGCCGTCGTAATGCTCCAGGCGATCAACCAGCCTTTGGGCTCCTCGCGGAGACGGCCGACGAGGGCGACTGTGGCAATGGCAGCGAGCAGCGCACCGGCAAACGCGATGACAGCGACGAGGACTTCCATGGTGTCTCCAATGCTGCCGGACATTACCCCCTAACCGGTAGCCGAACTGGTAGTCGGCTCCTCGGTCCGGCCAGAAACTACCGGCCCCACACCGTATCGACCGATTACCCCTAGTCACGACGTTACGAAGTGGATTGTGGAATTTCCTGTTCATTTCTAGAGTGAGCGAGCACGCCGCACCCCCTCCCCCACAGGGATACCGGATGCCAGACACGTGGCCATTCGCCGGGCCTGTCCCCACCGCTTCCGGGGCGGCCCAGCCTGTCCGCAGGAACGAGCTCGCCGCACGCGAGGACGCCTCGGAGGATCTCCGGAGGCTCGTTCTGCGTGCCAAAACGGGAGACACGGACGCGTTTGGCACGCTCTACGACCGTTATCTCGACCTCGTCTACCGCTACATCTACTTCCGGGTCGGATCCCACCCGCTGGCCGAGGACCTCACGAGCGAGACCTTCCTGCGCGCGCTCCGCCGGATCGCCGACTTCACCTGGCAGGGGCGCGACTTCGGGGCCTGGCTCGTGACGATCGCCAGGAACCTGATCACCGACCACTTCAAATCCGGCAGGTACCGGCTTGAGGTCTCGACCGCCGAGGTGATCGACACCCCGCTCGACGGCCCGCACATCCCGGAGAACGCCGTCGTCACCGCCATGATCAGCGATCGGGTGCTCAGCGCCGTCCGCGATCTCGGCCCCGAGCAGCAGGAGTGCGTGGTCCTGCGCTTCCTGCACGGCATGTCGCTGGCGGAGACCGCGCTCATCATGGGCAAGAAGAGCGGGGCGATCAAGGCGCTGCAGTTCCGGGCGATCCGGGCGCTCGCCCGCGCACTCCCCTCGGACCTCAGCTGACCTTGGCCGCCATGCGGGACGCCGATGGCGACGTACCGCGTAACCTGGCGCGCCGAGCCCTCGTTAAGCAAGTGACAACGATGGATCGTGAGCTGGGGGCGGCAGGGAGCGTTCATGGGTAAGTGGCTGCCCGGGATCTCACGGAGATCGCAGGCGCGCATCCAGAACCGCGTGACGAGGCTCGGCTCCCGGATGGGAGGCGGTCCCCGTCCGGAGTTCCGCTCCGCGCTCCGCGACCGCCTCATGGACGCCTCCGGCCAGGACGGCCCGCCCGCCGAACGGCCCGCCCCGGCACGGCCGAGGCCGCGCCCGGGCCCGCTGGCCCGGTTCCTGAGCCTGGGCCTGGCGGCCACGATGGTCCTGGCGGGCCTGGCGACCTACCGGTCGATGCCGGGAGACACGCTCTACCCGCTCAAACGCGCCGCCGAGAGCACGCTGTTCCACCTGAGCACCGACGACGCCGAACGGGCGGGCCGCTCCTTCGACTACGCCGAGACCCGCGCCCACGAGGTCGAGGAGCTCCTCGGCGCCACCCGGCGCCAGAGCGACCTCATCGAGGAGACCCTCCAGGCCATGGAGGACACCACCCGCTCCGCGGTCACCTCCCTGACCCGGGTGCGGCGCCGCGACGCGAAAAGCGACGCCAGGAGCACGGGCCGGCTCAAGCGCTTCGTCCAGAAACAGCGCAACCAGATCGAGGGGATGCTCCCCAAGATGGACGTCGAGGAACGGCGCAGGGCCAACGGCTATCTCAACTACATCGAGGGCCTGGCCCCGCCCGGATGAAGACCCTCACACATGCGAGACATCACCTTCCGCTAACGCGATGTACACCGATTTCACCCACCTGTGCCAGTTAAGCTGAGGTGCTATGAAGCGGCTGATACGACGGCGGGGCGGACCGGAGATAGCCGGAGAGGTGGCGGCCGCGGCGGCGGTCGCGATGCCGATGGCCGATCCCGACCCGACCGCCGCCGCTTTCTTCGACGTCGACAACACCATGATGCGCGGGGCCTCCATCTACCACTTCGCGCGGGGTCTGGCCTCGCGGGGGCTGTTCACCACCAAGGACCTGGTCAAGTTCGCGCTCGGCCAGGCGGTGTTCCGGGTCCGCGGCGACGAGAACCCCGAGCACATCGCCCAGGCCAGGGAGACCGCGCTGGCGTTCGTGGCGGGCAGCAGGGTCGAAGACATCGTCCGCCTGGGCGAGGAGATCTTCGACGAGGCCATGGCCGACCGGATCTGGCCCGGCACCCGCGCCCTCGCGCAGAGCCACCTGGACGCCGGTCAGCGCGTCTGGCTGGTCACCGCGACCCCGGTGGAGCTCGCCCGCGTGATCGCCCAGCGCCTCGGCCTGACCGGCGCGCTCGGCACCGTCTCCGAGACCGTCGACGGCGTCTACACCGGCCGCCTGGTCGGCGACCTGCTCCACGGCCCCGCCAAGGCCGAGGCGGTCCGGGCGCTGGCCCGCCGGGAGGGTCTCGACCTGTCGCGGTGCTCGGCCTACAGCGACTCGGCCAACGACCTGCCGCTGCTCTCCCTGGTCGGCAACGCCGTCGCGATCAACCCCGACGGCGAACTGCGTGACCACGCCCGGGAGAACAAGTGGGACATCAAGGACTTCCGCACCGGGCGTAAGGCCACCATGGTCGCCCTGCCCGTCGCCGCGGGCGCCGGAGCCCTCGCCGGCGGCGTGGCCGCCGCCGTCGCCCTGCGCCGCCTCTACCGCGCCAAGTGAGCCCGGCGGCCACCATCCGGCACCCCAGGTGACCCCGGCGGCCACCGCCCGACGGCTCCAGGCGAGCCCGGCCACCACCGCCCCGCGGCCCTCCGGTTGACCGCCCAGCGGTCCAGGTGACCGCCCACGGTCCGGATGACCGTCCAGCGTCCCGGGTGGGCGCCCGGCACCACAGACGAGCACCGCCCCTACCGCTCCGGGCGGGCCCCCGTACGGCGGGCGGCCCGGTCGAACAGGTCCGCCAGGGCCTGGTTGACGGCCTCCGGACGTTCGAGACCGATCATGTGGCCGGCCCCGGGGAGCACGGCCAGTTCGGCGCCGGGGATCGCCTCGGCGATGCGGCGGCTGTGGGCGGGCGGGATGAGCCGGTCCCGGCCGCCGACCATGACCAGCGTCTCCGCCGAGCCGAGCGCGGCCAGCGCCGCGTATTTGTCGTGGACGAGGAAGTCGCGGAAGAAGCCGACCATCACCTCGGTGGGGGTGGCCGCGGCCATGTCGTTGACGAAGCGCACGTGCCCGCGTGGCGCCCGGGGACCGAAGGCGATGTAGCGGGTCACCGGCAGGTTGGTGCGTGACTTGAGGGCGGCGCTGCGGTCGATGAGCGTGGCGCGGGTCAGCATGCGCTCGAACACGGCGGGTGTGACGCGCGGGGCGAGCCGCCCGATCGGGCCGGGGAGCCCGAACGTGCTGCCGGCCAGCAGGCCGGAGGAGGTGCTCAGCAGCGCCACCCCGGCCACGCGCGCGGCGAAGGCGCCGGGGTGGCGTCCGGCGAACGCCATGACCGTCATCCCGCCCATCGAGTGGCCGACGAGCACCACCGGCAGCCCTCCGGGTACGGCCTGCTCGACCACGGCGGCCAGGTCGTCGCCGAGCCGGTCGACCGTGCACGCGTCGAGCGCTCCGGTCGAGGAGTTTCCGTGCCCGCGCTGGTCGTAGAAGACCAGCGTGGCCCTGCCCGCCAGCGCCTCCCGCTGGAAGTGCCAGCAGTGCCGGTTCATCACCCAGCCGTGCGCGAAGACCACGGCGAACTCGGGCGACTCGGCCTCCTCGACGTCCACCGCGAGCCGTACCCCGTCGTCGGTGGTGACGGTGACCTGCCTGCCGCGGTGCCCGCCGAGGGCCGTCTCCGCGTGCGCCCTGCGCCGCCGTGCGGCGATCCCCAGCGCCACCCCCACGGCGAGCCCGGCGACGACGGCCCTTCTTGCGGTACGGCGTGCGCCCATGACCACTCCCGCGCGTTCGGAGGCTCGATGTCGAGCACACCATAGCCACCCGGGGCGCCCACTGTTAGACGCGGGGGCTAATAAAAACCGGCGCGACCGGTAAGCGCGATGAGCGTGCGCGGCGGCCGGGGGGACGGCGCCGGGGTCAGAAGAAGGGCGGGAAGGCGTGGCCGCGCTGGAGGCGGAGCTCGTTCAGCTGCTGCTGGATGACCTCGCGGACCTGGTCGGTGAGGTTGAAGACCAGCATGGGGTCGTCCGCCTCCGTGGGATCGAACTGGTCGGTGCGGATGGGCTCGCCGAAACCGATCAGCCACTTGGACGGCAGCGGCACCAGGCCGAGGGGCCCCAGCCAGGGGAACAGCGGGGTGACCGGCAGGTAGGGCAGGCCCAGGGCCCTGGCCAGGAAACGCAGGTCACCGATCTTGGGATAGATCTCCTCGGCGCCCACGATGGAGCAGGGGACGATCGGGACCCCGGCGCGGATGGCGGAGGCGACGAAGCCCCCGCGGCCGAAGCGCTGCAGCTTGTAACGCTCGGAGAACGGCTTGCCGACGCCCTTGAAGCCCTCGGGGAAGACGCCGACGAGCTCGCCCTTGCGCAGCAGGCGGTCGGCGTCGTCGCGGCAGGCCAGGGTGTGGCCGGTCTTGCGGGACAGGTGGCCGAGCAGCGGGAGCTGGTAGACCAGGTCGGCGCCGAGGAGACGGACCGCGCGGCGCTCGGGATGGTCGTCGTGGAGCGCCACCTGGAGCATGAGCCCGTCCAGCGGGAGGGTGCCCGAGTGGTTGGCCACCACGAGGGCGCCGGAGTCACCCGGCACGTTGTGCATGCCGACGGTCTCGACGCGGAACCAGTGGCGGTAGAGCGGGCGGATCAGCTCCAGCAGCACCCTGTCGGTGAGCTCGGGGTCGAAGCCGAACTCGTCGACCTCGTAGTCACCCGTGACGCGGCGGCGCAGGAAGGCGAACAGCTCGGCGAGGCCGCGGTCGCCGTCGTCCGGCGACGGCTCCTGCGCGCCGGGCGGCGGGTCGCCCGCGCCGGACGAAGGCCCGGGCCCGGCGGGCGGCGGCGCGTACGTGGAGCGCGCCCGGGTGATGGGGATCACCTCGGCGTCATCTGTCTCAGCGGATTCGCCTGCCATCCGAGTCACCCTGTCATCACCCGGGACAGCGCGTCCACCATGGCCGCGGGGAGCCCGCCGGCCAGGTCCCGGGCGCGGACGAAGTCCTCGAAGGCGGCGGCGGTCGAGAATTTGGGCTTCCAGCCGAGGCCGGCGGCCAGCCGGGCGGTGTCGACCACGCGGCCGTGGCACATCAGGCGGAGCTGCTCGGGGGAGAAGTCGACCAGTCCCGCGCCGCGGGCCAGGTCACCCAGGAGACGGAAGGCGGGAGAGGGCACGGGCAGCGCGAGCAGGCCCGCCCTGCGGGCGCACTGCGACAGCAGGAGCACGCCGTCCCCGGCCACGTTGAACGTGCCGGGGTGGTCCTCCATCGCCATCCGCCTGAGCACCTCGACCGCGTCGTCCTCGTGGACGAACTGCAGCCGGGGGTCGAAGCCGAACACGGTCGGCACCACGGACTGGGTGAAGTAACGGGTCAGCGGCGAATCGACGCCGGGCCCCATGAAGTTGGCGAACCTGAGCGTCGACACGGTCACGTCACGGCGCCGCCGGGCGAAGCCGCGGACGTAGCCCTCGACCTCTGTGGCGTCCTTGGCGTATCCGTGGGCCGGCGGCTCCCCCGGCTCCGCGTCCTCGGTGAAGACCGCGGGATCGCGGGAGGACGAGCCGTAGACCGCCGTGGTGGAGCGGACGACGACACGGCGGACCGTCGCGGACCGCTGACAGGCACCGAGCAGTTGCATGGTGCCGATGACGTTGTGCTCCTTCATGAGCATCCGGCCGCCACTCCGGGGAGGGGCGCTCACCAGGCTCATGTGGACCACTGTGTCGATGTCGGCGGCCGCGATCACCTGGGCGATGTCGGGGCTGCGCAGATCGACGCGGACGAACTCCGTCCGGCCGAGAGGTACGCCGCCATCACGTGAGAGCGAGGGCGGCGGCACCGTGTCTACTCCGATGACCCGGTCGATGTCCGGGTCAGCCGCGAGAACGCTCGCCACTCGGGCGCCGATGTGGCGCGAGACCCCGGTGACAAGCACGGTGTGGGTCATCGGCGCCTCGCAGATCCGCGTTACTACTTCTTGTTACGCCGCTGAATACGGGTCTTCTTGAGAAGCTTGCGGTGCTTCTTCTTCGCCATGCGCTTACGGCGCTTCTTGATCACAGAGCCCACGGGACCCCCAGGTAGCTGGTAGCCGAGATTGTCAATCCGGTGCGCGAACAACACACCGGCTCAACAGACTACCGGCGATCCATGGTAGATCGCCCCTGGGGGGATCCCGGGTACTGGAACTCACGGCGTGGCGATCACGCCGCTACCTCACTGAAGCATGGGCCCTCCGCCGCCGGTCCGGCCGGTCCGGCCGGGAGACTCCGGCCTGCTGGTCGCCCGCCGTTCCGCGCTGGCCACGCGGCCGGCCGGCTCCTCACCGGTCACCCCGCCCGTCGCCCGGGGCCCGCCCGCTTCAACCGGCCTCGATGTAGGCATCCCTGAGATAGTCGTGCACCGCCTGCTCCGGCACTCGGAAGGATCGACCGACCCGGATGGCCGGCAGCTCGCCCGAATGCACGAGTCGGTACACAGTCATCTTGGACACCCTCATGACCGTGGCCACTTCGGCCACCGTCAGGAACTTCACCTCGCTGAGAGGTCTTTCGCCTGCACCCATCGGACGCCTCTTCCGCACGTGTTTCCGGGTTATCCCCACTGGTGCCATTGCTCACGCACGTGTACTGCCGTCAGCGTAAGTCGGGACTCCGGGTGCGCAAACCCCCTACTTTCTCAGTCTCCGCAGCCCCATGTCAGCGAAATGGAGAAACTCGCTGGCCAGCAGCCGGACCGTGCCCCTCGCCTCGATCTTGGAACGGACCAACTGTCTCTTATTAGAGTCGCCCACAATCATCAAAAAGTTGGCAAACGGTCGGCGAGCACCACGGAATGCAGGCGCGAAAAGCCCGTATAGGGATGGCCCATTTTGCGCAACCCCCGTCTCAGAGGGCTCGCACGACCCTCTCGACCAGGTGGCGTGTCAGCGGATCGTAATATCTGGGTAGCACGTTGTCATCGAGCGGGACGGTCACGGCGATCTTGCCTTCCGCCTCCCCGACGAAGAGCGCGGGGTCGTTGCTGTCGGCGAAGCCGACGGTGAGGACGCCCGCCTCGCCGGCCGCGCCGGCCCAGCCGTGGTCGGCGATCACCAGATCGGGGCGGTCGGCGCCGAGCTCGTCGAGCATGGCCCGCATCGGGGCCGCGTCGTGGGTGTGCACGAAGGCGCCCCGGTCGGCCAGCATGGCGACGTCGTCCATGTAGCGGATCTCACGCTTGCGGCCGAACCCGGCGCTCCAGTAGGACCAGCCCTCGGCCGGGCTCAGCAGGGTCGCGCCGTGCTCGCGCGCCAGCCTGGCCAGGGCCATGTGGACGGTGAGCAGGCCGGTGGGGTGGCCGGTGGCGAAGAGGATCCGGGGACCGCCGGTCCGGAGCACGCCGGCGATCGTGTCGCCCATCGCCTCGACCGCGCCGATCGTGCGGTCCGGATCGATGGTGTCCTGGCCCTCGTAGTGGTCCGGGTCGGCCACCACCCCGGCGGACTTGGCCATCAGCGCCAGCACGTCGCGGTAGGACCAGTGGCCCTCCGGCGTCAGCCCGAACATGTGGTGCGGGTCCCGGTTGGCCAGCGACCTGTAGTGATCGAGGTTGTTCTCCCGGCTCGTCGCCACGTCACCGGCGATCCGGGTGCGGATCAGGTGCTCGCGGAGGTCGTCTCGTGTCAGCGGCGACACCGTGCGTCGCGGTCCGGGCGCTGTCAAACTGTGACCTCCTCCGTCACTCGCTCCGCACTCCCCGTCCGGGCGGTGGGCCTGTCCGCCGGCGTCACGGGAGGGGATCCAGCCCGTGGAAGGGGAACACGGCCTTCCTGGTCGCCATGATGGCCCGGTCGATCGGGTCTGCTGGATCATAACCAGCGGAGAAATCACTAAATTCCGGATCTCTGCCATCGGTCAGCGACAACGGCGCCGTCTGCCTGGTCCGCTCCCTGACCAGCCGCCGCCACGCCTGCGGGGTGGCGGTCTCCGGGGCGAGGGGATGTCCGGAGACCTCGGCGATCAGATGGGTCCACGCCCGGGGCACCACCTGCACCAGCTCGTATCCCCCGCCGCCGGTCACGACCCACCGGCCGCCCGCCGTCTCGTGGGCCAGCGCGTGCAGCGCGGCGTAGGCGGTGCGCTGGCCGTCCAGGCTGAGCATCATGTGGGCCAGCGGGTCCAGCGCGTGGCTGTCGCAGCCGTGCTGGGTGACCAGGATCTCCGGGGCGAACTCCCGCAGCAGCGGCGGCACCACCGCGTGGAAGGCCCTCAGCCAGCCGCTGTCGCCGCAGCCGGCCGGCAGCGCCACGTTGACCGCGCTGCCCCCCGCCCCGGTCTCCTCGGGGAAGCCCGTGCCCGGGAAGAGGGTGCGGGGGCTCTCGTGCAGGCTGACGGTGAGGACCCTGGGGTCGTCGTGGAACAGCGCCTGGACGCCGTCCCCGTGATGGACGTCCACGTCCACGTAGGCGACCCTGGAGGCCCCCTGAGCCAGCAGCCAGCCGATCGCCACCGCGGGGTCGTTGTACACGCAGAACCCGCTCGCGGTGGCGGCCATGGCGTGGTGCAGCCCGCCCGCGATGTTCACCGCGTGCTCGGCCTCGCCCGTCCACACCGCGCGGGCCGCGGCCAGGCTCGCGCCGGTGATCAGCGCGGAGGCCTCGTGCACCCCGGTGAAGGCGGGGTTGTCCTCGCTGCCGATCCCGTGGGCCATGTCGGGCCGCCCGGTCACGGAGACCCGCTTGACGGCCTCGATGTAGTCACGCTTGTGGACCAGCGCCAGCTCGTCGTCGGTGGCGGGGGCGCAGCCGGCCACCTCGACCGCGTCCAGCACGCCGAGCTCCCTGGCCAGTGCCATGGTCAGCTCGACCCGCACGGGCGCGAGCGGGTGGCCGGGGCCGAAGTCGTAGGAGGTGAGCGCGTCGTCCCAGACGACCCGAACGGACCGGCTCATGCGCCCCCCTGTCTGATCGCGACGCTACGCGTCGCGGCGCGCTCGCTGGTCGATCTCCCACCCCGGCCGACGTTACCGCACCGATGAGCGGACGGGTTTACACGGCTGTCGCGGAGGAGAAGGCGGTTTTCATCTGAGCGAAATATCCAGCCTTATTCTGACGCGACGGCCGCGGACACGATCGCCTCATTCCCGCCGGGATCCAGCGGGAATTATGCATTATCAAGGAAAGTTCCCTGAAAGATGGGTGATCAGCCCCCGGCGAGCTGGCGGCTGCGGTCCCTCGCGGCCTCGATGGCGGCCAGGAAGGCGGCGCGGACGCTGTGCCTCTCCAACTCGGCGATGGCCGCGATGGTGGTGCCCCCCGGGGAGGTGACCGCCTCGCGCAGGATCACCGGGTGCTCCCCGGAGTCGCGGAGCATGATGGCCGCGCCGACGATCGACTGGGTGACCATGTCGAGGGCCGCGGTGCGGGGCATGCCGAGCAGGATGCCCGCGTCGACCATGGCCTCGACGAGATAGAAGAAGTAGGCCGGACCGCTGCCGGACAGGGCGGTGGCGGCGTCCTGCTGCGTCTCGGGGATGCGCAGCACCTTGCCGACCGGCTTGAGCAGGTCCTCGGCCCGCCTGAGGTGCTCCTCCGAGGCGTGGGCGCCCGCCGAGATCACGCTCATCGCCTCGTCCACCAGGACCGGCGTGTTGGACATGACCCGGACCACCGGGATGTCGGCGCCGAGCCGCGACTCCACGAACGAGGTGGTGATGCCCGCCGCCGCCGAGATCACCAGCCGGTCGGCCGGGACGTGCGCCGCGATCTCGGCCAGCAGGGACCCCATGTCCTGCGGCTTGACCGCGAGGATGATCGTGTCGGCGCCCTTGGCGGCCTCGGCGTTGGAGACCACCTGCACGCCGTAGCGCTCCCTGAGGGCCGCGGCCCGCTCGGCGCGCCGCGCGGTCGCCATCACGTCACCCGGCCTGAACCCGGCCCGGAGCAGCCCCGACAGCAGCGCCTCGCCCATCTTGCCGGTTCCCAGAATCGCGATCATGTCAGCGCACCTTGCCTGAGGAGAAGTGGTTGACCAGCCTATGGGATCCGCCCACGCGGCCCCCGGCAGCCGCCCATGGTGGCGACATACACTGCATTTAGTGGTAACCAACGTTGGAGGGGCAGAGTGACCGTCACCCAGATCGACATAGACGACGAAGCTCTCGCCGAAGCCATGAGGATGCTGGGCACCTCGACGAAGAAGGACACCGTGAACGCGGCCCTGCGCGAATACGTGGCCCGGGTCAAGCGGATCGAAGCGCTGGAGAAGCTGGCGGCCCGTGCGGAACGGGGCGAGTTCGACGACGCGATGAAGGCTCGGCAGGTGGCCAAGGTGGCGCGGCGGCAGTTCCTCTCTTGATCCGCCACCTCGCCGACACCTCGGCCATCTGGCACCTGCTGCGCACCCCCGAGACCCGAGACGCCTGGTCCGACCGGATCTCATCCGGGGTGCTGAGCATCTGCGAACCGACCAGGACGGAGTTCCTCTACTCGGCGACCGGTCCCGCACACCGCGACGATCTGGAGGCCGAGCTGGAGGCCCTGTGCAAGTCCGTCCCGGTCCCCAAGGCCGCATGGCGCTGGGTGGAGAACGCCCAGTACAAACTCACCCAGAAAGGGCAGCACCGTTCCACCGGACCGATCGACCTGCCGCTGTGCGCGACAGCCGTGCACCACGGGTTGACCGTGCTGCACATCGACGACGACTTCGTCACCGTCTCGACGGTCATGACCGAGGTCCTGCAGCGCGACGTCCGGACGCACTGAACCGGGCCGGGGCCCGGTCCGTTGTAAGGGTATGCGTATGATCGCGACCTCTCTTCTGGCCGGAAGCCTGCTGCTGGCCGTGGGCTGCGGCGCCGAACACAGCGCCGGCGCCGTCACCGGCGCCGCGACCACCGGCGCCGGCCCTTCCAGACCGGTGGCCCACACGGTGGCCCCCCGGGTCGAGCCCTCACAGGGCCCCCGGGCGACCAGGCCCCAGGGCCACACCGTCAACCCCCGCAAGGTGCGGTGGCTGACGGCGGAGCCGTCCAAGGACGGGCGGAGCCTGCGGATCACCTGGTGGTCCGGGGTGGAGCCGTGCACCGTGCTCGACCGCGTGAGCGTCAAGGAGACGGCCAGGCGCGTGACCGTCACCCTCTGGGAGGGCCCGAGCGCCAAGGCCCGGAACATGGCCTGCATCGCCATCGCCGTCCAGAAGGTGACGACCGTCAAGCTCAAGGCCCCCCTCGGCGACCGCAAGGTCGTCGACGGCGCCAGGTCCTGAGCGGCGCCGGGTCCCGAGCCCGCCACGGCTCCCGCCGCGCGGCGGGAGCCGTGGCCGAGGGGTCAGCGGCAGGTGACGCCGGCCTTCATCCGGCAGCCCGAGGGAAGCTTGGGCCGCTCATCGGTCCAGCCCATCTTGTCGATGACCCTGTAGGTCGTCACGGTGCCCTCCGGGACCCCGCCTTCCGCGGCCGTCGTGACGATTCTCAGGGCCATGCCCTCACCGGTCCGAGGATCGAGGAGGACCTCTTGCTTGGCCGGCACCTCGCGGACGCCCAGTACGGCACTGCCCGCGCCGAGGCCGACGGCGACGGCGGGACGGCCCAGCGGATCGTTGTCCTCCCGTGCCGTCCTGGCCTCGGGTCCTTCGGCGTACAGGCGCAGCAACGCCGCCCGGAGCCCGGGAGGGGCCGGCATGATCGCCAGATCGAGCACGGCCTGCTGGAGGAATTTCTCCCAGGGCTGCGTGATGCCCCGCTTCTGCAAGTCCTTGCGGTAGCCCTCGAGGCGCTCTCGCAGCCGCGCCGGATCGGTCGGGAGGGCGTCCAGCTCGGCGACGGTGAGGCCGGCCATGCCGAGGTCGATGACCTTACCCATGATCCGGTACTGACGCCGCGACGGCTTGTCGGTGAGGACGGGACAGCCGGGAGAAGGGGCCTCGCACGCGAACAGGTTCCAGCGCTTGGGCGAGCCCTGCTTCCGCCAGATCTTCTCGTCCTCCGGCGTGTCCGGCCGGGCACCGGATGACTCCTTCGCCTCGACGTACAGGTCTCCCGGCTTCCGCGGGGTCCACTGGACCGTGTTCTCCCTGGACGCGATCCAGTAGCGCGCGGATTCCTTGCCGACCAGATGCCGGCCGACGTTGGTCGCCTGGAGGCGCCAGTAGGCGCCGCTCCCGGGCGGCAGCTTCTCCGCCCTGTCGGCGACTTCCAGGAGCAGTCGCCCACCGGTCTTCGGCGCTCCCAGCGCCGGGGGTGACGCCGGGGCCAGGAGGGTCGCGGCCAGCGCGACTGCGGTGATGACGGCGGCGGTGGCCATGGAGGCTCCAATGATCAGTGTCCAGGTGGGGTGACGGCGGCGCCGTACCTCGTGGGTGGTCAGGCGGGCGCGGGCGCGGGCGACGGCCTCGGGTGTCGGCGGCGGCGCGTCCGGCAGGGCGGACGCCAGCAGGGTGATCTCATCCATCGGCGGCCTCCAGCGGGTTGACGTCGCCCAGCGCCCTGCGGAGCTGCTTGCGGGCGCGGTTCAGCCGGGACGCCACGGTCCCGTAGGGAATGTCCAGCGCGGCCGCCACCTCGGCGTGGGCGAGCCCGCCGAGCGCGACGAGCAGGACGACGTCGCGGTCGCGCTTGGCCAGGCCGGCCAGCGCCCCCGCGAGCCGGCCGGTCACCTGCCCGGCGGCGACCCTGACGGCCACGGCGTTCTCGTGGCTGTCCACATGACCTGCCGCCTCGGCACGGCTGAGCGCCTTCCAGCGGCGTACCTCGCTCCGCCGGTGCCTGGCCAGCAGGTTGGTGGCGATGCCGTACAGCCAGGGCCGGACGCCGCCCCGCTCGACGTCGAAGCGGTCGCGGTCGCGGAAGGCCACGAGGAAGGTCTCGGCCGCGATGTCGTCGGCGGCGTCGGTGTCCAGGCGCCGGGCGACGTAGCGGTGGATCTCGGCGAAGTGGGCGTCGAAGACCCGGTCGAAGTCGTCGCGCGGCGACCACTCGCCGGCCCCGGGCCCGAGCCCGAGATCGGGGGAGCCGATCACGTCTCGGCCCCCCGACCGGGATCAGGGGGAGCGATCATGCGTGCTCCTTCGTTGGGAGACAGGGAACGCCTGCTGTTTCCCGAAGGGCGGGAATGCTTTCACGCCCCACAGGGTTGAGCGACATAGACTCAAGTCGTTTGACAAACCTCGCACGAGGTTCCACTATGAGTCTGACCGACTCAACTTTGACTACAAGGACGTACTCATGGCACGTGCGGTAGGTATCGACCTGGGGACGACCAACTCCGTCGTCTCGATCCTCGAGGGCGGTGAGCCCACCGTCATCGCCAACGCGCAGGGCTCGCGGACCACGCCGTCCGTGGTCGCCTTCGCCAAGAACGGCGAGGTCCTCGTCGGTGAGGTCGCCAAGCGGCAGGCCGTCACCAACGTGGACCGCACGATCCGCTCGGTCAAGCGCGAGATGGGCACCAACTGGTCCGTCGAGATCGACGGCAAGAAGTTCTCCCCGCAGCAGATCAGCGCCTTCGTCCTGCAGAAGCTCAAGCAGGACGCCGAGGCCTACCTGGGCGAGAAGATCACCGACGCGGTGATCACCGTCCCGGCCTACTTCAACGACGCCCAGCGCCAGGCGACCCAGGAAGCCGGCACCATCGCCGGTCTCAACGTCCTGCGCATCATCAACGAGCCCACCGCGGCGGCGCTCGCCTACGGCCTGGACAAGGAGAAGGACGAGACCATCCTCGTCTTCGACCTCGGCGGCGGCACCTTCGACGTGTCCCTGCTCGACGTCGGCCAGGAGGACGGCCACGGCTTCGTCGAGGTCAAGGCCACCAGCGGCGACAACCACCTCGGTGGTGACGACTGGGACCAGCGCGTCGTCGACGAGCTCGCGACCCGGTTCAAGAACGCCCACGGCGTCGACCTGACCAAGGACAAGATGGCCCTCCAGCGCCTGCGCGAGGCGGCGGAGAAGGCCAAGATCGAGCTCTCCAGCCAGTCGGAGACCTCCGTCAACCTCCCCTACATCACCGCCTCGGCCGAGGGCCCCCTCCACCTGGAGGAGAAGCTCACCCGCGCCGAGTTCCAGCGGATCACCGCCGACCTGCTCGAGCGGACCAAGGGCCCGTTCAACCAGGTCATCAAGGACGCCGGCATCAAGGTCTCCGACATCGCCCACGTGGTGCTCGTCGGCGGCTCGACCCGCATGCCCGCGGTCGCCGAGCTCGTCAAGGAGCTGACCGGCGGCAAGGAGCCCAACAAGGGCGTCAACCCGGACGAGGTCGTGGCCATCGGCGCCGCCCTCCAGGCCGGCGTGCTCAAGGGCGAGGTCAAGGACGTCCTGCTGCTCGACGTGACCCCGCTGTCGCTGGGCATCGAGACCAAGGGCGGCATCTTCACCAAGATCATTGAGCGCAACACCACGATCCCGACCAAGCGCTCGGAGGTCTTCACCACGGCCGAGGACAACCAGCCGTCGGTGCAGATCCAGGTCTACCAGGGCGAGCGCGAGATCGCCGCCTACAACAAGAAGCTGGCCACCTTCGAGCTGACCGGCATCGCCCCGGCGCCGCGCGGCATCCCGCAGATCGAGGTCACCTTCGACATCGACGCCAACGGCATCGTCAACGTCTCCGCCAAGGACCTCGGCACCGGCAAGGAGCAGACGATGACGATCACCGGCGGCTCCGCGCTGCCGAAGGACGACATCGAGCGCATGATGCGCGAGGCCGAGTCCTACGCCGAAGAGGACAAGAAGCGCCGCGAGGACGCCGAGACGCGCAACAACGCCGACTCGCTCGTCTACCAGACCGAGAAGTTCCTCGGCGAGAACGCCGAGAAGGTCCCGGACGACATCAAGACCGAGGTCAACGAGGCGCTCGCCGAGCTCAAGAAGACGCTTGAGGGCACCGACTCGGCCGAGATCCGCACCGCGGCCGAGAAGCTCGCCACCGTCAGCCAGAAGATGGGCTCGGCGATCTACGCCCAGTCCCAGGGCTCCGAGGCTCCGGCCGGCGCCACCGGCGCCGACGACGCGGCCGGCCAGAAGGCCGACGACGACGTGGTCGAGGCCGAGATCGTGGATGACGAGCCGAAGCGCGAAGACGGCAAGAAGTGACGGCGGGAGAGCCGAGGGGAGCGCGAGCGTGAACACGCGTGAGAACGGTTCCGGGGAGGAGCCGGTGATCCGCGACAACCGCAAGATCGACCCGGAGACGGGCGAGGTCCGCGAGGCGGTCAAGGAGCAGGCCGGACAGCCTGCTCCGGCCGCCGACCTCGCCTCGGTCGAGCTGGCCACCCAGCTCGCCGAGCGCACCGCGGACCTGCAGCGCCTCCAGGCGGAGTATTCCAACTACCGCAAGCGGGTCGAGCGGGACCGGACCGCGGTCAAGGAGCAGGCGGTGGCCGGCGTGCTGGCCGAGCTGCTGCCGGTCCTCGACGACATCGGCCGGGCCCGTGACCACGGAGAGCTCACCGGCGGCTTCGCCAAGGTGAGCGAGTCGCTGGAGGCGGCCACCGGGAAGCTGGGACTGAGCACCTTCGGCACCAAGGGCGAGCCTTTCGACCCGACGGTGCACGAGGCGCTCCTGCACAGCTACTCCCCCGACGTCACCGAGCCGACCTGCGTGGAGATCCTGCAGTCCGGTTACCGGATCGGCGAGCGTGTGCTCCGCCCGGCGCGGGTCGCGGTCGCCGAGCCCGAAGAGCCCACCTCGAACGACAACTGACACCCCCTCTCTGAGAAGGAACGGAAGATGAGCACCAAGGACTACCTGGAGAAGGACTACTACGCCGTCCTTGGTGTGCCCAAGACCGCCACCGCCGAAGAGATCAAGAAGGCATACCGGAAGCTGGCCAGGCAGTACCACCCGGATGCCAACCAGGGCAGCACGGAGACCGAGGCCAAGTTCAAGGAGGTCTCCGAGGCCTACGACATCCTGTCCGACACCAAGCGCCGCAAGGAGTACGACGAGGCGCGGACGCTGTTCGGATCGGGACTCGGCGGTTACGCGGGGGCCGGGGGGGCCTCCCGCGGGGGCGGGTTCCCCTTCGACCTGGGAGACCTGTTCGGCGGCACCAACCAGCAGCAGCAGGGCGGCGCCGGGGAGCGCATCGGCGACATCTTCGGCGGCCTGTTCAACCGGGGCTCCGCCAGCCGCGCCGGCGGGACGACCAGCACCAGGGCACGGCGCGGCCAGGACATCGAGTCGGAGGTCACGCTCTCGTTCGGCGAGGCCGTGGACGGCGCCACCGTCTCGCTCCGGCTCACCAGCTCCTCGGCGTGCACGGCGTGCAGCGGCACCGGCGCCAAGGCCGGGACCACCCCGCGGGTCTGCCCGACCTGCGAGGGCACCGGCGCGGCCAGCCGTAACCTGGGCAACTTCGCCTTCTCCGAGCCGTGCCGCGACTGCAAGGGCCGCGGCCTGCTGGTGGACGACCCGTGCCCGGTGTGCGAGGGGAGCGGGCGGGGCAGGAGCACCCGCACGATCCAGGCGCGCATCCCGGCCGGGGTCGGCGACGGCCAGCGCATCAAGCTCAAGGGCAAGGGCGCGCCCGGCGAGAACGGCGGGCCGGCCGGTGACCTGTACGTCCAGATCCACGTCAAGTCGCACCCGGTCTTCGGCCGGACCGGCGAGAACCTGACGATCACCGTGCCGGTCACCTTCACCGAGGCGGCACTCGGCGCCGAGATCAAGGTGCCGATCCTCAAGGGAATGCCGGTCACCCTGCGCATCCCCGAGGGGACCCCGAACGGCCGCACCTTCCGGGTGCGGGGCAGGGGCGTGCCCCGCAAGGACGGCACCAAGGGCGACCTGCTCGCCACGGTCGAGGTCCTGGTGCCCCAGCAGCTCGAGGACAAGGCGCGCAACGCTCTGGAGGAGTTCCGCGACGCCACGGCGGGCGGTGACCCGCGGGCCGACCTCATCCAACAGGCCAGAAGCGAGTAGCCATGGAAGCCAACTACTTCGATCTGTCGGACGACACCCCCGTCTACGTGATCTCGGTGGCCGCGCAGCTGTCGGGCCTGCATCCGCAGACCCTCCGGCAGTACGACCGTCTCGGCCTGGTCAGTCCGGGCCGCACGTCAGGACGCGGGCGGCTCTACTCCACCCGCGACATCGTGATGCTCCGCGAGGTCCAGCGGCTCTCCCAGGAGGAGGGCATCAACCTCGCGGGCATCAAACGCATCCTGGCGCTGGAGAACGAGGCCCTGCGCCTGCGCGACGAGAACCACCGGCTCCGCGCGGAGATGACCATGATCCGCGCACTGATCCAGTACCAACTGCCACCCGCCTGAGTCACGGAGGCTCGGGGGGCGAGCCGCGGCGCTCAGCGTCGCAACCGACACGCGAGGGCGCGCCGGTGACCTTCACCTGCGGAGCGCGGGGGCCAGGCGGACCCGCGACCGGTGAGGGCACCGGTCATCGGCGCCTCAGCCGCCGAACGGAGTGAGGGCAGACAACCATGGACTACAAGCTCACCCAGAAGAGCCAGGAGGCGGTCTCCTCCGCCATCAGGCGCGCCGCCGCCGAGGGCAACCCGGAGGTCGCCCCGGCTCACCTGTTCACCTCGCTGCTCGGCCAGACCGGCGGCACCGCCATACCCCTGCTGGAGGCCGTCGGCGCCGACTGGAAGCAGCTGCGCACCGAGGCCGAGCGGCAGCTCGCCGCCCTGCCCAAGGCGCAGGGCGCCACGGTCAGCGCCCCGTCGAGCTCCCGGCAGCTGCTCACCGCGCTGAACACCGCCGCCCAGCGCGCCCGCCGGCTGGAGGACGAATACGTCTCCACCGAGCACCTGCTGGTCGGCCTCGCCACCGACGGCGGCCCGATCGCCGAGCTGCTCAAGTCCCGCGGCGCCACCCCCAACGCCCTGCTCGACGCCTTCGAGAAAGTGCGCGGGCACGCCCGGGTGACCAGCGAGACGCCCGAGGACACCTACCAGGCACTGGAGAAATACGGCGTCGACCTGACCGAGCAGGCCAGGGCCGGCAAGCTGGACCCGGTGATCGGCCGTGACTCGGAGATCCGCAGGGTCGTCCAGGTGCTCAGCCGGCGGACCAAGAACAACCCGGTGCTCATCGGGGAGCCCGGGGTCGGCAAGACCGCCGTGGTGGAGGGCCTGGCCCAGCGGATCGTCGCCGGCGACGTCCCCTCCAGCCTGCGCGACAAGCGCCTGGTCGCGCTGGACCTGGGTGCGATGGTCGCCGGGGCGAAATACCGCGGCGAGTTCGAAGAGCGCCTCAAGGCCGTGCTCAGCGAGATCAAGGAGAGCAACGGCCAGGTCGTCACCTTCATCGACGAGCTGCACACCATGGTCGGCGCGGGCGCCGCCGAGGGCGCGATGGACGCGGGCAACATGCTCAAGCCCATGCTGGCCCGGGGCGAGCTGCGGATGATCGGCGCGACGACGCTCGACGAATACCGCGAGCGCATCGAGAAGGACCCCGCGCTGGAGCGGCGCTTCCAGCAGGTCTACGTGGGCGAGCCCACGGTCGAGGACACCATCGCGATCCTGCGCGGCCTCAAGGGCCGCTACGAGGCGCACCACCAGGTCCAGATCGCCGACAGCGCGCTGGTGGCCGCCGCCGCCCTCTCCGACCGCTACATCACCTCCCGGTTCCTGCCGGACAAGGCGATCGACCTCATCGACGAGGCCGCCTCCCGGCTCCGCATGGAGATCGACTCCCGCCCCGTGGAGATCGACCAGCTCCAGCGGAACGTCGACCGGATGAAGATGGAGGAGCTCGCGCTCGCCAAGGAGACCGACGAGGGCAGCATCCAGCGGCTGGAGCGGCTCCGCAAGGAGCTCGCCGACCGGCAGGAGGAGCTCAACGCGCTGGTCGGGCGCTGGGAGCGGGAGAAGGCCGGGCTCAACCGGGTCGGCGACCTGAAGAAGAAGCTCGACGAGGTGCGCGGCGCCGCCGAGCGGGCGCAGCGCGACGGCGACTTCGAGGCCGCCTCCCGGCTGATGTACGCCGAGGTGCCCAAGCTGGAGGCCGAGCTGGCCGAGGCCAGCGCGGCCGCCCAGCCGGAGGACCCGATGGTCAAGGAGGAGGTCGGCCCGGACGACATCGCCCAGGTCATCTCCTCCTGGACCGGCATCCCCTCGGGACGCCTGCTGGAGGGAGAGACCGCCAAGCTGCTCCGCATGGAGGAGGAGCTGGGCAGGCGCCTGATCGGCCAGAAGGAGGCCGTCCAGGCGGTCTCCGACGCCGTACGGCGGGCACGCGCGGGCATCTCCGACCCGGACCGGCCGACCGGCAGCTTCCTGTTCCTCGGCCCCACCGGCGTCGGCAAGACCGAGCTGGCCAAGTCGCTGGCCGACTTCCTGTTCGACGACGAGCGGGCGATGGTCCGCATCGACATGAGCGAATACGGCGAGAAGCACAGCGTGGCGCGCCTGGTCGGAGCCCCGCCCGGCTACATCGGCTACGAGGAGGGCGGCCAGCTCACCGAGGCCGTGCGGCGCAGGCCGTACACCGTGGTGCTGCTGGACGAGGTCGAGAAGGCCCACCCCGAGGTCTTCGACATCCTGCTCCAGGTGCTCGACGACGGGCGGCTCACCGACGGACAGGGCCGGACCGTCGACTTCCGCAACGTCATCCTGATCCTCACCTCCAACATCGGCTCGCAGTACCTCGTGGACCCGGCGCTGGAGAACGGGGCCAAGCGCGAGGCCGTGATGAACGCGGTCAGGAGCTCCTTCAAGCCGGAGTTCCTCAACCGGCTCGACGAGGTGATCCTGTTCGAGGCGCTCGGCGTGGAGGAGCTGTCCAGGATCGTGGACCTGCAGGTGACGCACCTGGCCAGGCGGCTGGCCGACCGGCGGCTCACGCTGACGGTGACCCCGGCGGCACGCGACTGGCTGGCGCTGACGGGCTACGACCCGCTGTACGGCGCCCGGCCGCTACGCCGCCTCGTCCAGTCGTCGATCGGCGACAAGCTGGCCAAGGAGGTGCTCTCCGGCGAGGTCCAGGACGGCGACGAGGTCCTGGTCGACCTCGACAAGGCGAACGACACCCTGGAGATCGGCCCGGTGAGGGCCTGACCGCACCGTCCGGGTAAGGGCTTGACCAGCATTGGGTTAAGCCCGCCCCTCGGCAGACCCCCGATGTTACCTTCGGCAGTCGTCGGACTACCGAAAACAACAGGGGGACGTGAATGTCCAACACATCACGGCGCATCCGGGGGATCCTCGCGGTGGCGGCGCTCACGGCCGGGGTGAGCTGGTCGGGGGCCGCTCCCGCGTCGGCCGGCGACGTGTCCTGCCAGGGACGGAACACGGTGGAGCTGCTGGAGACACCAGGGTCGGTGGCGGCCGTCTGCGACGAGACCGGCGACGTCAGGGCGGCCACGGGCGTCGGCCGGATGACGGTCCCGGCCGACGGCGAGGTGCCGACGGCCATGGAGCGGCTCGCCCGGCTCGCCGGTCTGCCCGGTCTCTCCCAGGCCTCGGCGGTGACCAGCTTCGCCGACACGGCCGGCGTCGCGGCGGGCGCCGGCATGCCCGCGCTGCCCTCCGGGATGCCCGGCTTCCCGGGCCACGCCCCGGCCGGCACCCTGGCCGCCGCGCCGGACCTGCCCGGCCTGCCGGGCACCCCGGGCACCGACCTCATCAGGTTCCCGGCCCCGGCGGTCCCCTCGATCCCCAAGGCCCCGGGCCTGACGGACCCGTCCGGCGCGCTGTCCGGCACGACTGTGCCGCTGCCCGTGCCGCTGCAGCGCCCGGTCTCGGTGAAGGGCGTGGCGGAGGAGCTCCCCGCCGCCATCGAGCCCGAGGTGAAGGTCCCGGACCTGCCGGAGACCGCCCCCGTCGAGGTCGCCCCGCCGAAGGTCACCGAGGAGACCGCTGAGCTCCCGGTCCTGGACCAGGTGCTCCCGGGCCTCGGGCTCCGCTAGGCACCGGCAGGACCGTCCGAGCAGGGTCGCGCCCCAGCGGGCCGCGCCCCGTCACGGTGAGCGCGTCCCGGGCACGGCGCGGTCCTGAGCCAGGCCGTCGGTGGGTCAGCGCGGCCCACACGGCGGCGCGGCCCACACGGCAGCGCGGCCCACACGGCAGCGGCCCCATGAACCCCGGTCCGGTCCGTGTGGCAGCCTCCCACGGACCGGTGCCGCACGGGGTGCGGCACCGGTGGAACGGTCCGACCCGGTGGCCGGCGTGGCCCGCCGGGTCAGTGGGAGGCGTCGAGGAGGGCGTCGAGCTCGTCCTCCGGGAGGCCGAGGTCCACTCGGATCCGGTAGCGGGTGCGGAGCAGCGCGGTGTGCTCCCCGCTGCCCCTCGCCGCCCCCTGGGCCCCCTCGGTGGCCCAGCGATGGGCCTCATTCAGGTCCCCGTAGGCGACCAGGGTCTCGGCGACCGTGAGCGCGGTGGCCGGAGTGACCCCGCCGTCGGCCCGGATCGCCTCGATCACCTCCCGCCCCTCGTCCGACTGCTCAAGCTCGAAGAGAGTGTCGGCGATCTCGGCCCGGGGGTCGACGCTCACCTCGCCGCCGTCGTCCACCGCCCGCTGGAGGCAGTCGAGAGCGCGGGCGGGCTGTCCGGCCTGCCGCCACTCCTCTGCGGCGATCATCAAGATCTCCGCCCGCGAGATGTCGCCGGACACGTATGCCTCTACCAGCGCTTCCAGCCGCCGGGCGAGGTCTCCATGATCATCGGCCAGAAGTGCCCGCTCAAGCAACCGATCAAGTTGCTCATGTGTCACATGCGCCACATCGCGAGAGTACCGAGCGGCGCTCGACTACGTCCGCACAACGGCAGGTATTCCTTACGCAACCCCTCGTAAACGATTGACTACAGTACGCGTGTTACCGCAGGAAAACGGGCATATGGCAGGCGACTCCTGCCAGCGGGACGCTACTGTTCGAAGGAGCTGCGATGGGCATGTCCAAGCAGACCACCTTCACACTGACGTTCTTGGTCGGTCTCTCCGTGCTCGTCCCGGGTTCGGCCGGATATCTCTCCGCCAGGATGGACGCCGTCCAGCGGACCTACCGCGAGCTCGTGTCCCTGGAGAGCCGGCTCCGCGAGGAGCAGCTTCTAGCGCCGGTCCAGGACGTGCCCCAGATCCAGACGATCGCCGTGCCGGCGATGCCCTGCGAGATCCTGCCGCCCTCCCATCCGAGGCGGCGGAAGGCGCCCATGCCCGCCGCGCTCATCCCCGTCCCGGTGGAGGCCCTGCCGGCCGAGCCGCCGCCCGCCGAGCCCCGGCCGGCCGGGGGGCTGAGGTTCGAGCCTCTGCCGCCCGAGCCGAGACTGCCCGGCCCCGAGGCGGCCGAGCCCCGTGGGAGCGAGACCTGGGGCCGGCACCCCTCCGCCGAGCAGCGGCACGGGCGCGGCCAGCGGGAGCCCCAGGAGCAGTTGGTCATCTCCGAGCAGAGCATGTCCGAGGAGCGGAGCCCGCTCGAAGACCGGCGCGTGTCCGGCGAGGGGGCACCGCCGCTGTCCGGCCCCTTCCGGAGGATCCCCACGGGGACCGGGCCCGATCAGGCCGAGCTGCCGGCGAACTGACGGTTGAGGTAGCCCCGGATCAGGCGCTTGGCCTCGGCCACGATCTCCGGGGCCCCGGCGGGGTCACGCCGGAAGGCCAGCTTGAGCACCGCGTCTCCGGCCTCGACCGCCACGAGGATGGCCAGGTCGAGCTCCTCGCTGTCGGCCAGGCCGTACTCCTTGAGGAGGAGCCCGCGCAGCCGGCCCGCGATCACCGTGTTGTTGTCGGAGACCCCGTCGAGCAGGTTGAGGTCGACCACGTCGCCGAAGTGCAGGGACCGGAAGCCCGGAACGGTCCGGTGCATCTCCACGTATTCGTCGATGATCGCGTCGACCGCGTCCCACCAGCCGGCGTAGTCCTCCCACAGGAAGCGCCTGCCGACGCGGGAGATGAAGCGTTCCACGTGCCTGCGGGTCACCGCCTGGGTGATGGCCCGTTTGTCGGGGAAGAACTGGTAGACCGAGCCGATCGCGACACCGGCGCGCTCGGCGATGCGGGTGGTGGACAGCGCGTCGTAGCCGACCTCGTCCAGCAGGTCGGCGCAGGCGTCGAGCATCCTCTCGACGCGCCGCGCGCTCCGCCGCTGGGTGGGCTGACGCCGTAGTGGGGCCTCGTCGGGCTCATCCGCAGACAGGGGGGACACCCCACCATCTTGCCCGCCGGACCCCCTCCAGGTCAGTCTCTCTTCGGCAATCACGGGATTTCTCCCGGGCCGGAGAGCCTGGCCAGGCGGCGCAGGACGGCCGGGGAGATCCGCGAGAGCGCGTAGCCGATCTTCCCTTCGGCGTTCACGGCGACGACCGGCCGGTCGCGGTGGACCGCCCGCAGGATGTGCGCGGCCACCCGCTCCGGCCGATATCCGCGCATGGCCAGCGCCTTCTCCGCCCTCGCGGCCGTGGCCGCCCGGGCCTGCGGCGCTCTGCCGCCCACGTAGGTCGTGTTGCCGGCGATCGCGGTGGACACGAAGCCGGGGCAGATCGCGGTGACCCCGATCCCCTGGCCGGCCAGCTCCGCCCGGAGGCAGTCGCTGAGCATCTTCACCGCCGCCTTCGACGTCGAGTAGGCGGGCAGCGTCCTGCTGGGGGCGAAGGCGGCGAGCGAGGCGATGTTGACGATGTGGCCGCCCTCGCCGCGCTCGACCATCTGGGCGGCGAACAGCCGGCAGCCGTGGATGACGCCCCACAGGTTGACGTCGAGGGTCCGCCGCCAGTCTTCGAGCGAGTGGGCGAGGAACGGGCCGGCGACCGCGATCCCGGCGTTGTTGACCACGATGTCGGGCACTCCATGCTCGTCCCGGACGAGCTGGGCGAACCGCTCCATCTCCGCGGCGTCCGCGACGTCCACCCGGTAGGCGTGCGCCGTACGCCAGGTCCTGGAGATGCCGTCGGCGGTGCGCCGGGCGGCGTCGAGGTCGATGTCGGAGCAGATCACCTCCGCCCCGTGCGAGGCGAAGGCCCGCGCGGTGGCCCGCCCGATCCCGGCGCCCGCCCCGGTGACCACCACCAGCCGGTCCTCGAACGGCCCGGCGGCTCCCGCCGGCCCGTCGTCGTACGGCCCGGTGACCACCAGCCCGTCGTCGTACGGGGTGTGGTCGCCCACCGGCCCGTCACCGTACGAGGTGTGGTCGCCCACCGGCCCGTCACCGTACGGCGTGTGGTCGCCCACCCGGGCCCGGCGCAGTTCCCTGGACGGCGGCGCGCCCTCGACGTGCTCGGCGAACTCGGCGATCATCCTGGCGATCGTCTCGGGACGGCTGCGCTGCGCCCAGTGGCCCGCGGTGATCCGCCGGTGCCACATCCGCGGCGCCCACGGGCGCAGGGCGGCCAGGAGCGCGGGCGAGACGAAGGCGTCCCGGGTGGCCTCGATGAGCTGGATCGGCGTCTCGACGACCGGCTCGGCGCGGAGCGCGCGGCCGGCGGTGAACATGTTCGCCCGGTACAGGCCGAGGCCGTTCGCACCGTCCTTGCCGAGGGTGTCCGCCGGATGGCCGGGGCGCGGGGTGATCCCCTCGGAGACCCGCATGACCCGTGTCAGGACGCGCGGCAGCACGGTGCGCCAGGCCAGCTCGGGGGCCACCGGGGCCTGGAACGCCCCGATGTACCAGGACCTCAGCAGCTGCCCGGCGACGTCCCGGCGCCGGCCGTGCCGCATGAAGTGGGCGGCCTGCTCCAGGCCGGGCCCTCCGAAGGAGGTGAAGGAGGCGACCCTCTCCTTGATCCCCGGCCGGCCGATCAGGTCCCAGCCCTGGATGGAGCCCCAGTCGTGCCCCACGAGGTGCACCGCCGGCCTGTCCAGCGCGTCGAGGACGGCCGCCATGTCGGCGGCCAGGTGGTCGTAGGTGTAGTCCGCGCCGTCGCGCGGGGCGCCGGAGCGCCCGGCGCCCCGGACGTCGTAGCGGGCCACGTGGAAGCGGTCCCGCAGCAGGGCGGCGACCTCGTCCCAGACCCGGTGCGTGTCGGGGTAGCCGTGCACCAGCAGGACCGTGGGAGCGGCCGGGTCCCCCTCCTCGAACAGCGCCAGCCGCACGTCACCGGACTCGACCCACCGCATCACGGCCTCCTGTTGGACGGACTGTCCAAACAGTAACCGGCCGGGAGGGGATCTTCCTAGCCGGGCTTGGCGGCCAGGCCGGTGCAGCCGCGCAGCGCCTTCCAGCCGGCGACGGCCTGCTGCCGGCCCGCCCCGGTGAGCGGGACCGGCACCCCGCCCTGGATGGTGGCCGGGGTCCACTGGTCCTTCAGCACCTTGCGGCCGTTGATCGTCAGGGTGAGCACGCCGGTCCGGCCGGTCTCCGGGCCCCAGTTGTAGAAGACGAAGTTGCCCATGCCGTAGTTGACGTAGCTGTTCTTCAGATAACCGCCGCCGAGCAGGATGTGCGCGTGGCCGCCCACGATGACGTCGGCCCCGGCCGCGACCAGCTTGGGGGCCAGGCTGAGCTGGGCCTCGTTCGGGCACTTCTGCAGCTCGGTGCCCCAGTGCAGGTGGACGATCACCGTGTCGGAGTTCCTGCGCGCCTTGCGGACCTCCTGGATCAGCCGCGCCTCGTTCTTGGCCGAGGCCAGGCCGCCCTTGTCGCCGGAGGCCGTCCACGCCTGGATGAACTCGGAGTCCAGCACCTGGGTCGCGCCGATGACGGCGACGCGGTTGCCGTTCACGGTCGTCCGCCACGGCCGGTACGCCTGGGCCTCGTCCGCGCCCACGCCCACGACGGGGAACTTCGCGCGCCTGATCGCCGCCAGCGAGTCGGCCAGCCCGCTGTCCATGTAGTCCATGCCGTGGTTGTTGGCCATGGAGGCGACGTCGACGCCGGCGGCCTTCAGCGCGGTCAGCGCGGAGGCCGGGGCCCGGAAGGCGAACTGCTTGCCGGGGGCGCGGGTGCCGCCCGTGGTGATCGCGGTCTCCAGGTTGACCATCGCGAGGTCGGAACGGCTGAGCACCTTGGCGATCGGGCCGAGCGCGGTCCGCGGGTTGGCCCGCAGCCGGGACAGCAGCACTCCCTCGAAGTGCACGTCGCCTCCGAAGGAGATGGTGTAGGGCTCGCGCTCGGGCGTGGGCGCGGCCTCACCCGAGGCGGTGGGCTTCTCCGCGACGTCCGGCTCCGGCGTCGGCGCGGCGGCGCCGACCGCCGTGCACGCCGCCAGGAGCAGGCAGGAGAGGGCGACAGCGGTGGCCACAGCGAGGCGGCGCGGAATATACGTGTCCATCGGTATCCGAGGATGCCATCTGATCGTCCGTAAGCGGCACAACCCGGCCGTTGGAGATCTGATTCTCCCAAACTTGGATGACTCATTTACTTGAATGATTCCGGTTTGCCCCATAATGTGGGGCCATGGGAGATGGGGACCGGCTCCGTGAGGCAGGCCTGCGGGTGACCGCGGCCCGCCTGGCGATCATGCAGACCGTGCGGGAGGGCGACCACCTGGATGTGGACGCCGTCCACCGTGGCGTGCGGGACCGGGTCGGCCATGTCTCCCTGCAGGCCGTCTACGACTCCCTGCACGCACTGCACCGCGGCGGCCTGCTCCGGCGGATCGAACCCGCCGGCAGTCCCGCCCGATACGAGACGCGGGTCGGTGACAACCATCACCACCTCGTCTGCCGGCAGTGCGGAAAGGTCACGGACGTCGACTGCTCTGTTGGACACGCCCCCTGCCTGGCCCCCGCGTCGGACGCCGGATACCTGGTCGACGAGGCGGACGTCATCTACTGGGGCGTGTGTCCTGAATGCCGTTCCGAAGACGCTCGATGAAGAGAACCCCCGGAGGACCGCGTATGAGCACCAGGCCCATCACCACGACCGATGCGGGAATCCCCGCTCCGAGTGACGAGCACTCGCAGTCGGTCGGCCCGAACGGGCCCCTGCTTCTGCAGGACCACTACCTGATCCAGAAGATGGCGCACTTCAACCGGGAGCGCGTGCCCGAGCGGGTGGTCCACGCCAAGGGCGGCGGCGCGCACGGCATCCTTCAGATCACCGAGGACGTCAGCCAGTTCACCAAGGCCGGTCTGTTCCAGAAGGGCAAGGAGACCCCGCTCTTCCTGCGCTTCTCCTCGGTGGCCGGCGAGCTGGGCAGCCCCGACACCCAGCGTGACCCGCGCGGCTTCGCGATCAAGTTCTACACCGAAGAGGGCAACTACGACATCGTCGGCAACAACACGCCGATCTTCTTCATCCGCGACCCGCAGAAGTTCTCCGACTTCATCCACAGCCAGAAGCGCCGCGCCGACACCAACCTGCGCGACCACAACATGCAGTGGGACTTCTGGACGCTCTCCCCGGAGACCGCCCACCAGGTCACCTTCCTGATGACCGACCGCGGCACCCCGGCGTCCTGGCGTCACGTGCACGGCTTCGGCTCGCACACCTTCCTGTGGTACAACGCGGCCGGCGAGAAGTTCTGGATCAAGTACCACTTCAAGACCGACCAGGGCATCAAGAACTTCACCGACGCCGAGGCCGGCGCGGTCATCGCGCAGGACGCGGACTACCACATCCGTGACCTGCACACCGCGATCAAGAACGGCGACCACCCGTCCTGGACCGTGAACGTCCAGGTCATGCCGTTCGAGGACGCCGCCGACTACCGGTTCAACCCGTTCGACCTGACCAAGGTGTGGCCGCACTCCGACTACCCCGAGATCACGATCGGCAAGTTCGTCCTGAACCGGAACCCGGAGAACTACTTCGCCGAGGTGGAGCAGGCGAGCTTCGAGCCCGCCAACCTGGTGCCGGGCATCGGCCCGTCCCCGGACAAGATGCTCCAGGGCCGGCTGTTCTCCTACCCCGACGCCCACCGCTACCGCATCGGCGCCAACTACCTGCAGCTGCCGATCAACCGGCCGCTGTCACCCGTCCACAGCTACAACAAGGACGGCCAGATGGCCTTCGTCAACCCCGCCGACCCGGTCTACGCGCCGAACACGGTGGGCGGCCCCGCCGCCGACCCGGCGCTGTACGAGGGTGAGAACTACCAGGTGAGCGGCGAGATCATCCGCTCCGCCTACACCCTGCACCGCGAGGACGACGACTACGTCCAGCCCCGCGCCCTGTGGGAGAACGTCCTGTCCGAGACCGACCGCGCCCACCTGGTGAGCAACGTCGTCGGCCACGCCTCCGCCCCGGAGGTCACGGCCGAGATGAAGAAGCGCGTCGTCGAGTACTGGACCAACATCCACAAGGACCTGGGCCAGGGCGTCGCCCAGGGGCTGGGCGTCAGCAACTAACCCGCCCCCGCTCCACCCCCGTCCCCGCCGTACCGTCCGCGCCTCGCCGGGGTGCGGGCGGTACGGCCACAGAGGACCCGCGCGCCCCGCGCGGGTCCTCCCGCTTTCCCGGGCGTCCGCGCGGAGACTTCCCCGGGTATCCACGCGGAAACTTCCCCGGGCGTCCGCGCGGGACCGGGCTGCCCGGTGATCCGCGCGGGACCGGTGCGGGACTTCCCTCGCCCCCCACCGGAGGCCATCATGAGTTCATTCGTCGAACTCAGGAGTGCCGATGAGAACCGCGCACCGGACCTGTCCCCTCTGCGAGGCCGTCTGCGGCCTGCGGCTCACACTCGACGACACCGGGCACGTCACATCGGTCAAGGGCGACCCGGACGACCCGTTCTCCCAGGGGTTCATCTGTCCCAAGGGCGCGAGCCTGGGCCGCCTGGACGAGGATCCCGACCGGCTCCGCGTCCCGATGATCCGCACCGGCGACCAGTGGCACGAGGCCACCTGGGAGGAGGCCTTCCGCGCGGTCGACCGGGGTCTCCAGGGCGTCATCGACGCCCACGGCCGCCAGTCGCTGGCCGTCTACCTGGGCAACCCGAACGCCCACTCCATGGCCGGCGCCCTGTACGGCCCGCCGCTGATCCGCGCGCTCGGCACCCGCAACGTCTTCTCCGCCAGCACCGCCGACCAGATGCCCAAACACGTCGCCTGCGGCCTCATGCTCGGCGACCCGCTGGCCATCGCGGTGCCCGACCTGGACCGGACCGGCTACCTGCTGATGCTCGGCGCCAACCCGCTGGAGTCCAACGGCTCACTCTGCACCGCCCCCGACTTCCCCGGCCGCCTCAAGGCGCTGCGCAGGCGCGGCGGCAAACTCGTGGTCGTCGACCCGCGCCGCACCAGGACCGCCGCCCTCGCCGACGAGCACCTGTTCGTCCGGCCCGGCACCGACGCCCACCTGCTGCTCGGCATCGTCCACACGCTCTTCGCCGAGGGCCTCACCGCGCCCGAGGTCGAGGTCGAGGTCGAGGGCCTGGAGGAGGTCCGGCGGCTGGCGGAGGAGTTCACCCCGGAGGCCATGGCCCAGGTGTGCGGGGTGCCCGCCGGGGAGATCGCGCGGCTGGCCCGCGAGCTGGCCGCGGCCCCCACGGCCGCGGTCTACGCCCGCATCGGGACCTGCACCGCGGAGTTCGGCACCGTCGCGCAGTGGCTGGTCGACGTGGTCAACATCCTGACCGGAAACTTCGACCGGCCCGGCGGGGTGATGTTCGCCAGGACCGCCGTGGAGAACGGCCGCAGGCGCAGGCCGTACACCACGGGACGCTGGCACAGCCGCGTCCGCGGGCTGCCGGAGGCGAACGGCGAGCTGCCGGTGGCCACCCTCGCCGACGAGATCGAGACCCCGGGCGAGGGGCAGGTCAGGGCGCTGGTGACGGTGGCGGGCAACCCGGTGCTGTCGGCGCCGGGCGGCCCCCGGCTGGACCGGGCCTTCGGCGACCTGGAGTTCATGGTCTGCGTGGACCCCTACCTGAACGAGACGACCAGGCACGCGCACGTCATCCTGCCGCCGCCGCGCGTGCTGCAGACGCCGCACTACGATCTCTCGCTGCTGTTCGTCGCGGTGCGCAACTACGCCAGGTTCTCCCCGCCGGTCCTGCCGTTGGAGCCGGGGCGGCCGTCGGAGGCCGAGATCCTGGCGCGGCTGACGATGATCGCTTCGGGACAGGGGGCGGAGGCCGACCCGGCCGCGCTCGACGAGCTGATCCTCGACCAGATGCTCCGCAAGGCCGTCGGGACGCCCGGCTCGCCGTTCGAGGGCTGCGAGGTGGCGGAGCTGCGCGCCGCGCTGGAGGGGAGCACCGGTGCCGAGCGGCGGCTGGACGCCATGCTGAAGCTCGGCCCCTACGGCCTGTCGCTGGCCGAGCTGCTCGCCAACCCGCACGGCATCGACCTGGGCCCGCTCCGGCCCCGGCTGGCGGAGGTGCTGTGCACCGCCTCGGGCCGGGTGGAGCTGGCGCCCCCGCAGTTGGTGGCCGACCTCGCGCGGCTGCGCGACCGGCCGGCCGCACCGCCCACGGAGATGGTGCTGATCGGCCGCCGTCACCTGCGCTCCAACAACAGCTGGCTGCACAACGTGGGACCGCTGGTCGGCGGGAGCAACCGCTGCACCCTGCAGATCAACCCCGGCGACGTGACCCGGCTCGGGCTCGGCGAGCACGCGCTCGTGCGCTCGGCGGGCGGGCAGCTCGTCGTGCCGCTGGAACCCACCGACACGATCATGCCGGGGGTGGTGAGCCTGCCCCACGGCTGGGGGCACGCCGGGAGCGCGCAACTGGTCGCGGCCGAGCACGCGGGGGTCAACGCGAACACGCTGACGGACGGGTCTGTGATCGACGTCCCTTCGGGAAACGCCGTGTTCAACGGGGTGCCGGTCACGCTCAGTCCCGCGTGATCACATGATCGTTCGGTAAAGGGGGATCGGCGCGCATTAGGCTTGCGCGGGTGACCACCCCTCCAGAACAGGACCGCCTGCACGCTCAGCTCGCCTTCGCCATGGAGATCGACAAGCTCAGACGCATCGTCCGCCGCAACACCCTGATGGACGGGTCGCGGCGGGAGAACGACGCCGAGCATTCGTGGTACGTGGGGATGCTGGCGATGATCCTGGCCGAGCACGCCCCGCCGGACACCGACCTGGACAAGGTCGTCGCGATGTTGCTCGTCCACGACATCGTCGAGATCGACGCCGGAGACACCTTCATCTACGACGCCCACGCCGTCGAGGCCCAGCTCGGCATCGAGCGCAAGGCCGCCGACCGGATCTTCGGGCTGCTCCCCGAGGACCAGGCGGCGCGGCTGCGCGCGCTCTGGGACGAGTTCGAGGAGCGCAAGACCCCCGAGGCCAGGTTCGCCAAGGCCCTCGACAGGATCGCGCCGATCATGGCCAACCACCACAACGAGGGCGGCACCTGGTCGCTCTACAAGGTGACGGCCGAGCAGGTGCTGGAGAAGGTGAAAATCATCGAGGAGGGATCGGCGACGCTGGGGGCCTATGCCACCGAGATCATCGAGCTGTCCATCAGCCGGGGACATTTGGCGCGTGCATAACCTGGTTCCCGGGTAGGTCCCTATGGGTTGAGAAGGGGGCGATCGTGAAGGAAACCGTCAAAACGAAACGCCGCAGCTTCAGGCACCTGGTACCCCCGGTCGACCTCGCCGGCCGTATCGAACGGTCGACCAGGATGGACCGGCCGATCCGGATAGCGGCCAAGGCCGTACGCCGACGGATCGGCCCTGGATGGCTGCGCGACCTGCTGCACGGGGTCCCCACCGGCAAGCCCCTCCACCCGCCGCTCGTCACCTTCAGCCTGGGCTGCTGGGCGGCGACCGCGGTGCTCGACCTGACCCGCTCCGAGCCGCGCGCGGCGCGGACGGTGCTCGCCACCGGCCTCGTGACGGCCCTGCCCGCCGTCGCGGCCGGGGTCACCGACTGGTCCGCCCTCCACCGGGAGCAGCAGCGGGTCGGATTCGTGCACGCGATCGCCAACCTGACCGCTTTCGGGCTCTACGCCGGCTCGCTGGCGCTGCGGCTGTCCGGGGACGAACGGCGGGGCCGGATGCTGTCGTTCGCGGCGCTGGGCGCGGCCGGGCTGGGCGGCCAGCTCGGCGGTCACCTGGCCTACCGGCAGGCGGCCGGGGCCAACCACGCCGAGTCGGTCGCGCATCTGGTCCCGCTGGGCTGGCACGACCTGTGCGAGCTCAGGGACCTGCCGGACGGACGTCCGGTGGCCAGACGGCTGGGCTACATCGACCTGTTCGTGCTGCGGGTCGGCGACGGGGTCACCGTGCTCGCCGACGGCTGCTCCCACCTGGCCGGACCGCTGCACCAGGGGCGCCTGATCTCCGAAGAGGGCACCGCCTGCGTGGTGTGCCCGTGGCACGGGAGCACCTTCCGGCTGTCGGACGGGACCGTCGCGCACGGCCCCGCCACGGCCCCGCAGCCGTCCTTCGAGACCCGGATCCGCCGCGACGGAGTGCTCCAGGTCCGGCCGGCCCCGACCTGAGGGGTGCCCGGGACCTGAGGGGTGCCCCAGGTCCGCCCGGCCCGGGCGGGGCCGCCGCCCGGATGTCAGTCCGG
This sequence comes from Streptosporangium sp. NPDC048886, assembly GCF_055586905.1. Classification (NCBI taxonomy): domain Bacteria; kingdom Bacillati; phylum Actinomycetota; class Actinomycetes; order Streptosporangiales; family Streptosporangiaceae; genus Streptosporangium; species Streptosporangium sp. NPDC048886. The sequence continues at coordinate 244,936 of NZ_JBVJHH010000003.1, forward strand.
CCTGCCGTCGGCCGGATGCTCGACCAGGGCGAGGATCCGGCTGGACATGAACCGGGCGGTGCGCACGGCCGTACCGCTACGGGTGACCTCGCTCACCTCGACCACGCCACCGCGACGGTTGGACACCTCGACCCGGCGGCCAGCCTTGGTGGCGACGACTTCGTAGGTACGCGAGCTGTCGCCCGCGTCGATGACGATCTCTACCTTGTCGCCTTTCATGTTCGCTTCATGCCCTAAAACAGATGAATTTAGGCGTACACCAGTTTGATTATCGCTACGATTCCCACGCAAACAATGAAACCTCGCAATACAGGCGCCGGCAGCTTCCGGCCGACCTTCGCACCGAGGAAACCACCGACCGTGGCTCCCAGCGCGACCAGCGCCACCGCACGCCAGTCCACCTCCGCCACCGCGATGAACAGCACCGCCGCGGTGGCGTTGACCAGCAGCGACAGCACGTTCTTGGCGGCGTTCACCCGCTGCAGGTCGTCGTCGAGGAAGCTGCCGAGCAGTCCGATGAGCAGCACCCCCTGGGCCGCGCCGAAATAGCCGCCGTATATCCCGGCGGCGAACACCCCGAGCCACAGCCACGGCCCGCCGTGCGGATGGGGGTCCTCCCGCCGGGCGCTCAGCCACCCGTTGAGCCTGGGCTGGATCACCACCAGTACGCACGCCAGGCCGATCAGGACCGGCACCACCACGTCGAAGGTGTCGGCGGGCAGGAAGAGCAGCAGCACGCCGCCGATGAGGGAGCCCACGATCGAACCGGCGCCCAGCCGGACCAGCCGCTCGCGCTGCCCCTTCAGCTCGGCCCGGTAGCCGAGCGCGCCGGTCAGCGACCCGGGTACCAGCCCGATGTTGTTGGAGACGTTGGCCACGATCGGCGGCAGCCCCACGGCCACCATCGTCGGGAACGTGATCAGTGATCCCGAGCCGACGACGGCGTTGATGCCCCCGGCCCCGATCCCGGCCGCGAGAATCGCGACGGCCTCCCATGGCGTCATGACGCCCTCCTCACTCGTACGGCTCGCGCCCACGGACGGTGCACGGCACTCACCGGATGCTAGGAGGGGGACGGACCTCAACCGGCGTCGGGGGTGTCCTTCGTATCGAAGAAGCCGAGGGTCTCGATCGCCTTGCCCAGCTCCGACGGCACGATCCACACCTTGTTGGCGCCGCCCCTGGCGATCTCCGGGAGCGTCCGCAGGTATTGGTAGGCCAGCAGCCGCTGGTCCGGCCGACCCTCGTGGATCGCGCGGAAGATCATGCCGATCGCGTCGGCCTCGCCCTTGGCCCGCATCGCCTCCGCCTCGGCGTCGGCCTGGGCCCGGAGCACCACGGCCTCCGCCTCGCCCCGCGCCTTCAGCACCTCGGCGTGCCGGTGCCCCTCGGCGGTGAGGATGGCCGCCTGCTTGTGCCCCTCGGCGGCGAGGACGGCGGCCCGCTTGTCGCGGTCGGCACGCAGCCGCCGCTCCATCGACTCCTGGACGGAGGCCGGCGGGTCGACCGTCTTGAGCTCTGCCCGGTTGACCTGGATCCCCCACTCCGCGGCGGCGCCGCCGAGCGCCCGGCGCAGCTCGGCGTTGATCTCCTCACGCGAGGTCAGCGCGCGCTCCAGCTCCACGGCGCCGACCACGCTGCGCAGCGTGGCCACGGCGAGCTGCTCGATCCCCGTCCGGAAGTCCGCGACCCCGTAGGTCGCGGCCCGGGGGTCGACGACCTGGAAGCAGACGACCGTGTCGGCGGAGACGACGAGGTTGTCGGAGGTGCTCACCGGCTGCGGCGGGAACGAGACGATCTGCTCGCGCAGGTCGACCGTCCGCCTGATCCGGTCGATGAAGGGGATCACCAGGCTCAGCCCGGGATCGAGCGTGCGGTGGTAGCGGCCGAGCCGCTCCACGATCGCCGCGCTGGCCTGGGGGACGACGTGGACCGCCCGGAACAGGGAGAACCCCGCAGCGGCCACCACGACGAATGCGGCGACAAGCGTTTCCATCAGCCACCCCGGACGGTCGAGTCAACCAGGTCACCCGCTCCGAGATGCTATTTCGTTTTACCGTTGCCGGCTCTTGAACAGCCGACAAGGGTCTCAGAAATGATGCGCCCGGGCGTACCAGCGGCCGTCGGACCCGCGCTCCAGGTTGAGCGGGACGCCGAAGGTGCGCGACAGGTTCTCGGCGGTCATCACGTGGTCGATGGGGCCCTGGGCGATCACCGAGCCGTGCCGGAGCAGCAGCGCGTGGGTGAACCCGCTGGGCACCTCCTCCACGTGGTGGGTGACCAGGACCATCGTGGGCGCCTTCGGGTCGTGCGCGAACGTCGCCAGGCGGCGGACCAGATCCTCCCGGCCGCCCAGGTCCAGCCCGGCGGCGGGCTCGTCCAGCAGCAGCAGCTCGGGGTCCGGCATGAGCGCCCGGGCGATCTGCACCCGCTTGCGCTCACCCTCCGACAGGGTGTTGAACCGGCGCCGGATCAGGTGGGCGCAGCCGAGCTGATCGATCAGCTCGACGGCGCGGGTGACGTCGTTGGAGTCGTACTCCTCCGTCCAGCGGCCGAGGATCGCGTAGGAGGCGGTGAGCACCAGGTCGATGACCTTCTCCTCCGGCGGCACCTTCTCGGCCAGCGCGGCGCTCGCGAGCCCGATGCGGGGTCGCAGGTCGAACACGTCACTCTGGCCGAGCCGCTCGCCCAGGATCTCCACGATGCCCTCGGTGGGGAACAGCATCGCCCCGACGACCTGCAGCAGCGTCGTCTTTCCCGCGCCGTTGGGGCCGATGACGACCCACCGCTCGTCCTCGTGAACGGTCCATTCGATGTCCCGCAGCAGGGCCGCCCCGTCCCTGCGGACGGTGACGTCCTGTAGCCGAAGCACCTGACCGCCCATCCCTACGCCTCCTCGTGAATCACTCGAACAAAACCTATTGCAGGACAAGCGCATATCGTGGATCGGTGCACCCTGATTCACCGATCTCGGCCACCTTGGTCTGCTGGGGCAACGCCTGGCTCACCGGGCAGGTCGGCCTCGACGAGGCCGCCGACCGCGTGGAGCGGCAGGCCGGTCCCCAACTCGTCGCCGGAGACGACGGCGACCTCCCCCTCCGCCGCTTCCTCGCCGATCTGCGCGTCGAGGGCATGAAATCCCTGCGCCTGGCGCTCCCCGCGGCGGGCGACCCGCTCGGACTCACCGGACCGCCCCCCTTCAACTCCGCGGCCATCGAGGCCGGACAGGCGGCGATAGCCGTGCTTGCCAGCAGGTGCCTCGGTCTGGTCCCCGTGCGGGACCGCCGCGGGTCATCGTACGCCGGGGTGCGCTGGAGCGTACTGGAGGCCAGCACTAACGCCCCCGACATCCCCTCCCTGGCCGAGGCCGAACACGCCCTGACCATGGCGATGCGCGCGGCCACCGACGCGCTGCTCGGCGTGGAGGGCCCGGCCCAGGGCCACCGGCGGGTCAGCACCGTCGACGACGGCCTGGCCCCCGGCTACCCGGCCCGCGCCCACCGGGTCGCCGCCCTCGCCGCCCGGCTCACCGCGGTGCTCCAGGTCGCCGACGACCGGGGGCTCACCTCGGGGCAGATCGTCACCCGGAGCGGGGCCCTGCGCGACCTCGACCGCGCCGTACGGCGGGCACGCGTGGCCGCCCACCACTCCATCACCGAACTCGTCTAGCTCCCGCTCCGGCGGCTCCCGGGCGGGCGGGATCAGGCCAGGCCGTGCCGTACCGCGTAGAGGGCGGCCTGGGTCCTGTCCTGCACGCCCAGCTTCATCAGCACGTTGGAGACGTGGGTCTTCACGGTCTTCTCCGCCACCGCCAGCTCCCGGGCGATCTCGCGGTTGGAGCGGCCCGAGGCGATCAGCGTGAGCACCTCGCGCTCCCGGTCGGTCAGCGGCACCACGGGCCCGCCGGCCGCCGGCGTGGAGGCGGGGGCGGCCAGCATCGCCTCGGCGGCCTCGGGGGCCAGCAGCACCTGGCCGCCGTGGACCGCGCGGATGGCCTGGACGAGCGCGACGGGGTCGACGTCCTTGTAGAGGAACCCGGACGCGCCGGCCCGCATCGCCGGGGCGACGTCCTCCCGGTCGCTGACCGAGGTCAGCACCAGCACGCGCGGCGAGAGCCCGCGCTCGCCCAGCCCGACCAGCGTGCCGAGGCCGTCGAGGACCGGCATCTTCAGGTCGAGCAGCAGCACGTCGGGGGCGAGGGAGGCGACCAGGGCGAGCGCCTCGGTGCCGTCGGCCGCCTCCCCGACCACCTCGAGGTCGTCCTGCAGGTCCAGGAAGGTGCGCAGGCCCTGCCGGACGACCGGGTGGTCGTCGGCGATCAGCACGCGGATCACACCGGCACCTCCATCCGCACCAGGGTCCCTCCGCCGGACTCCGACGTCACGCGCACGCTCCCGCCCAGGGCCTGCGCCCTGTCCTCCATCGACGCGATGCCCAGCCCACGCCCGGCGGCGGCGGCCACGTCGAACCCCGCCCCGTCGTCCCGCACCTCCAGGACCACCCGGCCCGCCTCACAGCCCAGCCGGACGCCCACGGCCCGCGCCGCCGCGTGCCGGGAGGCGTTGTGCAGCGCCTCCTGGGCCACCCGCAGCACCGCCACCTCGGTCGCCGGTTCGAGCGGGCACATCGTCATCTCCTCGAAGGTGAACGACGCCGGGTGCAGCCGGTCCAGCAGGCGCACGTGCTTGCCGAGCGTCTCGGCCAGGCCGTGGCGGTCGAGCTCGGCCGGCCGGAGCTCCACGATCACCGCGCGGAGCTCGGACAGCGCCTCTCCCGCCAGCCGTTCGACCCGCTCCAGCTCCCCCAGCGCCCGGTCGGGGTCGCGGGTCACCAGCGAGGCCGCCGCCTGGGCGGTGAGCCGGAGCGAGAACAGCTTCTGGGTCACCGCGTCGTGCAGCTCCCGGGCCATCCGGGTGCGCTCCTCCACCAGAGCCAGCTCCCGGCCCCGCTCGTAGAGGCGGGCGTTGGTGAGCGCGATCGCGGCGTGCGCGGCGAACATGGTGAGCAGCCGCTGGTCGGCCTCGGTGAAACCGCCCGGGGTCCGCTTGTTGGACAGGAAGACGATGCCGAGCACCTGGTCGCCGTCGCGGATCGGCACCCCGAGGAAGTCCTTGAGCACCGGATGGGCCCGCGGCCAGTATTCGAACCTGGCGTCCCTGCGGATGTCGGGCAGCCGGACCGGCGCGCCCTCCCGCAGCATCGCGCCGAGCATGCCGTGCTGGCGGGGCATCGGCCCGATCGCGTCCCACTCCTCGTCGGAGATGCCCTCGGCGACGAACTCGGCGAAGGCCCCCTCGTCGTCGGGCACGCCGAGGGCGGCGTAGCGGGCGTCCAGCAGCTGCTGCGCCGAGCGTACGATGACCTGGAGCACCTCCCGGACCGACAGATGCCTGGTCACCGCGAGCACGGCGGAGCTCACCGCGTGCAGGACGGCCTCCTGGTCTTCGTTCACGGGAAAACTCTAGGCGCCGCGGTCCGCCGCGGCGTTACGCCATGGGTCTTAGGTCCATCAGCCCATGGGGGGCCGGTCCCGCGGCCGATGTGGGCGGGCGGTCCGCTCCCTACCGTCGAGGCCATGACGAAGACCGCACTCATCACCGGCGCCTCCCGCGGGCTCGGCCTGGCCCTGGCCCGTTCCCTGGCCTCCGACGGCTGGCGGCTCATCCTCACCGCGCGGGGCGCGGACGCGCTGAAGCCCGTCGCCGACGAGCTCGGCGCCGTCGCCCTCGCCGGGGACGTCGCCGACCCGGCCCACCGGGACCGGCTGGCGCACGTCGTACAGGACCACGGCGGGCTGGACCTGCTGGTCAACAACGCCTCCGGGCTGGGCGCGGTCCCGCTGCCGCCCCTGGCCGGCTACCCGCTCGACGTGCTCGAAGACCTGTTCAGGGCCAACGTGCTGGCCCCGCTGGCGCTGGTCCAGGCGTCCCTGCCCTGGCTCAGGGAGCGGCGGGGCGCGATCGTCAACATCTCCTCCGACGCGGCGGTGGAGGCGTACGAGGGCTGGGGCGGGTACGGCGCGACCAAGGCCGCCCTGGAGCAGCTGTCCAAGGTGCTGGCCGTCGAGGAGCAGCGGGTCGCGGTCTGGTGGGTCGACCCGGGCGAGATGAACACGGCGATGCTCGCCGACGCGGTCGGCGCCGGGGACGCGGCCACGGCCCCGGCGCCGGAGACGGTCGTGCCCACCCTGCGGCGGCTGATCGAGGAGCGTCCGGCGAGCGGCCGGGTGAGCCACTCATGAGCGGGCGGCCCGGCGGTCACGGCCGGCGGCCGGCGGGAGCGGCGGAGGAGGCGCCGTGAGCGCGCCCGCGACCGACGCCATGGCCCCCGACTTCGTGCTCCCGCACGATCTGGAGGCGCACGAGCCGCCGGAGGCGCGGGGGCTGGCCCGTGACGGGGTGCGGCTCCTGGTCTCCGACGGCGCCACCGGCGAGATCGCCCACCACACCTTCACCGAGCTGCCCGGCCTGCTCAACCCCGGCGACCTGCTGGTGGTCAACAACTCCGCGACGCTCCCGGCCGCGGTCCGGCTCGACCGGCTGGCGGTGCACTTCTCCACCGAGCGCGAGGACGGGACCTGGCTGGTGGAGCTGCGCCGCCGGGTGGAGCGCGGGTCCGGGCCCGGCCGCGCGGGCGCGTCCGCCGGGCGGGACCCGCGCGAGCGGCGAGGGCCCGCCGGGGACGCGGCCACGGAGGCGGAGGCGGCCGGTGAGCCCTACCAGGGCGGCGCGCCCGGAGAGTGGCTGCCGCTGCCCGGCGGGGCCACGCTGCGCCTGCTGGAGCGGGAGACCCCGCGCCTGTGGCGGGCCCGGCTGGACCGCGAGGTCCCCGCCTACCTGCGCCGCTACGGCGTGCCGATCCGCTACTCCTACGTGGATCGGGACTGGCCCCTGGCCGACTACCAGACCGTGTTCGGGGTCCGGCCCGGCAGCGCGGAGATGCCCAGCGCCGGACGGCCGTTCACCGCGGAGCTGGTGACCGGACTGGTCTCGCGCGGGGTCGGCGTCGCGCCGATCACCCTGCACACCGGGGTGGCCTCGCCGGAGAAGGACGAGCCGCCCTATCCGGAGTGGTTCGAGGTGCCCGAGCCGACCGCGCGGCAGGTCGAGCTCACCCGCCGGTCCGGAGGCCGGGTGATCGCGGTGGGCACGACCGTGGTGCGGGCCCTGGAGACGGCCGCGTCGGCCGGCGGGCCGCTGCGGGCCGCGCGGGGCTGGACCTCGCACCTGGTGACCCCCTCGTCCGGGGTGCGGGCGGTGAACGGCCTGATCACCGGCCTGCACGAGCCGCGCTCCAGCCACCTGCTGATGCTGTCGGCGATCGCCGGGGACGGGCTGCTCTCCCGGAGCTACCGGGAGGCTCTGCAGGAGGGTTATCTCTGGCACGAATTCGGCGATGTCCACCTGATCGTCCGATAGCCAGTCAGGCACAAGGGGTTTCCAAGTCGGACGTCCCATGCTGGGCCCAGCAGACAACGGGGAACCCCTGATTCCGACTGGAGTAAGAATGCGCCGGCACCTGACCGCCTCCGCCGCCATCGCCCTGGCGGGAGGCCTGCTCCTCGCCCCTGGCACCGCGAACGCCGCGCCGGCCGTCCCGGCCGCGCCGGCCGCGGCCCACGTGAACCCACCGCTCTCGCCGCTGAAGCTGACCGCCTTCTACCCGCGCCGGGCCTACGCGGGCGACACGATCACCTACACGCTCAAGACCAAGAACGTCGGCGAGTGGTCCACCGACATCGCCTACATCGGCGGCTACGCCCCCAAGCAGGCCAGCAAGGTTCGGATCACCGGCCCCTCCGGCTCCGTCTGCGACGCCGACGGGCGCGAGGTGGGCTGCCTGCTCGACACCCTGCGGCCGGGCCGGACCGCCACGATCAAGGTCAAGGTCTGGCTCAGGAGCAGCGCGCGGGGCACCGCGTCGGCCGAGTTCGCCTCGGCGTCGATCGACGTCCCCGCGGGCGGGCTCGACACCCTGGACATCCACGGCATCGACGTCGGCAGCGACCTGAAGTACGTGCGGGTCAAGACCCGGATCCTCCGCTAGTCCGCATCCGGACGGCGGACGCGGGCGGCCCGTGCGAGGCGGGCGGCCCGACGCGGGACCCCGGCCGTTCCGTACGGCCGCCACTGTCCGGCCTATGCCCCAATAAATCACTTTACATAGATAATTTTTACTTTATCTAATATGTGTGATAAAACGCTGCGGACTTTCACGGGGGCGACCGCAGCGCCCTCGCACCCCTCAACTGGGAGACGTTTAATGCGCCACCCGATCCACAGGATCGCCGCTCTGGCCCTGGCCATTCCGCTCGCGGGCACGACCCTGCTCGCCACGCCGGCCTCGGCCACTCCCGCCAAGGCCCCGGCCGCGGCCGTCCAGAAGGCCGACGACCCCTACTCCTCCTTCGACGTCAAGATCTCGGCGCCGAGCAGGGCCCGGGCCGGAGCGACGATCACCTACTCGATCAAGGCCACCAACACCGGCCCCTACGAGGCCACCTCCTACTACCTCGGTGGCGGGCTGCCCAAGGGCTCCAAGGTCGTCCGAGTCGGCGCCCCCAAGGGGACCGAGTGCGACTGGTACGAGGACGGCTTCTGGTGCTGGACCCCCTACGCCCTCGAGGTGGGCGAGTACGACAGCATCAAGATCACGGTGAAGCTCGGCAAGAAGTCCAAGGGCACCGCCGAGGCCATCCTCGGTGTCGACACCTACGACGAGCCGACCGGCGCGGACAACCTGAGCCGTGACGAGTACGAGCGCCTGGGCATCAAGAGCTGGTACTTCGTGAAGAAGGTCAAGACCAGGATCACGCGCTAGCCGCACGCCGTGGGAGCCCCCGCCCTGTCCCAGGGCGGGGGCTCTCCGCTCTCCGGACCCCGTGCGGAGCGCGGGCGTGCGGACAACCTCATATGCGTCCGGCCCCGGCACCGGGCAGGATCTGCCTATGACCACTTCCGGATACCGCACGGTCCATGACTGAGCTCAGGGTCGTCCTGGCCGAGGACCACTACCTGGTGCGGGAGGGCACCCGCAGGCTCCTGGAGACATCCGGGGAGATCAAGGTGGTGGCGGCCGTGGGCACCGCCGACGAGTTGCTCGACGCCGCCCGGCGGCTCCGGCCCGACGTGGTGGTCACCGACATCCGGATGCCCGGCTCGGCCGGGCTCGTGCGCGCGGGCATGGAGGGGATCGACGCCGCGCACCGGATCCGGGGCGCCTCGCAGGACATCGGGGTCGTGGTGCTCTCCCAGTTCTCCGACGCGATGTTCGCGCTGGACCTGTTCAGGGACGGCACCGAGGGCCGGGCGTACCTGCTCAAGGACCGGGTCGGCGACATCGACGAGCTGCTCGGCGCGATCCGCTCGGTGGCCGCGGGCGGGTCGGTGATCGACCCCAAGGTCGTGGAGGGCCTGCTGGCCAAGCGCGGGGTGCGGGACAACCCGCCGCCCGCCGAGCTGACCCCCAGGGAGCTGGACGTGCTGCGGGAGATGGCGCACGGCCTGTCCAACGGCGGCATCGCCCGCGCCCTGCACCTGTCGGTCTCCGCGATCGAGAAACACGTCAACTCGATCTTCCTGAAGCTCGCGCTGGAGAACAGCCCCGACACCCACCGGCGGGTGGCGGCCGTCATCGCCTACCTCGGACCGCGGTGACGCGCCGGCCGGGCCGGCACCGGCCCGGCCGGTCCGGGCAGCGCCCCCGGAGGACACGCGCGGACGGGCTCAGACCGTGACCCGGACACCCCACACGGACGGGCTCAGGCCGCGGCCGGGACACCCCACACGGACGGGCTCAGGCCGCGACCGGGACACCGTGCACGGCCGGGGCGACCACCACCGAGGCGATCGAGGACTCCGCCGCCCAGGCCAGGGACCTGCGGTCGCGAGCCTGGACCGGGGGCAGCAGCGTCACCTCCACGGTCAGCCGCCGGAACGCCGCCATCCGCAGGATCGAGGCGGGCAGGGTGTCGTCGCCGACGTAGGCGGCCACGCCGGCCGGGAGCCCGCCCGGGCCCAGATACCTGATCGCCACCGGCCGCACCGGGGCCCCGGCGTCCAGCGCCGCCTGGAACACGGCCGGCCGGAAGGCTCCCATCTCCCGGCCGCACCAGGTGGTGCCCTCCGGAAAGGCGGTCACCGGGTGGCCCTCGCCGAGCGCCGCGGCCACCCGGCCGACCGCCTCCGGCAGCGCCGACAGCCGGTCCCTGTCGATGAACAGCGCGCCCGCCCCCGTCGCCAGCAGGCCGATCAGCGGCCACCTCCGGACCTCGTGCTTGGCCAGCGGGCGCGACGGCAGCACGGCGGACATGACGAGCGGGTCCAGCCACGAGACGTGGTTGGCCACGATCAGCGGGGCCGCCTCGGAGACGGGGACCACGCGGAGCCCCGCGGCCGAACCCGCCAGGAAGGTGAAGCCCCGCCGCACCTCGATCCGGACGCCGAGGGCCCGCAGCACCAGCCGGGACCAGAGGCTCGCCAGCCGGACCCGCCCCGCCGTACCGGCCCCGCGGGCGAGGAGCGCCGGCACCACCCCGACGAGGACCGACAGCGCGACGGCCGTCAGCCGCAGGACCCGGCGCGGCCGGGACACCCTCGCGGCCGGCGGCGTGAGGCAGGTGGCGGGCATGCACGGCGCCATCGGCAGCCACGGGTTCATGCGGGGGCTCCCAGGAAGTGCCGCAGGTAGCGAGGGTCCAGGTTGGCCATCGACAGCAGGACGAAGAAGTCGGCCGTGCCGAAGTCGGGATCGTGGGCGGGCGGCCCGCAGACCCACGCGCCCAGCCGGATGTAGCTCCGCAGCAGGGCGGGCATCACGACCCGCCCGGCGGCGGGGCCGCCGCGCCAGGGGCGGTGCGGGGTGACGCGATACTCCGGCGGGGCGAGCGGCAGCCGGTCCATGACCCCCGCGGCGTCGGCCACCGGCACCGAGCAGCACCCGGCCAGCCAGCCGTGCCCTCCGGCGAGCATGTAACGCGCGATGCCCGCCCACAGCAGCCCGACCACGGTGCCGCACCGGTGGTCGGCGTGCACGCAGGCCCGGCCCGCCTCGACCAGGTCCGCCCGGATCCCGGACAGCGCGCCGAGGTCGAACTCGGAGTCGGCGTAGGACCGGTCGGCCCGGCGGGGGGCGAGCAGCCGGTAGGTGCCGACGACCTCACCCGTGCCGCCGTGCCGTACCAGCAGGTGGTCGCAGTAGGCGTCGAGCGGATCGACGTCCAGGCCGGTGATGGGGGTCTCCAGCCGGGCGCCCAGCTCCTCGGCGAAGACCCGGTGGCGCAGGCGCTGGGCCGCACGCATCTCGACAGCGGTGGTGGCCAGCCCGACCGTGTAGCGAGCGAGGCGTTGCTCTACGGGGATGGTCGTCATGAGTTCATGAAGACAGTCGCAGGTGACGCGGGGCGGAAGGGGACCGCGAACTTCAGGCGTCCGGATGATGAACCGCATTCACGCTCGATTCCGGGGCCAAGTAGCTTAGATACCGATGAACCAGCGCACGCTTCTGATCACGTTGACCGGCCCCGACCGCCCCGGGGTCACCTCGCGGCTCTTCTCCGTCCTGGCCGGTTTCCCCGTCCTCGTCGCCGACGTCGAGCAGGTCGTCATCCGGGGCCGGCTCACCCTGGGTGTCCTCGTCGCCTACGCGGGCGACACCCCGACCGGCACGGGCAGCACCATAGGAGCCCTGTGGACCGCGGTCGAGCGGACCGCCGAGGACATGGGCCTGCACGTGGAGCTGTCCACCGGCTCCGACCCGCAGGAGAAGCGGCGCCGGGGGCGGCTGCACGTCACCGTGCTCGGCTCGCCCCTGCAGCCCGCCGCGATGGCCGGCATCTCGGGCCGGATCGCCGCGGCCGGCGCCAACATCGACCGGATCGAGCGGCTGTCCAACTACCCGGTGACCTGCATCGAGCTGGCCGTCTCCGGCGCCGACCCCGACGCGCTCCGGGCCGAGCTCGCCGCCGAGGCGCACGCGCAGCAGGTCGACGTGGCCGTGCAGCGGACCGGCCTGCACCGCAGGGCCAAGCGGCTGATCGTGATGGACGTGGACTCCACGCTCATCCAGGCCGAGGTGATCGAGCTGCTGGCCGAGCACGCGGGCTGCCTGGAGGAGGTCGCCCGGGTCACCGAGGAGGCGATGCGCGGCGAGCTCGACTTCGCCGAGTCGCTGCGCCGCCGGGTCGCGCTGCTGGAGGGTCTCCCCGAGGAGATCTTCGAGAAGGTCCGCAAGGAGCTGGTGCTCACCCCCGGCGCCCGCACGCTGGTGCGGACGCTCAAGCGGCTGGACTACCGGTTCGCGATCGTCAGCGGCGGGTTCACCCAGCTCACCGACTCCCTCGTCCAGGATCTCGGCATCGACTACTCCGCGGCCAACACCCTGGAGGTCGTCGACGGCGTGCTCACCGGGCGGGTCGTCGGCGAGATCGTCGACCGTCCCGGCAAGGCGCGGGCCCTGGAGCGCTTCGCCCGCGAGGCGGGCATCCCGATCAGCCAGACCGTGGCCATCGGCGACGGCGCCAACGACCTGGACATGATCGCGGCGGCCGGCCTGGGCATCGCGTTCAACGCCAAGCCGGTGGTCCGCCAGGCCGCCGACACCGCGGTCAACGTGCCCTACCTCGACTCGATCCTCTACCTGCTCGGCATCCCCCGCGCCGAGGTCGAGGCCGCCGACGCCGAAGACGGCGTCACCTTCGTGGAGCGGTGAGCGCCGCCAACCGGAGAGCCTCGGCGCTGAGCCCCTTCAGCGTCGGCTGCGCCGCGGCGGCGTGCATGATCCCGCGGCGCACCCCGGTCATCTGATCGGCCGCGCCCCCGGCCACCTCGTCCAGCCGGCGCGCCGCCAGCACGTCGACGTGGGCGCCGAGCTCGTCCAGGACGCGGTCCAGATCGTCGGGCGGCGTCTCGGGGCGCTCCGTCCCGACCGCCTCGGCGACGTTCTCCAGCCGGTCGGCGACCATGTCGAGCACCGTCGCCGTCGGCCCGGACTCCTCGCCGGGCGGCGGCACGGCGAACAGCGCCAGCGCGTTGTCCCGCAACCGCCGGGCGGCCGTCACCGCGTCCCTGAGCCGCTGCGGCGCGCTGCCCCCGGGCTCCTTGTCCAGCCGGTCCAGGGAGGCCGCGAACCGGTCGGCGGCGTCGGCGGCCGAGGAGACTCCGGCGCGCACCTCGTCGGGGTCCTGGTCGATCAGCGACCGCACCAGCGCCGCGTGCCGCCCGAGCATGTCCACCGCCCTGCCGGTCAGCTCCGCCCGCTGGCCCCGGGGCCACAGCAGCCGGGCGAAGGCCAGCGCCAGCGCCCCGCCGGCGACCGTCAGGACCACCCGGGCCGCCGCCGCGCCCCAGTCGAGCGGCAGGGAGAAGTCCGACAGCATCAGCGACAGCGGGGTGGCGAAGATCGTCCAGTACCCGTAGCTGGTCCCGCGCAGCGCGAACCCCAGCACCGCGCAGACCGCGATGAACAGCAGCAGATAGAGGTGGCCGGGCGCGACCGCCAGCACCACCGCCGCGCCCGCCGCGCCCACCGCGGTGCCGGCCGTCCTCAGCACCACCCGCTCGACCGTGTCGAAGTACGCCGGGCGAAGGCTGACGATCACGGTCACCACGAACCACTTGGCGTAGTGCTCGTGGATCACCAGCATCAGCGCCATGGCCAGGGAGACCGCCAGGCCCAGCCGCACCGGGTGGTACCCGGTGGAGAACACCGGCCTGCGCAACCGGCCGAACCTGGGCAGGCGCGGCCCGATCTCGACCCCCTCGGCCGCCTGCTGCGCCACCGACCGCACCGCCATCCCGATCCGGTCCAGGCACCGGCGGACCTGTCCGAGCAGCGCGGCCGCGGGCAGCGGCGCCTCACCCGCGTGGGCGGAGCGGCGGACCTCCTCGACCCGCCCGGCGAAGCGCCCCATCGCCTCCAGCGCCTCGGGCACCGCGGCCGAACCGCCGAGCGACACCGCCTCCCGCAGCGCGCGGGCCAGCGGCCCGACCGCCTCCTCCAGCGCTCCGGCCCACTCGGTGCCCGTGTCGGTCTGCGCGGCCGCCGCCCGCAGCACGCGCAGGGCGACGGTCTCGTGGAGGATGCGGGTCAGCGTGGCCAGCAGCCGCCGCAGAGCCCGGTCGTCCTCCTCCGAGACCCGGTAGAGACAGAAGGCCCGGGCCGCGTCGTCCACCGCGGTCCCGGCACGGCGGCGCAGCACCTCCCAGCTCTCGTCAGACAGCGGGGCCCGCCCCCCGGCCTCCAGCAGGTCGGCGAGCGCCGTGCCGGCCTCCTCCAGGGCCGCGCGGAGCGGCTGGAGGCGGCGCACCGGCCAGAGCACCACCAGCAGCAGCGTCATCAGCAGGCCGCCGGCCGCCGTGAGTTCCATGCGGACCGGCACGCTCATGCCCGCCGGGGCGAAGTAGGCCAGGGCCACGGCGAGCATCGAGGAGACGCTGATCACCGGCCAGTATCCGCCGGCCAGGGCGACCAGTCCCATCACGGCGACGGCCGGCCAGGGATGGGGCTGCATCAGCGCGCCGAGGCCGGAGCCCAGGGTGACCGTGAGCGTGGCGACGAGCAGCTTGCGGGCGCGCTCGCCGTACGGCAGGCCCGGGGCGTCCCCGAAGACGGTGAGGTAGCCGCCCAGGGCCGTCGCCGCACCCTGGGGGACACGGCCGAGCACGACGCCGAGCAGCAGCGGCAGGCAGATGCCCAGCGCGCACAGCAGGCTGTACCCCCAGGCGGGACGGCCGGAGATCACGAAGTCGCCCCGCAGCGCCTCGGCGATCTTCCGCATGCCACCCCCCGAGGTCGTCAGGACGGGGGGATGTGACCTTCCTGCCCGCCCTCCGGGCACTTAGTGCTCCCGGTGACCGGTGACCTCCGGCCGTACGGCCACCGGGACTTTCGGGCGTACGGTGACCGGAGCCTCCGGCGACGCTGTGCTCAGTGGTCCTTGGGGTTCCAGCGGACGACACCGCGTCCCGCGTCGAGCTCGGCCCACTCGCCCTCGGTCTCGATGACGGCGAACGCGCCGGGCGGGAAACCGGGGTCGTCGTGCCCCGTGGCGCCGGGGCCGTCGTCCCCCGTGGTGAGGTCCAGGACCAGCTCGTGGACACCGGGGTTGTGCCCGACCAGGATCAGCGTGCGGACCTCGGGGTCGCTCCGCCGGATCAGGGACAGGAGCTCATCGGAGTATGCCTGGTAGATGGCCGGTTCGAAGGTGATGTCGGCACCGGGCAGGGCCAGCCCGGCGGTCTGCCTGGTCCGCGTCGACGGCGAGCAGAGCACCAGGTCGGGCCGGAGGTCCATGCCGGTGAGCGCCTCACCGGCCCGGCGGGCGTCGCGCTGCCCGCGCTCGGTGAGGGGGCGTTCCCGGTCGGCGAGGCCGGGGATGTGGGCCGCCTTGGCGTGCCGCAGCACGACCAGCGTGCGTGTCGTCACCTCGCCGCCCACATGGCGATCCCCACGATCACCGCGAACACCGCGGCCATCGCCAGCAGGATCAGGATGAGTGACTTGCCTCCGGAGGGCTGCTGTTCCATACGCCCAAGTTTCCCACCGAGGGGCCCCGCACGCGCGGAAGGGGTGCGCGGCCCCGCGCACCCCTTCCGCCGGCCCTCGCTCAGCTGGAGATCGGCTCCCGCTCGCGCTTGACGTTGTTCTCCTCGGTCGGGGCGATGCTCGCCGACCGGCGCTTGGAGACGATCACCGCGGCGACGACGATGCCCGCCGCGACCACGGTGACGCCGATCCGCAGCGCCACGTTGTCGGCGTAGGCCACCACGGCCGGGGCGATCAGCAGCGCCACCAGGTTCATCACCTTGAGCAGCGGGTTGATCGCCGGGCCCGCGGTGTCCTTGAACGGGTCGCCGACGGTGTCACCGATGACGGTGGCCTCGTGGGCGGGCGACCCCTTGCCTCCGTGGTGGCCGTCCTCGACCAGCTTCTTGGCGTTGTCCCAGGCGCCGCCGGAGTTGGCCAGGAACACCGCCATCAGCGTGCCGCAGGCGATGGCACCGGCGAGGAACGCGCCGAGCGGCGCGTAGCCGAGGGCGAAGCCGACGGCGATCGGGGTGAGCACGGCGAGCAGGCCGGGCGTGGCCAGCTCGCGCAGCGAGTCACGGGTGCAGATGTCGACGACCCTGCCGTAGTCGGGCAGCTCCGTGCCCTCCATGATCCCCGGCTTGGTGCGGAACTGCTCGCGCACCTCGAAGACCACCCGGCCGGCCGCCCGGCCGACCGCCATGATCGCCAGGCCGGAGAACATGAACACCACCGCGGCGCCGATGACCAGGCCGACCAGCACGTTCGGGGAGTCGACGCTCAGGCTGAACGTGCCGAAGGAGCCGAGCGCGTCCTTCACGCCCTGGGTCGCGCTGGCGAGCTGGGTCTCGATCGCCGTCCGGAAGGCGCCGAACAGCGCCGTCGCGGCGAGCACCGCCGTGGCGATCGCGATGCCCTTGGTGATGGCCTTGGTGGTGTTGCCCACGGCGTCGAGCGAGGTGAGGACCTGGGCGCCCTCACCGTCGACGTCTCCGGACATCTCGGCGATGCCCTGCGCGTTGTCGGAGACCGGGCCGAAGGTGTCCATCGACACGATCACACCGACCGTGGTCAGCAGACCGGTGCCGGCCAGGGCCACGGCGAACAGGGCGATGGTGACGTTGCCGAAGCCGAGCAGGAACGCCCCGTAGACGGCGGCGCCGATGATCAGCGCCGAGTAGACCGCCGACTCCAGGCCGACGCTGATGCCGGACAGGATGACCGTGGCGGGGCCGGTGCGGGCGCTCTCGCCGATGTCCTTCACCGGACGGCGGTTGGTCTCGGTGAAGTAGCCGGTGAGGATCTGGATGGCGCTGGCCAGCACCAGTCCGATGAGCACCGCCCCGATGGCGATCAGGCGCGGGTCGGTGGTGACCGCGGCGATCTCCGGGCTCACCCCGGTCAGGCCGGCGAAGCTGCTGGGCAGGTAGAGGAAGGCCGCGACGCCGACGAGGATCGCCGAGATGACGGCCGAGATGAAGAAGCCGCGGTTGATCGCGGCCATGCCGGAGCGGTCGCCGCTGCGCGGGGCGGTGGTGAAGATCCCGATGATCGCGGTGATCACGCCGATCATCGGCACGATCAGCGGGAAGACCAGGCCCTCGGTGCCGAAGGCCACCTTGCCGAGGATCAGGCTGGCCACGAGCATGACCGCGTAGGACTCGAACAGGTCGGCGGCCATGCCCGCGCAGTCGCCGACGTTGTCGCCCACGTTGTCGGCGATGGTGGCGGCGTTGCGCGGGTCGTCCTCGGGGATGCCCTGCTCGACCTTGCCCACCAGGTCGGCGCCGACGTCGGCGGCCTTGGTGAAGATGCCGCCGCCGACCCGCATGAACATGGCGAGCAGGGCGGCGCCGAAGCCGAAGCCCTCCAGCACGGCCGGGGCGTCGCCGCCGTAGGCGATCACCACGATGGCGGCGCCGAGCAGGCCGAGGCCGACGGTGATCATGCCGGCCACGCCGCCGGTGCGGAAGGCGATCCGCATCGCGACCTTCTCGCCCGTCTCACGGGCGGCCGCGGCGACCCGGACGTTTCCGCGGACGGCCAGCCACATGCCGATGAAGCCGGTCAGCGCGGAGAACAGCGCGCCGACGACGAAGAAAGCCGACCGGCCGATGGCCACGGCGGTCGATTCGGCGGGGAGCAGGTAGAGCAGGAAGGGGATCAGGATGACGAACACCGCGAGTGTCCGGAACTGCCGCGCCAGGTAGGCGGAGGCTCCTTGCTGTACGGCGCGCGCGATGTTCTGCATACGCTCGGTGCCTTGACCGGCGGCGAGCACCTCCCGCACGAGGACGCCGGCGACGGCGAGTGCGAGCAGGGCCACGACGGCCACCACTATCACGATGTTGAAATGAGAACCGCTCAGGGATACCGCTGGCTCTTCGGCAACGGCTAGATGGAGCACAGACATCCGACTCTCCTCGGCAAGACGGGAACACGTCCTGCCCGGAGTGCGCTGCGGTGAATGGTCGGCTGACGGAGCGGCGCACTCCGGGTGTTGGCAGTGCCGCTTCCGGTTGCGTCCGCAGACTTCCCACGGAATCGGACCCGTTTCACGGGCCGCTCCGAAGGACAAACCTTGGCCGGTGCCGGGAGTCTACGCAGCTACGACGCGGATATGAAGCCTCTGCGCGCGGCTGTTTTAACAGCGCGTTCAGCAATCGCCATCGACCGGCCTGCTTATAAGGTTCTTCTGAGCGGCACTACGGACCTTAAACCCGCATTTCCCTCTAATTTCGGCCTACACGTATCAAAATTATGTTTTGACCGAAAGTACGTACCCACATACGGAAAGCCGGGCGCGCCCGATGGGCGCGCCCGGCTTTCGGGGCTCTCTGCCGTCAGACCGGAGACAGACCGTTGGTCGCCGCAGGCCAGCTCATGCGGATGCGCATGCCCTTCTGGCTGGGGTAGACCTGGACGTCGTCGGCCAGTCCCACGATGACCGCGATGCCGAAGCCGGTCATCATGGTGTCGGGAAGCTGCCCGAGCGGATCGTCGAACCGTAACAGCTCGCGCTCCTGCTCCAGTTCATCACTCGGGGCGGAGTCGGTGACAGTCACCTCGAAGCGCCCCAGATCATCACGTAGCTCGATGCGGATCGGCTCCCCCGGACAGTGGAGGCGGTGCGCCTCGACGGCCCGGGAGCACGCTTCACCGACGGCGAGCCGTACCTCGTCCAGCAGCGACTCCGCCACGCCGGTGCGCCTGGCGATCGCCGTGGCGACCAGGCGTGCCGTGCGCACGTGCGCGGGGAGAGCGCTGAACGTCAGCTCGACGGTAGCCACGACTACTTGTCTCGGCCGTGGGCTTCCTTGGCCTCCTCCACCGAGGCGTAGATCCCGAAGACCTTGGTCAGCCCGGTGATCCGGAAGATCTTCAGGATGCGCTCCTGGGTGCAGACCAGCTCCAGTGAGCCGTCGTGCGCCCGAACTCGCTTGAGCCCGCCGACCAGGACGCCAAGTCCCGTTGAGTCAAGGAAGTCGACCTTCTCCATGTTGACCAGGAGGTGGAAGTTCCCCTTGTTGACCAGGTCGATCAGGAGCTCACGCAATCTGGGCGCGGTGTAGACATCGATCTCACCCTCGACCTCAACGATGGTGAGACGGTCCTCGGAATGGTGGTCCAACTTCAGATCCACAGATCCTCCAGCGCCTTGCCTGCGAAAGTACCGATTCAGGCGTGACTCCTGGGACCGGGTGGCCCCCAGACGACAAGCCCCGACGCGCGGCATTCAACCATGCGTACGCTCAGTGTCTATACGAAATCACGATTCCCGGCGACTCTGCCCACAGATGCCAGACTGGAAACCAGTGACTCCGCCCTCATCCTCCTCGCTCCGAGCGGGCTCCGCGCTCACCCACCTGCTCGGCGTCCCCGCACGTCGTGAACGCGTGACCCACGTGGAGCATGTTCCAGCACGTCAAGCAGGTCAAGCCCACTGGCCGGAGTGGGTCGACGAGAGTCTGGTTACGCGCTGGGCGAACCAAGGTGTTTCTGGCCTGTGGCCACATCAAGCCGAGGCCGCTGAACTGGCGCGTCGTGGTCAAAACGTGATCATTGCCACAGGGACCGCCTCGGGCAAATCCCTCTCCTACCTGGTCCCCGCCCTCTCCGCGGTGCTCGACGGCGGCACGATCCTTTACCTCACGCCTACCAAGGCACTGGCCGCCGACCAGCTCCGCGCCCTGAACGAGCTCGACCTCCCCGAGCTCCGCGCCGCCACCTTCGACGGCGACACCTCCTTCGAGGAACGGGCCTGGGTCCGCAAGCACGCCAACTACCTCCTGACCAACCCGGACATGCTCCACCGCACCCTGCTGCCCCGCCACGCCAACTGGTCGGCCTTCTGGCGGCGGCTGCGGATGGTCGTGGTGGACGAATGCCACGGCTACCGGGGCGTGTTCGGCTCCCACGTGGCCCAGATCCTGCGCCGCCTGCGCCGGATCTGCGCGCGGTACGGCTCCCGCCCCACCTTCGTGCTCTCCTCGGCCACGGCCAGCGAGCCCGGGACCTTCGCGATGCGCCTGACGGGCCTCCAGATGGCCGAGGTGACCGCCGACGCCTCCCCTCGGGGCGCGACCACCTTCGCCCTGTGGGAGCCTCCCCTGACCGATCTACGCGGTGAGGGCGGCGCCCCCCTCCGCCGTCCCGCCACCGCCGAGAGCGCCGACCTCCTCGCGGACCTGGTGATCGCCGACGTCCGCACCCTGGCCTTCGTCCGCTCCCGGCGCGCCGCCGAATCCGTGGCCCTCACCACCCGGGCGAAGCTCCAGGACCTCGTGGTCGACGTGGGGGCGCCGAAGGACCTGCCGGACAAGGTCGCCGCCTACCGGGCCGGATACCTGGCCGAGGACCGCCGGGGGCTGGAGAAGGCGTTCCGGTCGGGAGACCTGCTCGGACTGGCGACCACCAACGCGCTGGAACTCGGCGTCGACGTGTCCGGGCTCGACGCCGTCCTCATCGCGGGCTGGCCGGGCACCCGGGCGTCGCTCTGGCAGCAGGCCGGACGGGCCGGGCGGGCCGGACAGGACGCCCTGGCGGTGCTGATCGCCAGGGACGACCCGCTGGACACCTACCTGGTCCACCACCCCGAGGCGCTGTTCGGCCGACCCGTCGAGGCGATCGTGCTCGACCCCGACAACCCCTACGTGCTGGGGCCCCACCTGTGCGCCGCCGCCGCCGAGATCCCGCTCACCCGCGACGACCTGGAGACCTTCGGCCCGGCCGCCAAGGAGGTGCTCGCCGGCCTGGTCACCGACGGCCTGCTCAGGGAGCGCGCCACGGGCTGGTTCTGGACCAGCCGCGAACGGGCCACCGACCTCGCCGACATCCGCGGCGCGGGCGGCGCGCCGGTCCAGGTCGTGGAGGCGTCCACCGGGCGGCTGCTCGGCACCGTGGACGAACCCTCGGCCCACACGACCGTGCACACCGGCGCCGTCTACGTCCACCAGGGAGAGACGTATCTGGTCGTCGAGCTCGACCTGGAGTCGGGGGTCGCCCTCGTCGAGGCCGGGGCCACCGACTACACGACCTTCGCCAGAGACGTCACCGAGATCTCGGTGCTGGAGTCGCTCCGCTCGCACCCGCTCGGCCCCGGAGAGCTCCACTTCGGCTCGGTGGAGGTGACCCGCCAGGTCGTGTCCTATCTCAAGCGCCGCGCGCAGAGCGGCGAGCTCCTCGGCGACGAGCCCCTCGACCTGCCCCCGCGCACGCTGCGCACCCGGGCGGTGTGGTGGACGCTGCCCACCTCCGCGGTCGTCCCCCTCGCCGAGGACGGCCTCGACCTGGGCGGGGCCGCGCACGCGGCCGAGCACGCCGCCATCGGCCTGCTCCCGCTCTTCGCCACCTGTGACCGCTGGGACATCGGCGGCGTCTCCACCGAGCTCCACCCTGACACCGGGCTGCTGACCGTCTTCGTCTACGACGGCCACGAAGGCGGCGCGGGCTTCGCCGAACGCGGCTACGCCCGCGCCCTCGACTGGCTCACGGCCACCCGGGAGGCCATCGCCTCCTGCGAGTGCGAACGCGGCTGTCCCTCCTGCATCCAGTCGCCCAAGTGCGGCAACGGCAACGAGCCCCTGGACAAGGCGGGAGCCCTCCGGCTCCTGGCCGTCCTGCTCTCCGCCGACCCGCGGGAAACATGATCGCGGGAGATCGCCGCCCCGTTCTCCGTCCCCCGAAAGGATCCGCCGCTCCGCGAAGGGCCCTCCGGGGCGTACGGGGCCGCAGATGAGACCGCCGTGAGGCGCGTGCCCGGCAGGGGTCAGCCGCCGCCGGGGACGCGGCGACCGCCCGAGTAGGACGGGCCGTCCTCGGCCTTCTCCTCGTCCTCGTCCTCGTCCTTGTCGGCGGCCCAGAAGTCGGTCGCCCCCGGCTGTGGGCGCTCCCAGAAACCGCTGTCCTCCATGGATCGGGGCGCGGGCGGGAGGTAGCCGTCCCACCGGTCACCGATCCGGACCGCCACCGGGGTGACGGAACCCACCTCGGGGATCGGAGCCGCGACGGGCAGCGCCAGGCGGGCGGGTCCCGGCCGGGGTGCCGGAACGGGTCCGGAGAGCGGATCCGGCCCGGCGGAAGCCTGCTCGGACGGATCCGGGGCGGAAGCCGGAGAGTCCGGAGAGTATCGGGCGGGAGGCTGCCCGGACGGAACCGACCGGACGGAAGGCTGTCCGGACGGAGCCCGCTGGGCGGGAGGCTGTCCGGACGGAGCCGGCTGGGCGGGAGCCGGAGAGTGCTGGGCGGGAGCCGGAGAGTGCTGGGCGGGAGCCGGAGAGTGCTGGGCGGGGGCCTGCCGTACCGGGGAGTGAGCCGGTCCCCGCCGCGCCGAGGGAGGGCGCGCGGAGGACGGCGGGGACTGCCCCGTCTTGACCACCGCAAGGATGACGGCGGGCCGCCGGGGGACGGCCGGGGTGGTGGGCCGCTGAGGAGCGGCCGGGGCGGCGGAGCGCCGGGGAGCGGCGGTGGCGGTGGCCGCGCCGGTGTCCCCGGCGGACCCGGAAGCGGCCTCGGGCGTGCCGTCCCCGCCGGGGTCGTTGATCATCGCCGCGGCTCCGGTCCCACCCGCGCCGTCGTCGTCGGCGGCCAGCAGCCTGCGGCGGACCCAGGCACCGCCGTGCGCGCCGAGCAGCAGCAGGATCAGTCCGCCGGCGATGAGGATGCCGTACCGGCTCATCCCGCCGTCCGGCGACTCCGACGACCGGGCCGCGATCTTGGTGTCCGTGACCGATGTGACGTCCGTACCGGTGGGCGCGGGGTCAGCGGCCGGCTCCGTCCCGGTCTCGGCCGTCGCCGTGCCGGCGTCCCGCTTGTCGTCGCGCTTGTCGTCCCGCTTGGTGGACGGCCGTGCGGGGCCGCCGCCGTCCTTGACCGTGGCCGGACGCCTGGGGGCCTCCGTGGGCGCGGCCGCCGTCCTCGGCGACCGGGTCGGGGCCGTCGTGGGCTTCTTGGCCGGGAGCCGCGGCAGGTCCTGGACGCCGCTCTGCCGGGCGTCGTCGTTCTTCCGGCCGGTCTTCCCGCTCTGCCGGCCGTCGGCGCTCCCGCCGGTGTCCTGCCGGGCCGTCCCGTCCCGGCTCCCGGCGCTCCTGTCGCCGCCGGCGTCCCGGCTCCCGGTGTCCTGGGTGGTCCGCGGTGCCCTGGGGGCGGGGACGGCCACCGAGGCGACGGCCGAGCCGCCCGAGGACAGGGTGCCGCCGCCGCCGTCATCGCGCAGTGCCCGCACCGTGAACCCGATCCGCCGACCGGCCGCCTTCGCCGGGACGGACAGGGTCACCCGGCACGAGCCGCCGGAGCAGGCATTGGCCACCCGCACC
Organism: Streptosporangium sp. NPDC048886; assembly: GCF_055586905.1. Lineage (NCBI taxonomy): Bacteria > Bacillati > Actinomycetota > Actinomycetes > Streptosporangiales > Streptosporangiaceae > Streptosporangium > Streptosporangium sp. NPDC048886. The sequence continues at coordinate 268,275 of NZ_JBVJHH010000003.1, forward strand.
GAGCCGACCTTGCCGGTCTGGCTGGTGTGAACCGTATAGCCCCGCAGGTCGGGCTCGGCCCCCTTGTCCCAGGTCACCACGGCCTGGTTGCCGCGCAGCCTGGCCTTCACCCTGCTCGGCGGCGCCGGGGGAGCGGCCTGGACCAGGGTTCTGCGAGCCTCGTGCCACCCGGCGCCGAGGAGCTTGCCCCGCTGCTCAAGTTTGATCTCGTAGCTGCCGTTGGGGCGGTTCCGGGGATTCCACGAGTAGGAGACCTTCCGGTCCCCCTTCGCCACCTGCCGGCCGTTGACCGAGAGGACGGCGTCGAACAGCAGATCGACCGTGCCGGAGAGCGTCACCGCGCCGTTGGAGGTGACCCGCGACGGGACGTTCAGCCGCGCTGTGGCCTGCGCCGGACCCGCGGCGGCGAGCACGGCGGACATGGACACCAGCGGTGCGATCGCCGCCACGGCGACCAGCCTGCGGACCGTCGTCACGGAGCCTCCCTTCGTCGAGAGCCGCGCGCCGCCCGGCCGCCCGGGGCGGACGGTCACACGACGACCGGACGTGCCGGCTCTCCGGACCGGCTCGCACCGGCCCGGCTCCCCCGGACCCGCGATCGCGATCGGGGCGGACCGCTCGGCGGTGCCGCGCCCCGGCGACCCGCGATCCACCCTTCCCAGGTCTGAGGGCGAGACAACACGGACCGAGGGTAAGCGGAACCTTACGTGAGATTTCCGGCTTTTGGACATGTCGTCTAAGAAGTCGTGATTCGATTGCGACCTTGCCCACAAGGGGCCGACAAGATCATTCAATCCCCCCTTTTCCCCGATTCTCACCTCCCCTCACCGGCGCTTTGACGGCCGCCTCATGGCGGTCCGGCCGCACGGTCCGGCGGGCCGTTCCGATCACGCCGACACGCTCATCGCGTGAATGAAGCTCCCGGCGGATACGGGGCTATATGTCGTCAACTCCGTCATATCCACGGGGCATATCCAATGGATCGGCTGGATCGGCATACGGGCCTCCACAAAAGCCCCCGGAGATTCCTGCCGGGAAAACTCGTACGGCATGCCGCCGTGGCGCGGCGGCGGGAGAACGTGATCGCTCCATCCGGTCGCGGGCCTGACGGCCGGGTCATCGTTCGATCGCTACCACGCCCACGTTTCATCAGCCGCCGAAATGTCGGCAACCTAACGTGTGCGGACGTCGGCCGCCGGAATCTCCGTCGCCTCGACCGCCTGGCGGCCCGACCACGACATCCGCGCAGTGTTTCGAGAGAGAGCCCGACGATGAGCGATGAGTCCCCGGTCACCGATGACCGCGATCCGGCACAGGTCGTGACCGCGATGGCCGATCACGTCCTCCGCCTGGCGAGCACGTGGACCGCGTGGGACGGCCGTCCGGCGCATATCGACGGGCGGGTCTACACCCCGCACAAGGCGATCCGACGGGTGGCCGATCACCTTCTGGACCACCTCGCCGAGATGGAGGCCCGGCTGGCCGGACACGAGACCATCCCCGATCACTGGCACGCCTCGGCGACCACCACCCCGGCCGACCTCGCCCCCTTCACCGAGCAGGACCTGGACGAGGCCCACAGCCGCATCACCCGGCTTGCCCAGATCTGGACGGACCGGCTGAACGCGCTCACGCCCGACCAGCTCGACCGCTCCCCCGGCAAGGGCTGGACCTTCCGTCAGCTCGCCTTCCACGTGGCCGGATCGACCTACTACGCCGACGCCGTGGGTGAGCTTTCGGCGACGGCCGCTCACTGACCCGGGCCTTCCCGTCCGGCCGCCGCCCGGCGGTCAGGGACGGGGCTTGAGCTGCCGGAGGGTGTAGCCGCCGCCCGCCGAGTCCAGGGACTTGGTGGCCTGTTTGAAGAGGTATTCGGCCCGCTCGTAGGACAGTCGGCGGCGGCCCGTCTCCGGGCACAGGTCGGTGTCCGCCGGCATCCGGGACGGTCCGGGCCGCCGGTCGGCGAGGAACAGAGGACCGCGGGTCCGGCCGGCCACCAGGTGAGGGAGGAGCCGGGCGGTCCCGGAACGCCAGCTCACCCAGGTGTCGCCCGCGCGGGCCCGACGGTCGTCCAGGTCCAGGTCCTCGACGTTCAGGGACAGGACGGTCGTCACCCCGGCCGCCGACTCGTGCAGCAGCCGCCACAGGGTCCGTTCGCGCAGCCGCAGGTCGGTACGGTTCCAGAGCGCCTCCAGCTGTGCAGGGCCGATCGTCTCCGTCGGGGTACGGACCTCGGCGCGCCGGTCGAGCGCCGCCCCGAGGTGGTCCAAGGACGCCCAGGCGCCGAACGACCGGACGGCCGACCGGTGCCGGTTCCAGGTGCTGGCCGCCGACTCACCCCAGGCCGTCGCGAACACCCGCGCCACCTGGTCGGCGGTCAGGGCGGCCAGCGGCATCTGATCGCCCAGGGTCAGGCGCAGGCGCCGCAGGGTCTGTCCGTACGAGCGGACCGTCCCGGCGTCCAGGTCGCCGCGTCCCAGGAAATCCTGAGCGGCCTGCGCGAGGGTGACACCCGGCGTGCCGGAAACAGCGATCTCGTCCGCGCGACGGCGCAGGAAGGCACGCTCAGCGACGTTCCTGGTGAGAGAGGCGGCCCGCTCGAACTCCAGGCGCGCCTCTCCGTACCGTCCCAGCCGGATCAGGAGATCGCCCCGGACGCCCGGGAGAAGGTGGTAATCCTGCAACACGGGATCGGCGGTCAACGAGTCGACCAGGTCGAGCCCGCGCTGCGGGCCGTACGCCATCCCGAGCGCCACAGCCCGGTTGAGCTGCACGATCGGTGTCGGCAGCAGCCGGGCCAGCGCCTCGTACAGGGCCGCGATCTGCCTCCAGTCGGTGTCCTCGGAGGTCCGCGCCTGCGCGTGGCACACGGCGATCGCCGCCTGCAGCACGTACGGGCCGGGCGTGCCGCCGACCTCCCGCGCCCGCAGCATCGCGGTGAAACCACGGCGGATGAGCAGCTGATCCCAGCGCCCCCGGTTCTGCTCGTGCAGTTGGACGGGCTCACCCGACGGCCCGGTCCGCGCGGCCGAGCGGGACGCCTGGATCTCCATCAGCGCGACCAGGCCGTGCACCTCGGCCTCGTACGGTGCGAGTTCGGCCAGCAGCCGGCCCAGCCGCAGCGCCTCAAGGCAGAGCCCCGGCCGCATCAGGTCGTCCCCGGAGGTCGCCGAGTATCCCTCGTTGAAGATCAGATAAATGACCTCCAGCACCGACGACAGGCGCTCGGCCAGTTCCGAGCCGTCCGGCAGCTCGAACGGCACCTGCTCCTCGGCCAACGCCCGCTTCGCCCCGGCGATACGCTGGGCGATCCTCGGCTCGTTGACCAGGAACGCCCGCGCGATCTCCGCGGCCGTCAGACCACCGAGCAGCCGGAGCGTCAGCGCGACCCGCGCCTCGGTCGGAAGCGTCGGATGGCAGGAGATGAACATCAGCCGCAGGACGTCGTCCTGCTCGGGGTTCTGCTCGGGGTCCTGCTGGTCCAGCTCGTGGGCGAGCTGCTCGTGCTTGCGCTCCAGACGCTGGGACCGCCGTATGTGGTCGACGGCGCGGCGCTTGGCGATGGTCATCAGCCAGGCGCCGGGGTTGTCCGGGACGCCTGACTCCGGCCACTGTTCGAGCGCGGAGACGAGCGCGTCCTGGGCCAGCTCCTCGGCGAGACCGACGTCACGCACCAGCCGCGTGAGCCCAGCGATGATCTTTGCCGACTCCAGTTTCCAGACCGCGTCGACCGTGCGATGGACGTCCGTCACGAACACGATGACAGCACCGCCCTCATCCGCTCGCAAACCCGGGCGGCGCCATCAGCGGTTCACGGGCCGAAGACCTGCTGGATCACGCTCTCGCCGTCACCTACGATCTTGCGGAAACGGCGGGTCAACTCGATCGCCTCCTCCTTGGAGCGCACCTCGACCAGGGCGAAGCCGGCCACGGCCTCCTTGGCCTCGGCGAACGGCCCGTCCATCACCGTGATCTCCTCGCCGAAGGACGTCACGCGCACGCCGCCCGGCTCCAGACCGCCGGTGGCCAGCAGGACACCCGCCGCCGTCAGCTCCTCGATGAACTTGCCCATCTCCAGGTAGAGGTTCTCGTTGGGGGCGGCGTCAGTGGGCTTGGTCGTCATCAGGTAGCGCATGGGGCGTTCTCCTCGCACTTCTCTTCCGTTGATCTGCCTACGCGTCGAACAAACCTATCTGACAGGGAATCGCAGCGTTCCCTGTCAGTTCACCGGATGGCTAACCCCTGTGGCCCCAGAAGAGGCGCCCACCCCACGCAGAATCCACCCCGGACTGGCCGCCCACCCCACGCAGAACCTCCACCCCGGACTGGCCGCCCACCCCACGCAGGGCCCCATCTCGGAAAGTGCCTCCACACCGGGCGGGGATGAGGCATCTGCTCTGGGCGGGCAGACCTTCGGGAGGGACAGACTCGGGGGACAGGATCCGGATCAGCCGGTGAAGCCGGTGATGTGGACGGGCCCGGCCCGCGCGCTGGCCATGATCGTCAAGTTGCCCACCACGGGCAGCGAAAGCCGTACGGCCACCTGGACATCGGCGATGCCGTCACCGCCGATGGAGCACCGCATGATCTTCGCTCCGTTCTCTCCGGCAAGCGAAGACGCCCGTGCGCAGCCACGGTCCGGGGCGGCGAAGGCCAGACGGGCTGCAGCGAGCGCACTCAGATCGGCGGCGCTCTGCGCGCGGTGACGGGCCACCCTGGCCGCGCCGGCGAACATGACCGCCGCGGCCACCGCGAAGACCAGCGCCATGAGCCCGGCCACCCAGACCGTCGCCGCGCCCCGATCGCTCCCGCGCGTCTCCCGGAGCCATCGACACGCACCCCAAGGCCCACGACACACGCCCCGGAGCTCGCAGGAGACACCCCAGAACCCTCGACACACACCGCCCCGCGCCCCGACCTCATCCCCTGTCGCCGGCAGCCTCACCGCTCCGTCCACAGCGCCCCCGAACTCCCGGCGCAAGGCGCCCACTCCATCGCCGCCCCCACAGCGCCCTCACCGCCGAAGACCCGTCTCATCGCTCAGCTCCCGGCTCTGTGGCGGAGACCGCGGTCGCCCGGACGGTGACCGCCGGAAGTGAGGCACCCCAGCGGGGTCTGACGCTTGCCGAGACCTCCACCCGGGTCACCTCCGCGCTCCGGGTCACCATGACGTGCGCGCCTGCTGGGGCGGCTGCCAGAACGCCACCCCGCACCCGTTCCAGCGATTCACCGCGCGAGGCGGCACGGGCTCCCGCCCGGGCCGCGTCCACACACTCCAGCTGCGCACCGACCGCCGCCACCCCCCACAACGCGGCGGCCAGCATCACCACCACGGCAGGCAGGACAACCGCGGTCTCCGCGGTCACCGATCCCTTCGATCCACCGGCATGGACGATCGGCCCCACGAGGGTCACCCGGCCACGTTCAGCGCCCGGTTGATCAGCTCCGAGATCATCTGTTGGACCTCCGGACTCGACACCACCTTGAAAAGGAGGGCGGCGAAAGCACAGGCGGCTATCGTGCCTACCGCGTATTCGGCGGTGGACATGCCTCGATCGCGGCCTGGGCCAGTGATCAATAGTGTCCAGCGGGCGCGCAGCCACCGCAGCCGATCACGTCGGACGCCGCCGACGGTCGATTGAGCCATCGTTTCCTCCCGGAAATCCAGCCAGGCCCAGCACCCGGCATCTGTCGCACCAGATTTCCTTATGGACAGGTGGCCCTATGGACACGAACAGCATTCTGTGGAACTTACGCCATCGCCTGTGGACAACCACGGGCAGCGGCCGCCGGAAGATCCGGGCGACCGCCGTCACGCCGATTCCGTGCGCTCCTTCAGTTCGGCGTTGAGCCGCAGAGCTTCCGTTAATTGATCTTCCAGAATGATGATGCGGCAGGCTGAGTCCAGACTGGTCCCCTGGTCGATCAGCTCGCGCGCCCGGGCGGCGAGACGGAGCTGGTGGCGGGAGTAGCGGCGATGGCCGCCACTCGACCGCTGCGGCTCGATCAGCTTCGCGGCGCCGAGGCTGCGCAGAAACGCGGGGGTGACACCGAGCATCTCCGCGGCCCTGCCCATCGAGTACGCGGGATAGTCATCGTCGTCGAATTTGTCGGCCGGAGCCGGGGAGGCTGGAGCCATTGCACCTTCCGAGAGCGCGGACAAGGGCCCCGGTGCTATAGCACCGAGGCCCAGAGAGTTTCAACACCATCTACCGACCATTATGTCGGCTTTCGATTTCGCACAAACCTCCTCGTATGGGCAGTGCACTGGATCGCATATGCGTAACCGGAGACCACCTTCCATCTCGTGGAGCTGCGACACCCGCGTGGCATTCCTGCGTCCACTGCGGGTGATCTTGATGGCGCTCGAATCTCTCCTTCCTCTTATCTGCACACTTGTCGTTCTTTCAGGGCGGCCGGCAGGCCGCCTGGCGACACTTCGCCCACCGGAGCCTCTTCACTGGCACCCCGTCGAGCTTGAGCGCGCCCCCAGCCTTCGCGGCAGGTCGACCTGCCGCGTCAAGCTGATCTTCACTTGCGGTAAGCCATAGACTATCCGCTGAACTTGAGAATGTCTACATTGATCACAACAGATTTATATTGATCATCAACCTATATAATCTATGCCACGAGGCGATGCCACCTCCGGCGTGCCCGGCAATCCCGAGGCTGTCAGCGGATCGGATGCGTCCGGCGGCCATCGCGCGCACCGGAGGAACTCGATGCAACCTTCAACATTTGTCCACAGATCCCACTTCATCTGTGGACAACCATGGGACAACCGAGATGATCCTGTGGATAACTCAAGGAATCAGCACGCCACCGGCGAGGCCCGCCACAACCGGGATGATGCCGAGAACAACGAAGGCGGGCAGGAAACAGAGGCCCAGCGGGGCGACAGCCTGGACCCCGACCCGTCGGGCAGCCGCTGACGACACGGCGCGGGCGGCATGGCGGGAGTCGTCGGACAGCCTGGTGAGGACATCGGCCACCGGGGCGCCGCTGAGGGCGGCCCGGCTCATCATTCGCGCCAGGGGAGCCAGCGGACGTTCGGCTGCGAGAGCCTGCCAGGCGTCCTCCGGGGTGGCCCCCAGCCTCAACTGCCCGCCCACCCAGGCCAGCCGGTCGCCGAGCGGTCCGCCGACCGCCTCGACGGTGACGTCGATGGCACCGGTGATCGGCTGCCCGGCGCGCAGGCAGGAGACCATGAGGTCAGCTGCCAGCGGCAGGTCCGCCGCCACCCGCTCCCGTTCCCGGCGGAGCCGGGGCGACTCCCGCCTCCGAACGGCGATCAACGCGACCATGGAGCCCGCCGCCCCCACGACGGCTCCCGGCACTCCACCGACGACGAGAAACACCATCAGCCCGATGGCGGTGGACAACGCCACCTCTCCCCGGCTCGGCCGCCGCCTACCGGACGGACCACGGACCGTCCCCGCCTGAGGAGAGAACGAGGGCACCCCGGCCCCCGGCACGGCCCCGGCCAACCGGGTGGGAGAAGCCAGGCTCCGCCGAGCCCGGCGGAGCCGCTCGGCAGGATCATCGGACGGGGTCCACAGCCACCCGGCGATCCCGGCAAGCACGACGGCAAGCAAAACGGCCAACTCTGGCTCCTCACGATCAGCCGACTATGGAACCGGTCAGACAGCACGCGGGTCAGACAGCACGCGGGCGCCGCATGCCGAACGCGGGTCAGACAGCACGCGGGCGCCACATTCCGAGGCAGGCGACGCCGGGAGATCGGGCGGCCCGGCTGTCCGGCGCGGCGTGGGCCGGTGAGAGCTCAAGCCTGCTGCGCACGGGCGACCAGGCGGTGGGTCCACCACAGGCCACAGCCGTCGAGCGCGAGGCCGATCGCCAGGCAGCCCACACCCGCCGGGCTGCCGAACAGGAAGTGCAGCGGACGCATGCCCAGCCCCGCCGCCATCAGCAGGCCGAGCACAGGCAGTCCGGCCAGCAGGCGGGCGGTGGCGCGGGGGCCCGCGAGCTGGGCGGCGACGTCCTGGCGATGGGCCTGCGCCTCGCGGAGGGACGCGGCCAGGCGATCGACGAGGACGGACAGGCCCGCTCCGACGGTCACGCTCACCTTCCAGCAGGCGGCCAGCCCGCGGAACGCCTCGCCTCCTTGCTCCGGCGCCGCGGCCAGCAGCGCGGCGGCCACGTCGCCGCCGTCCCTCGCCGCAGCGATCAACGGCCGCAACGCCACCGGGTCGGGAAACTCCGCGGCCGACACGGCACGGGCCAGCGCCTCGCCCGCCGTACGCCCGGCGGCCAACTCCGCCGCCAGCCCCTGGCACAGCTCGATCGAGGCTGTCCGCCAGGCAGCCGTACGCCTGGAGGGCCGCGAGCGGCCGGTGAACAGTGCCGGCAGGGAACGTGATCTGCCCCTGGCCTGTTGCCGTATCCACCGCAGGCGAGCCGTTCCCGGGTCGGGCCCGGCCCACAACCATGCGGCCAGGGCGGCGAAGAGCACGGCCAGCGTCGTCACGGCAGTGCTCCCAGGGCACCCGGGGCGAGACCGCCCCGTGCCGGTCCCGGAGCACCCGGAGCATCCGGAGCGGGACCACGCGGCAACATCTCCAGGACATCCGGGACGAGACCGCCCGACGACAGCCCCGAAACACCCGGAGCAGGATCGGTCGGCGACAACCCCAGGACATCCGGGATAAGACCGCCCGGTGACAGTCCCAGGAGATCAGGAACTGGGGCGGGTGGCCGGGGGTGCGCTGCCGGGGGGACTTCCGGCTGCTTGTGGCGGCGGTCGGGCCGGGTGGGTCCGTATGGTCGGCGCGCAAGACCGGGGAGCGTGGAGAGGATGGGGGCCCGGGCCATGAGGGCGGGGAGACCCGGGCCGATGGTCGCACGGCCGTCCGGGGAGAAGGTGAGGGCCGGTTCGGCGTCGACCAGACCTGAGGGGCGACGGGTCATCATGCAGATCTCGGCCACCCGCCGGCGGCCGTCGGCGTGGTCGCGAGCGAGATGGATGACGACGTCCAGGGCGGCGGCGATCTGGCTGTGAACCGCCTCGCGGCTGAGACCTGCGGCACATGCCAGGGCCTCCAGGCGGGGTGGCACGTCGGTCGCGGTGTTGGCGTGGAGGGTGCCACAACCGCCTTCGTGGCCGGTGTTGAGAGCTGCGAGGAGATCGACGACCTCGGCGCCCCGGACCTCGCCGACGACGAGACGGTCCGGGCGCATGCGCAGCGCCTGACGGACGAGGTCACGCAGGCAGACGCCACCGGCCCCCTCAAGGTTGGCCGGGCGTGACTCCAGGCGCACGACATGAGGGTGGAGCGGTCTCAGCTCGGCCGAGTCTTCGACCAACAGCAGCCGGTCACCGGGATCGGCCAGGGACAGCAGGGCCGACAGCAGGGTGGTCTTCCCCGTGCCAGTGCCACCGGTGACGAGGAAGGCCAGCCTCGACTCGATCACCGCGGTGAGGACGGGGACGGTGCCGGCCCTGATCGTGCCGGCCTCGACCAGATCGGGGAGGGTGAAGGTGCGGCGGGGCGGGAGGCGCAGGGACAGGCAGGTGCCTCCGGCCGCCACGGGTGGCAGGACGGCGTGGAGCCGGACGCCTCCGGCCAGCCGGGCGTCGACATAGGGGCACGCGTCGTCCAGACGCCTGCCCGCGGCGGAGGCGAGGCGCTGGGCGAGCCGCCGGACCGCGTCTTCGCCGGGGAAGACGACCGGGGTCCGGCGCAGGCCATGACCGTCGTCGACCCACACCTCACGCGGGCCGTTCACCAGCACATCGGTGACATCGGGCTCGGCCAGCAAGGGTTCCAGCGGACCGGCTCCGATCAGGTCGGCGCACAGGACACGTGCCACCGCCAGGATCTCCGCGTCGCCGAGCACCGCCCGCTCCGCCCGGAGGGCGACCGCGACGTGCGCGGCGCTGGGCTCGACCCCGGTCCGGGCCAGCCGTATCCGGACCGCCTCGACCAGTTCGGGGGAGACTTCCGTGGCGGCGCCGGGCCGCCTCATGTCTCCGCCGCGAGCAGCGAGTGCAGGAACGAGGCGCAGAACCGGCCGAGGAAGGTGCGGCGGCCGAGTGGGGGGACGTCGCCGCGGTTGAGGGCGGCGGCCAGGCGGGGCTGATCGGGGAGACTGCCTGCATACGGCATGCGGAGCGAGGTCGCCACCACCTCGTCGTCCAGGACGCCGCCGCGCACGACGGCCCGCACCTCTCCGGTGTGCTTGCGCAGGCCGGCGAGCACCTGGGCCGCCGCGAGCACCCCCCGGACGTCGGCGGTGACGACCAGCAAGGTGGTGGAGGCCCTGCTGAGTGCCTCCACAGCGGCCTGGTCGGGATGGCGGGGCAGGTCGACGACCACCAGGTCGAAGCCCCGCCGTCCCGCTTCGAGGACCGAACGCATCGCCTCGGCGGGGATGGGCTCGACCTCGCCGCGGTGGAAGGAGAGGAGGGTCAGCTCGGCGAAGGTGGGCAGAGCCGCCTGGAGCGCGGTGAAGCTGATCCTCCCCTCGCGGGCGACCAGGTCGGACCAGCGCGCCCCGACGGCCTCCTCCTGTCCGAGCAGGAGATCCAGACCGCCGCCGAGCGGGTCGGCGTCGACGAGGAGGGTGCGGAGCTGCTGTCTGGAGGCGCTCAGCGCCAGCGACGCGGCGAGGACGCTGGCCCCGGCTCCCCCGCGGCCGGCGGCGACGCACACCACGAGCCCCGCTCTGGCCGCCGGCTCCACGACATCGGCGAACTCCTCGACCAGCTGTCGCTCGGCCGAGGGCAGCTCCAGCACGGCCTGGGCGCCGACCGTGACGCACTTCCGCCAGGTGTCGGGATCCTCGGGAGTGCGGGTGACAAGGATGACCCGGTGCCTGGGCGGCGGTCCGGTGGCGGCCAGGGCGTCGGCCATGTCGCTGCCGACGACGACCAGCGGGGCGCGGTTCCAACGGGGCCGGGCGTGTGCGGGCACATGCGCGACATCGAGCTCGGCTCCGGCCGCTGCGGCGACACGGAGCAGATCGTCAAGCAGATCGTGGTCCTCGGTGATGACCAGAGGGCGGTCCAAGAGTGCCTCCCTGAAGTGCGGAGGACTCACTTTCCGGGAGAGCCCGCCACGGTGAGGCCGCCGAACGCCGCTCTGTGGACAGCCGGAAGGGGCCGCCGGCGTCTGTGGACAGTTATCTGCGGGCAATTGCCTGCGGGCAACTGTCGGAGGGAGCGCCAGGCCGAGCCGACTGAACTCAACCGGAAACCGGATCGAGCCGGACCGCACCGCTCCGGTGCCGACGTGCTCCATAGCACCGCTTGCCGTATCGGGCACCGGGGTCGGCGGGAGGTTACATCCACACGGGAGGAGCCGGACGGCTCCGCGGGGGCGGGTGCGCCCCCTGGATGATCGGGGGCGGCCGGACGTTCCGGGAAAAAATGGCGACCCCCGCCGGGGGGGAGAGCGGGGGTCGCCAACCGGTCCGGCTCTGGGGGGGTAGAGCCGGTCCTGTTCGGAAGAAAGCTTCAGCGGAGCATGGCAAGCGGATTGCATGGCCAACCCGTGCGCAGTCACTCCAGTATGGGGAGATACCACCTCATGCTGCCCGATCAACTTGAGTTTCGTCGAGGAGTAATCTCCAATTTCCGCCACCTTTTTTCATGGGTAACAGTTGAGTTGCGACTCAGCCTTCAATGGGACACGCTCCGCGTCGATCCGTTTTCGATCATCGGGACCCCAGGGGTTGCGGACCACATCTGTCCCGATCTGCACCCTCAAGAACACGGCGCGGCATAGATGGCGATTCGTCCACGAATGTCCCCTGATCTGTAAAGGTCTTGGTTTCAGGGGTTCCCCTCAGCCAGGATCAGGCATAGAAAGGTTGCACGGACCAGTTGTCCGGGCACGGCCGCCGGGTACCCACGTGCCGCCGAGCCGCGGGAGGCACCGTCAGGACGGGCTTGTCCCGTCCCGAGGATTATCTGGTGCACGCTTGGTAACCCGGCTGGAAGTGCCGGCGACGGCGCCCCATACCAGGGGCGCCGTTTGCTGTGCGGGCCCACCGGGACGCGGGCCCACCGAGACGCGGGCCCACTGAGTCCACCGAGGCGCGGACCCGCTGCTGTGCGGGCCCGCTGAGACACGGATCCACTACGGCGCGGACCCGCGGGGACACGGGTCCGCTACAGCGCGGGCGAAGATCTCCGTGATCAGCCCGCGAGCGATCGCTGTCGGCCGCAGGCTGTCGAGATCAGCCGCGCTGCATGGCCTCGCATATCGCCGTGGCCTCCCGGACACCGAGGGTGACCGCCGAGGCGCAGTGCCGCACCCACTCCGCGACCCCGTCGGGGGTCCCGCCCAGATAGGCCCGCAGGCTCTCGGCGTAGGCCGCCCCGAGTTCGAGATGGCCCAGCTCGACGGCCGCCAGTGACTTCGGGTCCAGGCCGAACTCCACGAGCGTCAGCCGTTCGGCCGCCCGGGCGACCACCCCGTCCGCCGACCCGAACGGGCGCAGCACCACCAGTTCGGCGTGCACGATGGCGGCCAGCACCAGCGCGGGCGCCTTGGAGGTCCTGGTGACCAGGTCGACCAGCCCGTCGACCCGGGCCACGGTCTCCTCCGGCCCCGGCGCGGCGCCCAGGCCGAGGGGGTCGGGCGTCTCGGCGGCGGTCCGGGGACGGCCGAGGTCTTCGGTGAGACCGGCGGCCGCGAGGGTGTGCAGCCTGGCCAGCACCTGGCGGGGGGCCGCGCGCCAGGTCGGGCCGAGCCGCCCCAGCTCGGCCGAGACCCGCAGCGCCCCCTGGACGACGGGGTCGGTGACCTCCGGGATGGCCTCAAGCGGGACGTCCACACCGTCGAGGGCGGCGGACGCGCGGGCGCCGCGCAGCGCCGATCTGGCCGACACCTCCGGGCTCTTGCGCCGTAGCACGCGATGCCCGTAAAGCCGGTCCACGGCCTTGCGCGTGTCGGTGACCGCCTCAGGCACTCCGGGAAGTTCGGCGATGACAGCCAATGGGTCGCTCACGTTCCCCGACCCTACCGGCCGGTCAACAAGGCCCCGACCGCGCCACCGAAACCGGCGGCGGACCGTTCGGCGAACGCATACCGCCGTCCAGCGCACCGCCGTACTAAAGCGCACGGAATAACGCCTTCTACATTCCTATGGTGTCGAAAAGGCAACGTTTCTGCCCCACGATTACCCGGCGTTAAGGCGTTTGTGAACCGCTATGACCCCTATCACCGATTGGTACAGACCTGTCTAGACCTCTTGTGGCAAGCCCCTCTGGCCTGGTGAAGTGGGACACGACCAGTCACCTAGCAGTACGTAAGGAGTGCGCAGTGGCCCCGGAGACACCTGGTTCCGAGTCGCGTGAGACCCAGGAGACCTTGTCGAACCTGCTGCACGAGACCCGGCGGTTCGCACCTCCTGCCGACCTGGCCGCGGCCGCGAACGTGACCATCGACGCCTACGCCGAGGCGGAGCAGGACCGCCTCGCGTTCTGGGAGAAGCAGGCGGACCGACTGAACTGGTCCAAGCGCTGGGACTCCCCCCTCGAATGGAACGCGCCCTTCGCCAAGTGGTTCGTCGGCGGAGAGCTCAACATCGCCTACAACTGTGTCGACCGCCATGTCGAGGCCGGTCGTGGCGACAAGATCGCCTACCACTGGGAGGGCGAGCCGGAAGGCGACAGCCGCACTCTCACCTACTCGGACCTGCAGCGCGAGGTCGCCAAGGCCGCCAACGCGCTGCAGGAGCTCGGCGTCGGCAAGGGCGACCGGGTCGCCGTCTACATGCCGATGATCCCCGAGCTGCCGATCACCATGCTCGCCTGCGCCCGCATCGGCGCGATCCACTCGGTGGTGTTCGGCGGCTTCTCCTCCAGCGCGCTCAGCGGCCGGATCCAGGACGCCGACGCCAAGGTCGTGGTCACCGCCGACGGCGGCTACCGCCGGGGCGCGCCCAGCGCCCTCAAGCCGACCGTGGACGAGGCGGTCAAGGAGTGCCCGGGCATCGAGCACGTCCTGGTCGTGCGCAGGACCGGTCAGGAGGTGGCCTGGACCGAGAAGGACGTCTGGTGGCACGACCTCGTGGACCGGCAGTCCGACGCCCACCAGGCGCAGGCCCACGACTCCGAGGACCCGCTCTACATCCTCTACACCAGCGGCACGACCGGTAAGCCCAAGGGCATCCTGCACACCACCGGCGGCTACCTGACCCAGGTCGCCTACACCCACCACGCGGTGTTCGACCTCAAGCCGGAGACCGACGTCTACTGGTGCACCGCCGACATCGGCTGGGTGACCGGCCACTCCTACATCGTGTACGGCCCGCTGGCCAACGGCGCGACCAGCGTCATCTACGAGGGCACCCCGGACACCCCGCACCGCGGCCGGTTCTGGGAGATCGTGCAGAAGTACAAGGTCACGATCCTCTACACCGCCCCCACGGCGATCCGCACCTTCATGAAGTGGGGTGACGACATCCCCGCCAAGTACGACATGTCGTCCCTGCGCATCCTGGGCAGCGTCGGCGAGCCGATCAACCCCGAGGCCTACGTCTGGTACCGCGAGCACATCGGCGGCGAGCGCTGCCCGGTCGTGGACACCTGGTGGCAGACCGAGACCGGCGGCATCATGATCAGCCCGCTGCCCGGCGTCACCGCCGCCAAGCCCGGCGCGGCGATGCGCCCGCTGCCCGGCATCAGCGCCGACGTGGTCGACGACCAGGGCAACACCGTCGGCAACGGCGGCGGCGGCTTCCTGGTGCTCCGCGAGCCGTGGCCGGCCATGCTCCGCACGATCTGGGGTGACGACCAGCGCTACATCGACACCTACTGGTCCCGCTTCGAGGGCATGTACTTCGCCGGCGACGGCGCCAAGAAGGACGAGGACGGCGACCTGTGGCTGCTCGGCCGCGTCGACGACGTCATGCTCGTCTCCGGCCACAACATCTCCACCACCGAGGTGGAGTCGGCCCTGGTCTCCCACCCGAAGGTCGCCGAGGCGGCCGTGGTCGGCGCGACCGACCCGGTGACCGGCCAGGCCATCGTGTCGTTCGTGATCCTGCGCGGCAACGCCGAGGAGAGCGCCGACATCGCCACCGAGCTCCGCAACCACGTGGCCAAGACCTTGGGCCCGATCGCCAAGCCGCGCCAGATCCTGGTCGTCCCCGAGCTGCCGAAGACCCGCTCGGGCAAGATCATGCGGCGCCTCCTGCGTGACGTGGCCGAGAACCGCAGCATCGGCGACGTCACCACGCTGGCCGACAGCACGGTGATGAACCTCATCTCCGAGCAGCTCCCCAGCGCCAAGAGCGACGACTGAGCGGCGGCTGAGCGGCGGCGAGCGCCGTCCGGAAGGCGCGGTCCCCGACGCCGGGGCCGCGCCTTTCCCGTGCGGGCCGCCGCTGCCACCGGCCGCCCCCCGCCTCGCCCGATGTCTCGTCGGGACCGGCGGCGTTCACACGGCCGTCGCCGGGGTAGCGCCGGGCCTGATGACCAACGCGCACAGCGGCCCAGGCGAGGGGAGCTCCCCCGCCGAGCCGGCCGACCACCGCGTCCGCCCGTTCTCGGCGGGCTGCACGGCGTCCGCGTCCGTGCCTGCGTCCGCGTCCATGCCCGCGTCCGTGCCTGCGTCCGCGTCCATGCCCGCGTCCGTGCCTGCGTCCGCGTCCATGCCCGCGTCCGTGTCTGCGTCCATGCCTGTCCCTGTGTCCGTGTCCGTGCCCGCGAGGGGCACGCTCGGCGCTGAGGTCGTCGGCCCAGTGGTGCCGGGGGTGATCGCCGGACCGGTAGTGGGTAAGTTCCTCCATGTCTCCGGCGGGGCGCGGCCGGCCGTACGGCCCGGCTTGGCCAGACTGTCGGGGGAACTGCGCCGGCGGAGACATGGCCACCGTCTCGATACCGGCCGCAATCGGGTTCGCCGTGTGCCTGCTCATCGGCGACCGGGCCTACTGCGACGGCCCGGAACGGGTGAACGCGGTGACCGTCGGGGTGCTCCTGGTGAGCACCACGGCACCGGCCTCGCGGCGATCCTGCTCCGGGGGCGCGTGCACAACCACCTCAACGCGCAGGATGATGTCTGATACCGGCGCTTGATAGGAGATCGTTCATGACACTGAATCCACCCACGGAGCCGCAGGAGGAGTCGCTGGGCGCGCTGGTCGCCGCGGCCAGCGACCAGATCTCCACCCTGGTGCGCGCCGAGATCGAGCTGGCGAAGAGCGAGCTGAGGTTCGACGCCAAACGGGCCGGCATGGCCGCGGGGCTCTTCGGCGCCGCCGCGTTCATGGCCCACCTGTGCCTGATCCTGGCCTCCTTCGCCATCGCCTACGCCCTGGTCGAGCTGGGCGTGTGGACATGGCTGGCCTTCGCCATCGTCACCGTGTTCTACCTGGTCGTGGCCGGGCTGCTGGTCTTCCTCGGCGTCCGGCGGCTCAAGGGCCTGACCGGGATGAAGCGGACGCTGCGCTCGCTCAAGACCATCAAGAGCGGCGAGAGCGGGCTCGGCCCCGCCGCGCCGCCCGCTCCCCCCACCGCGGGCCAGGTCGGCACGCACCGCGAACCGGTGAGACCAGGCCAGTGAGCCGCCCCGACGAGTCCCTGGTCAGGGTGGAAGGCCCGTGGACCCACCGCTCCGTGCACGCCGGGGGCACCCGCTTCCACATCGTGGAGGCCGGCAAGGGCCCCCTGGTGCTGCTGCTGCACGGATTCCCGCAGTTCTGGTGGAGCTGGCGCAACCAGCTCGTCTCGCTGCCCGCGGCGGGCTACCGCGCCGTCGCCGTCGACCTGCGGGGCTACGGCGCCAGCGACAAACCACCGCGTGGCTACGACCTGCCCACCCTGGCCGGTGACGCGGCCGGGCTGGTCCGGGCGCTGGGCGAGACCGGCGCCATCGTCGTCGGCCACGACTGGGGCGGGCTGCTGGCCTGGACGATGTCCGTGCTCGACCCCAAGGCGGTCCTGCGGCTCGTCCCCGTCTCGGCCCCACATCCGCGCAGGCTCCGCTCGGCGCTGTTCGGCGACCCGTTCGGTCAGCTCAGGGCGGGCGCCTACGCGCTGGGGTTCCAGCTCCCCTTCCTGCCCGAGCGCCGCCTGACCGCCAACGAGGGCGCGATGGTGGGACGGCTGCTGGAGGAGTGGTCCGGGCCGGGCTGGCCGGAGAAGGAGGTGGCGAAGATCTACCGCGACGTCTTCCGCATCCCCACCGTCTCCCACTGCGCGGTGGAGTATCACCGCTGGTTCGCCCGCTCCCAGCTCCGCCCCGACGGGCTGCGCTACGCCAGGACCATGCGGAGCGAGATCGCCGCGCCCACTCTGCAACTGCACGGCGAGCTGGACCGGCACATCCTGCCCCGCACCGCCCAGGGCTCCAGCCGCTACGTGGCCGCCCCCTACCGGTGGCGGCTGATCGAGGGGGCGGGTCACTTCCCGCACGAGGAGCGGCCGGAGGAGTTCGACGCCGAGCTCATCGGCTGGCTGTCCGACCCCGAGCCCGACCGATGACCGTGAGACCCACCCCCGGAGGGGAGGCTCCGCGACCGATGAACGCGAAATACCAGGATCCCGACAGCAGGCCCCCGACCGCGAGAGACCAGGGTCCCGACGGCAGGCCCCCGACGGCGAGAGACCGGGATCCGGACGGCAGGCCCCGCAACCGGCGTCCCCGGGACGCCTTCGGCCGGCCGCTGCCCCGCGGGGCGGAGGGCGTGGAGCGCGTCCCGGACGACTACGCGCCCAGCGCCGACGAGGCCCTCGCCGAGGCGCGCCGGCTGCTCGGCGAGAGCCGGCCGTTCCACGCCCACGAGGTTCTCGAAGGCCGCTGGAAGACCTCTCCGGAGCAGGAGCGGGAGCTCTGGCAGGGACTGGCGCAGATCTGCGTCGGCCTCACCCACCTCCAGCGGGGCAACCGGCGCGGGGCCACGGCGCTGTTCGCCCGGGGCGCCGACCGGATCAGCCGGTACGGCATGCCGTACGAGGAGATCGCCCTGACCGCCCGGAAGCTGGGCGGCGTGGACGGTCCGGACGCCGGGGCGGCCATCGCCGCGATCAGGGACCTGCTCTAGCGGAGCCCGGCCCGCACGACCAGGGACCCGCTCCAACGGGACCCGGCCTAGTCGTTCTGGTCGCACTCCTGGGTGTCGACCCGGTTGAACAGCTTGGAGCCGTCTTCGGCGTCCGGCGACACCTCGGCCGCGGTCAGGACGTAACCGGTCTCCTGCTGGTCGAGCGCCGCCGCGAAGACGACGCCGTAGACGCGGCCGTCGGGGGTGAGCAACGGCCCGCCGGAGTTGCCCTGCCGGACCAGGCCGCGGATGGCGTAGACGTCGCGGACGACGGTCTTGCGCTCGTAGATGTCGCCGCCCTTGGCCTTCTGCTGGACCCGGATGCGGGCGGCGTTCATGGTGAAGCCGTGGCCGTGCGGGAAGCCCGCGACGATGGCGTCGTCGCCCTTCTTGGCGGTGCCGTCGAAGCGCAGGATGGGCATGTTCAGGCCGGGGACGTGGAGGATCGCGATGTCCCTGTCGGGGTTGTAGAGCACCACCCTGGCCGGGTGGGCGTTGTTGAGGTAGTCGGTGACCTGGAGGTCCTGGTCGACCCCCGCGACCACGTGGGCGTTCGTCATGATCTTGTTCTGGGAGTAGACGAACCCGGTGCCCTCGATGTGCCGGCGGCAGCTCGACGCGACGCCCTGGACCTTGACGATGCCCCGGCGGGCCCGGGAGAGCTGCGCGCCCTTGGGCACGCTCTGGTCGGGCGGTTCGACCTCGACGAGCTGGCTGCCCCCTATGGCGTCGAACACCTTGGGGAAGCCGGAGGTGTCGATGAAGTCCTTGAACGGCTTCTGGAAGTCCTTGGCCGCCTTCGGCATCGCCTGGTCGACGGTGCTGATCAGCAGGGACTTGTTGACCTGCTCGCTCAGCAGGGTGAACTGCGAGAAAGTGATCAGTGACCCGATCAGCCAGGCGATGATCAGCACCGAGAACGCGCTGGCGAAGGTGCCGCCGACCGCGTCGACCACCTTGGCGGGCTCCCAGGTGACGTGGCTGCGGACCACCGCGCCGATCGTCGAGGACGCGAACTGCCCGATCGTCGCGGTGAGGAAGACGATGACGATGGCCAGCAGCGCCCGCTCGGTCTCGCCGTCGATGATGGCGCCGGCGATCGGCGGGGCGATGAAGATGCCCAGCAGCCCGCCGCCGACGAATCCGACAAAGCTCAGGGCCCCGATGATGAACCCCTGGCGGTATCCCGACACCGCGAAGGCCACCATCAGGGCGATCAGGATGAGATCGAGGAGATCACCGCTCACCCCTTTACGGTATCCAGCCGCCGCCCCGCGCGTGCACCCCTTCTGGTAGGTCCCTGCGGTTATCGTGGTCATATGGCAACGATCGGGGGGTCGGCGGCCGTGGAGTCTCTCATCGAGACCGCGCTGCGGGACCAGGACCACGACGGCACGATCCGCTGGCACGCGATCACCATGCTGCACGCGCGGGGCGACCTGGAGACCTTCACCGCGGCCCGGCGGCTGTGCGCGGGCGACAGCGCCGCCGAGCGGATGCTCGGGGTCGACATCCTGGGCAGGCTCGGATTCGTCGACCGGAGCCTGCCGGTGCTGCGCTTCCTGGCCGCCAGCGAGGACGACCGCATGGTCCTCTACTCCGTGCTGATCGCCTTCGGCCATCTCAGAGACCGCCGCGCGCTGCCCTCGGTGATCGCCCTGGGCGAGCACATCGACCCCAGGGTCCGGTACGGCGCGGCCTACGCCCTGCCCAACATCATGGGCAGCCCGCCCGACCCGATGGGCCTGGCGGCTCTGCAGCGGCTGGCCAAGGACCCCGACGACGACGTGGCCGACTGGGCCCGCCTCGGCCTGGCCCTGTCAACGGGAGGCGAGGTTGACGACGTCGGGGGGCAGATCCTCGATCCGTGACCGGTCCCAGGGGAGCGCGAAGCCCGAGTCGGCGAGCACCCCGTCGAGCACTCCCGCGGTGAACCCCCAGACCAACAGCCCCCGCACCCGGAACGCGGGGCTGGAGTAACCGCTCGGGGTGCGCAGGTTGAGCCGGTTGGCCGGGTCGACGAGCTCGTTGATCGGGACGCGCTCCACCGACTCCACCTCGTCGGGTGAGGCCGCGTGCACCACGCAGGGGGTGTGCCACCAGCCCAGCACCGGGGTGACCCGGTTCTCGCTGTGCGAGACGTACAGTTCGGGCATCGTGCCGACCACGTGGACGCCGGACGGGTCGAGGCCGGTCTCCTCCCGGGCCTCGCGCAGCGCGGCGGGGATCGGGCCGCCGTCCTCGGGATCCACACCGCCGCCCGGGAACGCTGGCTGCCCGGCGTGCCGCCGCCCGCGTGAGCTGCGCTGGATCAGCAGCACGTCGGGGCCGGACGGCCCCTCGCCGAACAGCATCAGCACGGCCGCCGGACGCCCGCCCGAGACCGGCGGGCGCAGCCGCCGGGGCACCGGTGCCCGCGCGACCCGTTCGGCCAGCGTCTCCAACCATCCGGGCACTTCCACGGGCACACCTCCGGTCTCTGCAACACGGCGGCCCGTCCTGTGCTTCCCGGATCGCGGGAGCGGTCGCGGGAGCGGTTACGAGAAGGGGCCGGGGCGTACCAGTTTGGCGGCCTGGACGGGGTCGGTGGGGCCGATGCCGTACGAAGGGCAGAGCGCGGCGAGCGGGCAGACGCCGCAGGCGGGCCGGCGGGCGTGGCAGATGCGGCGGCCGTGCCAGATCAGCCGGTGGGACATCATCGTCCAGTCCCGTTTCGGGATGAGCCCCGCGACGACCTGTTCGATCTTGACCGGGTCGGTCTCCTCGCTCCAGCCGAAGCGGTGGGTGAGCCGCTGGAAGTGCGTGTCAACGGTGATACCGGGGACCCCGAAGGCGTTGCCGAGCACCACGTTGGCGGTCTTGCGGCCGACGCCGGGCAGCGTGACGAGGTCTTTGAGCCTGCCGGGGACCTCACCGCCGTGCCGCTCGCACAGGACCTGGGCCATGCCGATGATGCTGTTGGTCTTGGCCCGGTAGAAGCCCGTGGACCGGATGATGTCCTCCATCTCGGCCCGGTCGGCGCCCGCGTAGTCCTCCGCGGTCTGGTACTTCGCAAAAAGGATTGGGGTAACCATGTTGACCCTTTTGTCCGTACACTGCGCAGATAAGATCGTCGCGACCAGCAGCTCCAGAGGGTCGCGGAAGTCGAGTTCGCAGTGTGCGTCTGGGTAGGTTTCCGCCAGGATGCGATCCATCCGCCGGGCGCGACGGACCAGGGCAAGCTGGGATTCACCAGCGCGGCTGACGTTGCGGGGCACCCGCACAGCCTACGCGCATGGCCCCCTTGAGAGCTGCTCGGTGGGATAGGTCACAATGACTGCGTGAGCCGTGAAACAGGAGGCACTGTGAACACCGACGACGTGCTGGGCAAAGCCCCTCTGTTCTCGGCGCTCGACCGTGAGGGCGCCGCCGCGCTGCGCACGAGTGTCTCGGAAGTGGAGCTGTCCAAGGGCCAGACCCTGTTCAGCGAGAACGAGACCGGAGACCGCCTCTACGTGGTGCTCGAAGGCAAGATCAAGCTGTCCAGGACCGCGCCCGACGGCCGGGAGAACCTACTCAGCGTGCTCGGCCCGGGCGAGATGTTCGGCGAGCTGTCGCTGTTCGACCCCCGCCCCCGTACGGCGTCGGCCACCGCGCTGACCGACGTCCGCCTGGCGGGGCTCGGCCACGACGACCTCCGCCCCTGGCTGACCGGCCGGCCCGAGGTGGCCCTGCACCTGCTGCGGGCCCTGGCCCAGCGGCTGCGCCGTACCAACGACGTGCTGGCCGACCTGGTCTTCACCGACGTCCCCGGCCGGGTCGCCAAGGCCCTGCTCGACCTGGCCGAGCGCTTCGGCCAGCGGATCGACGACGGCGTCCGGGTCCACCACGACCTCACCCAGGAGGAGCTGGCCCAGCTGGTCGGCGCCTCGCGCGAGACCGTGAACAAGGCCCTGGCCGACTTCGCCCAGCGCGGCTGGCTGCGCATCGAGGCCAAGGCCGTGGTCATCATGGACCTGGAGCGGCTGCACAACCGCTCGCGCTAGGCCTGTCACCGGGGCTGCCCGGCGGTCGCGGCAGCCGGCGGGCGGGCTCGGCCGGCCGTCGAGACAGCCGGGCTGGGCGGGCTCAGCTCAGCCGTCGAGATAGGCGAGCTGGGCGCGGACCGACATCTCCGCGGCGGGCCAGAGCGACCTGTCGACCTCCGCGTAGACGATCTCGACGATCTCCGCCGGTGTCTTCGCGCCCCGTTCCCGCGCGTCGCGGATCTGGTCCAGCCGCCGCCTGCGGTGGGCGATGTAGCCCTCCAGCGCGACGGCCGGGTCGGGCAGCACCGGGCCGTGGCCGGGCAGCAGCGCCTGGGCCCCGACCTGCTCGACCCTGGCGCGCAGCCGGTCCAGGGACCGCAGATAGTCGGCGAGGTCACCGTCCGGGGCGATGACGGTGGTGCCCCGGCCGAGCACGGTGTCGCCGGTCAGCATCGCCCGGTCCTCCGGCAGCCAGAAGCAGAGCGAGTCGAACGAGTGGCCGGGCGTGCCCACGACGTGGAGCTCCAGCCCGCCCACGGTGAGCACGTCGCCGTCGGCCAGGCCCTCCTCGCCGAGCCGGTGGCCGGGGTCCAGGGCCCTGACCGGCGCGCGGACCAGCTCGGCGAAGCCTCTCGCGCCGCCGCTGTGGTCCTCGTGCCCGTGGGTGAGCAGGATCGCCGTCACCCTGCGCCCGCGGAGATGGTCGGCGACCCGCCGCAGGTGCGGCCCGTCGTCCGGTCCCGGGTCGACGACCAGCACCTCCTCCCCGCGGCCGATCACCCACGTGTTGGTGCCCTCCAGGGTCATCGGGGACGGGTTCGGGGCGAGCAGGCTGAGCGCGTGGGCCGTGCCGGACCCGTCCGGCCCGTCGAGGGGGATCCGCAGTCCGCTCATGCGGGACCGAGTCCGTAGTCGTCGTCGAGCACGATGCGCATCTCCCCGTCCACCTCCGCGATCTCGGGCATGAAGGTGACGATCTCACGCTCGGCCCCGAGCACGTCGGCCACGGTCGGGTAGTCGCTCAGCTCGCCGAGCGTGCGGTAGGTCGGGGGCATCAGGAAGATCTGGCCGTTCTTGGCCTGGTCGACCGCGTCCGCGGGCCGTACCCAGACGACCTGGTCGGCCTCGCCTCCGACGTCACGGGTGCGCTGGCCGGGCGGGAGGGCGGCGACGAAGAACCGGGTGTCGAAGCGCCGGTGCTCGACCTCCGGCGTGATCCAGTGCGCCCACGGACGGAGCAGGTCGGAGCGGAGGACCAGGCCCCGCCCGTCGAGAAAGTCGGCGAACGACAGGCTCCGGTCGATCAGGGCGAGCCGGTCGGCCTCCCAGTCGTCGCCGGTGGTGTCGGCCACGACGGACCGCGGGGACGGCCCGGCGAGCAGCACGCCCGACTCCTCGAACGTCTCCCGCACCGCGGCGCAGACCAGGCCGCGCGCGGTCTTCTCGTCCGCCCGGAAGACCGCTCCCCACTCCGCGGGCGAGGGGCCCGCCCAGGCGACTGCGTGGTCGGCGTCGCGGGGGTCCACCGAGCCCCCCGGGAAGACGTAGGCGCCCGCCGCGAAGGCCATGCTCGCCTTGCGCCTCAACAGGTAGACCTCGACGCCCTCGCGGAGGATGACCACGGTGGCGGCATCCCGGGCCGGGGCGGGCTCCAGCCGCCCGGCCAGGATGTCGCGCGCACGCTCACCGAACTCACCTGGGAGCGGAATACCACCCATTCAGACCCTCCACCCGAACAACACTCGGTTTCAGGTCCATCATGTGGCACCGCTCCCGCTCCGGACAATCGCCGGCGGACCGCGGCGACCGCCCGCGGACCCCGGCGGCCGCTCCAGCCGCCGGTGATCCCGGCGGCCGCCTCGGCCGCCGGGAGACCCCGGTGGTCGGCCCCCGGCGGCCTTCTCGACCGTCAGCGGACCTCGACGATCATCTCGACCTCGACCGGCGCGTCCAGCGGGAGGACGGCCACGCCGACCGCGCTGCGGGCGTGCTTGCCCGCCTCCCCCATGACCTCGGTGAGCAGCTCGCTGGCACCGTTGATCACCTGAGGCTGGCCGCTGAAGGCGGGGTCGCTGGCCACGAAGCCGACGACCTTGACGATCCGGACGATGTTCGACAGCCCTCCGGCCACCGAGGCGGCCGCCGCGAGGGCGTTGAGCGCGCAGGTCCGGGCGAGCTCGCGGGCCTCCTCGGCGCTGACCTCGGCACCGACCTTGCCGGTCGCCACGAGCTTGCCGTCCACCATCGGGAGCTGGCCCGAGGTGTAGACATGGTCGCCCGAGCGGATCGCCGGGACGTAGGACGCCAGCGGCGCGACGACTTCGGGCAGCGTCAGGCCGAGCTCGGCCAGCTTCTCCTGCGGCGTCACGGCTTGGGCCGCTTCAGGTAGGCGACCAGCTGCTCGGGGTTCGGCCCGGGCACGACCTGGACGAGCTCCCAGCCGTCCTGGCCCCAGTTATCGAGAATCTGCTTGGTCGCGTGGACCAGCAGAGGCACCGTCGAGTATTCCCATTTCGTCATGTGGGACACATTAGCGAGGCGGCCCCTGAACCCGCCCCTGGCGCCGTTCTCCGAGTGGGCAGGATCACTGTCACAATCCGTACCTGGAGCCCCGCCAGTGGACAGCTCCGACGAATCGTCAAGTAGTCGTTGGGTAGCCTTCGAGACGTGAGAGCTCGCGACACCGATTGGGACGGCGTACGCCTCCATGTCGTCACCGGTAAGGGCGGCACCGGGAAGACCACGGTCGCCGCCGCCCTCGCCCTCGCCCTCGCCGCGGACGGCCGCAAGGTCCTGCTGGTGGAGGTCGAGGGGCGGCAGGGGATCGCGCAGGTCTTCGACCTGCCGCCGCTGCCGTACGAGGAGCGGAAGATCGCCGTCGCCCCCCGTGGGGGGGACGTCTACGCGCTGGCCATCGACCCCGAAGAGGCCATGCTCGACTACCTCGAGATGTTCTACGGCATGCGCCGGGCGGGCAAGGCCCTGACCAAGATGGGGGTCGTCGACTTCGCCACGACCATCGCCCCCGGCTTCCGCGACGTCCTGGTCACCGGCAAGACGAGCGAGGCCGTCCGCCGCAAGGACAAGGACGGCCGGCGGATCTACGACGCGGTGGTGCTCGACGCGCCGCCGACCGGCCGGATCACCCGTTTCCTCAACGTCACCAACGAGGTGGCCGGGCTGGCCAGGGTGGGTCCGATCAAGAACCACGCCGACCTGGTGAACGGCGTCGTCGCCTCCCCCGAGACCGCGGTGCACTTCGTCACGCTCCTGGAGGAGATGCCGGTCCAGGAGACCCTGGACGGCCTCGCCGAGCTCCGCGCGGCCGGGCTCCCGCCCGGCGGGATCTTCACGAACATGGTCAGGGAGTCCCTGCTGCCCAAGTCCGTCCTGGACGACGTCGGCAAGGGCCGGTTCGACCCGGCCGAACTGGCGCTCGGCCTCAAGGCGTCCGGACTGGCGGACGGCAGCTCCGACGCCGCCGTCGTGGCCGAGGCCCTCGCCGAGGAGATCGTCGAGCACGCCCACCGCACCGGACTGGAGCGGCGCGAGAGGCTGTCGCTGACCAAGGCCGGCCGCCCCCGCTACGAGCTGCCGCTGCTGGCCGACGGGGTGGACCTGGCCGGGCTGTACGAGCTGGCCGAATCGATCCACACGCAGGGAGCAGCATGAGCGAGCGCAGCGAGCGGTCCGGCAGGCAGCGGGCCGTCCCCGTCCTCGACCTCGACGCCATCATCGACGACCCGGGCACCCGGATCGTCGTCTGCTGCGGCTCCGGCGGCGTCGGCAAGACCACCACCGCGGCCGCGCTGGGGCTGCGCGCGGCCGAGCGCGGCCGGTCGGCCGTGGTGCTCACCGTGGACCCCGCCCGGCGGCTGGCGCAGTCGATGGGCCTGACCGAGCTCGACAACACCCCCAAGCCCGTCGCGGGCGTGCGGGGCGAGGGCCGGCTGCACGCCATGATGCTCGACATGAAGCGGACCTTCGATGAGATCATCGAGGCCCACGCGGACCCCGAGCGGGCCCGCCAGATCCTGACGAACCCCTTCTACCAGTCCCTGTCGTCCAGCTTCTCCGGCACGCAGGAATACATGGCCATGGAGAAGCTCGGCCAGCTCCGCCGGTCGGGCGACTGGGACCTGATCATCGTGGACACCCCGCCCTCCCGCTCCGCGCTCGACTTCCTCGACGCGCCGGAACGCCTGGGCCGCTTCCTCGACGGCCGGTTGATCCGGCTGCTGATGGCCCCCGCCAAGGCGGGCGGCCGCAGCGCGTTCAAACTGCTCAACGCCGGGTTCGGCCTCGTCGCCGGGGCCATGACCAAGCTGCTGGGCGCGCAGGTGCTCAAGGACCTGCAGACGTTCGTCTCCGCCCTCGACGCCGTCTTCGGCGGGTTCAGGGTCCGCGCGGAGCAGACCTACCGGCTCCTGCAGGCCCCCGGGACCGCGTTCGTCGTCGTGGCCGCGCCCGAGCGCGACGCGATGCGCGAGGCGTCGTACTTCGTGGAGCGGCTGGCCGAGGAGCGCATGCCCCTGGCCGGGCTGGTGGTCAACCGGGTGCACCGCGCGCCGGCGGCCGTGCTGTCGGCGGCGCGCAGCACCGCCGCCGCCGAGGACCTGGAGTCGCGGGGCGAGCACGAGCTGACCGCCGCCGTGCTCCGGCTGCACGCCGGCCGGATGCAGCTGGCCGCCCGCGAGCACCGCGAGCAGGAGCACTTCTTCTCCGCCCATCCCACGGTGCCCGTGGCCCAGGTCCCCGCCATGTCGGAGGACGTGCACGACCTGGAGGGGCTGCGTCGGGTCGGCGAGCTCCTGGCCGCCCAGCAGGACCTGGAGGGCGTCCAGCAGAGCGCCTGAACGGCGGGGTCCGTAACCGGGCAGCACGCCCGCGAGGCTCCGGAGCACTCCGCTCCGGAGCCTCGCGGCGGAGCACGCCTCCGGCCTGAGCGGACCCCGGGCCCCAGGGCACGCCCCGGGGACTCCGGACATGAGAAAGGTACGGCTGGCGCGGGGCGCCAGCCGTACGGGATCGGCGGGCTCAGCCGGCGATCAGCTCATTCGTCCGTTCGTACTCCTCCTTGGCGACCTCCAGGAGGTCCCGCCAGGAGTCGACGTCCGGCCGCCGGCGCAGCAGCGCCCGGCGTTCGCGCTCGGTCATCCCGCCCCACACCCCGAACTCGATGCGGTTGTCCAGCGCGTCGGCGAGGCACTCGGTCCGGACCGGGCATCCTCGGCAGATCAGCTTCGCTCGGTTCTGGGCAGCGCCCTGAACGAACAGCGCGTCAGGATCCGCACCCTTACAGGCAGCACGGGAGGTCCAATCCGTGATCCACATTCGACCCCACTCCCCTTAGGTGGTCAGTCGTGACTTGGGGCCGACGGGCGCGGGCGTCGAGCCTCCGTATTCAATTGCCGCAGAAGGAGAACGTACGCAACCAGACGTTCGGGCCGACAGACCCCGGCGGGACCAATTTCTCGCATGGTCATCAGCGGCCATGTGGCCGGGAATGACTAGTCACCTGACCCGGTACGTACTCGACGCGAGCTGAAATAGTGTTCCGTTACCGTTTGGGTCATCCGTCCGACGTACCCTTGGACTCGTGCAGGCTCAAGGCAAAGATCAGAAATCGGCGGTCGGCAACGTCGCGCGGCTGCTCGCCGCGGCTGTCGCCGCAGGCGTATTGGTCGCTGCCATCGCGCTTCCGGCGGTGGGTGGCGCGGGGTTGACCGTGAATTCCACCACGGAGGAGCTGCACCTGCTCCCCGAGGAGCTCAAGGAGCCCCCTCTCCCGGAGAAGACGACCCTGCTGGACGCGGACGGCAAGCAGTTCGCGCAGTTCTACTACGAGAACCGCGAGTCGGTGACGCTCGACCAGGTCGCCGACATCATGAAGACCGCGATCGTCTCGATCGAGGACTTCCGGTTCTACGAGCACGGCCCGATCGACATCGAGGGCACCTTCCGCGCGGCGGTGAAGAACGCCACGGGCAGCGGAGGCATCCAGGGTGGCTCCTCCATCACCCAGCAGTACGTCAAGCAGGTGCTGTTCAACAGCGCGGAGACCGAGGAGGAGAGAGAGGCCGCGATCGCGCCGACCTTCTCCCGCAAGCTGAACGAGCTGCGCTACGCGATGGCCATCGAGGAGAAATACACCAAGGCCGAGATCCTCGAGCGCTATCTCAACATCTCCTACTTCGGCGCGAGCGGCTACGGCATCCAGGCCGCGTCCAAGCGGTTCTTCGGCAAGCCCGCCGCCAAGCTGAACCTGTGGGAGGCGGCCACCCTCGCCGGGGCCGTGCAGGACCCGAACGGGACCGACCCCAACGGGGGCAAGGCCAAGCAGCGGCTGCTGCTGCAGCGGCGCAACATCGTCCTGGACCGGATGGCCGAGCTCGGCAAGATCACAACGCAGGAGGCCGCGGAGGCCAAGGCCAAGAAGCTCGGATACAAGGACATCTCCGCCCCCGGCGGCTGCGAGACGAGCCCGTATCCCTACTTCTGCGTCTACGTCCGCGAGGAGATCCGCAACAACCCCGAGTTCGGCAAGACCCCCGCGCAGCGCGAGAAGCGGCTCCAGCGCGGCGGCCTGACGATCAAGACGACGCTCGACCCGAAGACGCAGAAGGCCTCCGAGAAGGCCCTGCGCGAATACGTCAAGACCAGCGACAAGCCCGTCGCCGCGCAGGCGATGGTCGTCCCCGGCACCGGCGCCATCAAGGCGATGGCCACCAGCCGGAAGTTCGGCAGGGACAAGAAGAAGAACGAGACCAGCATCAACTTCGCCGCCGACGGCCTGCACGGCGGCGGCGCGGGCTTCCAGGCCGGCTCCACCTTCAAGCCCTTCACCCTGCTGACCGCGCTGGACAAGGGGATGAAGCTCAACGACGGCAACAGCACCGGGTCGGTCTACTACGCCCCCAGCTACGGCGCCTTCCGCGACTGCGAGGGCAACCGGGTCGGCGACCCCAAGCACGACGTCCACAACTCCAGCGAGGGCGGCGGCGGCTTCAAGACCCTGACGACCGGCACGCTCGGCTCGGTGAACACCTTCTTCCTGAAGCTCGAGGAGCAGGTCGGCCTCTGCGACGTGGTCAAGATGGCCAAGAAGCTGGGCATCAAGCGGGCCGACGGGGGCAAGCTCCGTGAGGTCCAGACGTTCACGCTCGGCGTCAACGAGATGGACCCGGTGACCGTGTCGGCCGCCTACGCGACGATCGCCGCCCGCGGCACCTACTGCAAGCCCATGGCCATCACCGAGATCCGCGACCGCGACGGCAAGATCACGCCGTACAAGCCGAAGTGCAGCCAGGTCCTGGACGAGGAGGTCGCCGACGCGGCCACCCACATCATGTCCGGGGTGTTCACCAAGGGCACGATGACCGAGGTCGGCGGGATCGGCCGGCCGGCGGCGGGCAAGACCGGCACCACCGACGGCTACACCGCCGCCTGGTTCGCCGGCTTCACCCCCGACCTCGCCTCCGCGGTCAGCCTCGGCGACCCGCGCGGCGCCTTCAAGCACGACCTGGTCGGCGTGACCATCGGCGGGCGCTACTACAGCTACGTGTACGGCGCCTCGATCTCCGGCCGGATCTGGAAGAGCTCCATGCTGGGCGCCCTGAAGGGCGTCGATCCGAGCTCCTTCACCCCGGTGAACACGGGCCGCTTCGGGGGCTGCTCCGGCGCCTGCGCGCCGCCGCCCGTCAGGAAGCCCGGCAACGTGGACGGCGACGGGCCGCCCCAGGACAACGGCAACATCATCATCGACGACGCCAACGGCGGCCTCCCGAACGACGGCGACCCCGGTGAGCTGACCATCCCCGTCATCCCGTAGAACCGGCGGGGCCCGCGCGGACGCCGGAGCCCCCCGTAGAGACGCCGGAGCCCTCCCTGAGACATCGGGGAGGGCTCTCGTCACACCAAAGGTCATACCGCCGCCAGGCGGGCCCACAGCGCCGCCCAGGGCGGGCGTGCGGCCCGGCTCGGGACCCCGCTGCCCGGCTCGGGACCTACGGCCCGGCTCAGGCCGTCAGGCGGGCGCGCACGGCCTGCGCCACCCGGCCGCCCTCCGCCCGCCCGGCGACCTTGGGGTTGAGGACCTTCATGACCTGCCCCATCGCCTGAGGCCCGGCGGCGCCGGTCTCGGCGACGGCCTCGTCCACGAGCTTGCCGAGCTCCTCGTCGGAGAGCTGGGCCGGGAGGTATTCCTCCAGCACGGCCTGCTCGTCCACCTCGGCCTGCGCCTGCTCCGTACGGCCGGCGCCGCTGAACGCCTCGGCCGCCTCCCGGCGCTTCTTGGCCTCCTTGGTCAGCACCTTGATGATCTCGTCGTCGGAGAGTTCGCGGGCCGTCTTACCGGCGACCTCCTCGACGTTCACGGCCGCCAGGGCCATGCGGATCGTCCGCGTGCGGATCTCGTCCCTGCTCTTCATCGAGGCCGTGAGGTCGGCCTTCAGCCTGTCCTTCAATGTGCTCATGTGCTCCATCTTGCCGTCTCACCAGCTCGCCACAGCCCAAGTCTCCTTCAGGGAGCTCGATGTCGGGCATGATGAAAGGGTGAGGAAAGCAGCCGCGGTGCCCCTGTCCCTGCTCGGTGTCGGCATGGCCGGCCTCGCCTACGCCTCGGTCGTCGAGCGCAACGCCTTCCGTCTGCGCCGCTTCGACGTGCCCGTGCTGGAGCCCGGCCAGCGCCCGGTGCGCATCCTGCAGCTGTCCGACCTGCACCTCACCCCGGGCCGGCGGATGCTCATCAACTGGGTCCGCTCGCTGGGCGACCTCAAGCCCGACCTGGTGGTCAACACCGGCGACTCCATCGCCCACCCCGACGCGATCGGCCCGCTCCTGCACGCCCTGGAGCCGCTGCTGTCGCGTCCGGGCCTGTTCGTCTACGGCTCCAACGACATGTACGCCCCGCGCCCCAAGAACCCCGCGCGCTACCTCTGGCGCACCTCCAAGGGCGACCACGCCCAGAAGATCCCCTCGCTCCCCTGGGAGGAGCTGGGCTCCGCCATGGCCGTCGAGGGCTGGCTGGACATGAACAACACCACCGCCCGCATCAAGGTCGGCGATCTCGACGTGGCCGTGGGCGGCATCCACGACTCCCACATCAACCTCGACCGCTACGACCTGATCGCCGGCCCCGCTCCCGCCGAGGCCGACCTCCGCCTCGGCGTCATGCACTCCCCCGAGCCCCGGAACATGACCCGCTTCGCCTCCGACGGCTACCAGCTGCTGCTCGCCGGCCACACCCACGGCGGCCAGCTCTGCATCCCCTTCTACGGCGCCCTGGTCACCAACTGCGGCATCGACCGGGCCCGCGTCAAGGGTCTGAGCCGCCACGACTCCGCCTACCTCCACGTCTCCGCCGGGCTCGGCACCAGCCCCTACTCCCCCGTCCGTTTCGCCTGCTTCCCCGAGGCCAGCCTCCTGACGCTGGTGCCCCGCCGCCGAAGTGACGCAAGCACCCGCGAAGTCCGCTAGACTTTCCCAAGCACGAGCAAGACCGACGTGCACCGGGGTGTGGCGCAGCTTGGTAGCGCGCTTCGTTCGGGACGAAGAGGTCGCAGGTTCAAATCCTGTCACCCCGACGTAGCAGTACTTCCCGAGGTGAAGGGCCATCTCTGAGAGATCAGAGGTGGTCCTTTTCGCTTTCCGGCCACCGGGGGGCGGTTCCGTCCGCGGACTGGTCCCCGCACCGCGCCTCTCCGCCCGGTCCGGCTCCGCCCAGTTCGGCCTGGAGCAGCCTGCGGATCATGCCGGTGAAGTCCACCGTGGGCCGCCAGCCGGTGACCGCGCGCAGGCGGCCGGCGTCGCCGACCAGAGGCCTGCCGCCGCGGTGCGGCAGGGCGGGGTCCTGGCGGACGTAGCGCCGCCAGTCGAGCCCGGCGAGGCCGAAGGCGGTGGCGGCGAACTCCTCGACCGTGTGCGGTTGTCCGGTGGCCACGACGAAGTCGCCGGGGCCGTCCGCCTGGAGCACGGCGGCCATGGCGGCCACGTAGTCGGGGGCGTACCCCCAGTCGACGGTGGCGCTCAGCGAGCCGAGCGTGACCTCTTCCGCCCGCGCCGCGGCCCGTACGATCTTCCGCGAGACGAAGCCCGGCCGCCGCAGCGGCGACTCGTGGTTGTAGAGGATCCCCGCTGAGACGAAGACCCCCCGTTCCCGGTAGGCACGGCAGTGCAGGAGCCCGGCCGCCTTGGTGATCCCGTAGAGCGAGGTCGGGCGGAGCGGGGTGGACTCGTCCTGCACGGCCGTCTCCGGCTCTCCGAAGACGTGGGAGGAGGCGGCGTAGAAGAGCCGCCCCGCCGGGGCGTGCGCCAGCAGCGCCTCGGCGAAGTACACCACCGGCAGGGTGTTGACCTCGTAGGAGGCGCGGGCGTCCGCGGGCCCGTCCTGCGCCGGGCCCTGCACGGCCGCCAGCAGGTAGACCTCGTCGGGCCGGACCGTCTCGACCAGCCGGACCACCTCGTCCCGGCGGGTGATGTCGGCGACCTCACCTCTGCCCACGGCCACGACGGCGTCGCCCCGCCGGGCGAGCAGCTCGCGCAGGAGCGTGCCGTCCTGGCCGTGGGCGCCGACCACGAGGCAGGTCGCCACGGTTCACACCACTTCCAGCTCAGGCAGCGGGAAGACGAGCTTCCCGCCCGACCGCAGGAAGTCGCGCTCCCTGGCGATCATCGACTCCCGGTAGATCCACGGCAGGACCAGGAACTGGTCGGGGCGGCGCGCCCGGGCCTCCTCCTCGGAGACGATCGGGATGCCGGTGCCGGGGGTGTAGCAGCCGAACTTGTCCTGGTTGACCTCGGCGACGCAGGGCAGGTCGGCCTCGCCGAGCCCGCAGTACTGCAGGATCACGTTGCCCTTGGTAGAGGCGCCGTAGCCGAGGGTGAGCAGGTCCCGCTTCCGTGACTCGTCGAGGAAGTCGAGCAGCCGGTCGCGGTGCTCCCTGGTCCGGCGGGCGAACGCCGCGTAGGGGAGGTCTTCCTCACCGGCGCGGATCCGGGCCAGGGCCGGTCCGTCGGCCCTGCGGCCGGCTGTGTTCCTGGCCAGGACGACCGAGAGGCTGCCGCCGTAGACCGCGTTCAGCTCGGCGTGGACGACCATCAGGCCGGTGCGCTCGGCCATCCACTCGATCTGGCGGAGCGCGTAGTAGTCCAGGTGTTCGTGGCAGACCACGTCGTAGGCGGTGGAGTGGAGCATCGCGGGCAGGTAGCTCTGCTCGATCACCCAGATGCCGTCGTCGGTCAGGAGGTCGCGTACCTCCTCCATGAAGTCCATCGGGCGCGGCAGGTCGTAGAACATCGCGATGGAGGTGACGACCTTGGCGCGGCGCCCGCCGAGCAGGTCGCGCGCGAAGAAGTCGGGGATCAGCTCGACGTGCGGCGGATAGAACTCGGCGAAGGCGGCGGCCGCGGGATCCACCCCGACCAGGGCGGGGCCGTCGGCGGGATAGGCCGACAGCAGGGTGCCGTCGTTGCTGCCGATGTCCACCACCAGGTCGCCGGGGCCGAGATCGACCAGGTCCCTGATGGCGGCGACCTTGCCGCGCAGGTGGTCGGCCATGGAACGGTTGAGACTGGAGCGGTAGCCGTAGTGCTCGCCGTACATGAGCCCGAAGTCGGCGGTGTGGCGCAGCTGCACCAGGCCGCAGCCGCTCGGCGAGCAGACCACCAGCTCCAG
This sequence comes from Streptosporangium sp. NPDC048886, assembly GCF_055586905.1. Classification (NCBI taxonomy): domain Bacteria; kingdom Bacillati; phylum Actinomycetota; class Actinomycetes; order Streptosporangiales; family Streptosporangiaceae; genus Streptosporangium; species Streptosporangium sp. NPDC048886. Next base: position 301,971 of record NZ_JBVJHH010000003.1, read on the forward strand.
CGGGACCTGCGGCACGGGCTCGTCGCGGGTCCGGGGGAAGACCCCGGTGAGCGCCTGCGGGCCGAGGTCGAGCACGGGCAGCAGCTCGGTGTTGTCGCAGATGCGGCAGCGGTCGATGACCGTCATGTGACCTCCGCCGGTCCGGTGACCGGTCGGCCGGCCCTTGATGCCGTCACCTCGTTCGGACGTTGTCATGCTTCTCCAGATCGTGCTCGACCATGAGCTGAGTGAGTTCGTTCGACCATGAGCTGAGTGGGTTCGGTGGAACGGGTCCGAGAGGCCGCCGGAGAGTCCGCTGAGCGCTTCATCCTCGGCCGGCTCCGCATCTCGCGCTGAGCCAGCCGACCACGTCCGCGGCGACCGGCCAGTCCGCCTCAGGTGTGGTGACCAGGGGGAACTGGTCGTCGATCCGGTCGCTGTCGAAGGTGGAGCGCGAGCCGACGGCGTCCCTGATCTCCCGTAGGGTGATCGTCGTCCTGGCGCCCACCTCCCACAGGCCCTCGGCCTCCAGGTGGGTGGCCACCCACCGGCCGCACCACTCGACCGGGGCGAAGCTCTGGCGTGACTCGCCCGCCGTGTAGACCGGCTGGTTTCCGATCATGTCCATCAGGACGCCCTTGACGTAGGCCGTGCCGTACATGGGGCCCAGGCGGACGACCAGGTTGCCCGCGCAGAGCTCCTCCGCCTCGGCCCGGTGCCCGCCGTAGGGGGTGTCCGGCTGGGTGCGCGCGGAGATGCTGCTGATCTGGACGAACCTGTCCCACTCCCACTCGCGCAGGAACGCCCGGGTCTTGACCACCGTCTCGCGGTGGTCGTCGGCCGGGTGGTGCCGCGCCCAGTAGCGGCGTGACGGGCAGGCCGCGTTGATCAGCACGTCGAACGGGCCGCTGCGCCGTACTTCCTCGTAGTTCTCGCGGCTGACGGGGACGGCCACGGCCCCGAGCGCCTGGGTGATGGCCGCTCCGACGAAGCCCCGTGCGCCGGCCACCGCGACCCTCACACGCGCCCCAGGGTGTGCGGCAGGGGCTCGACCTGCACCAACGGGGGGTCGCACTCGTCCCAGGGCTTGGTGAGCATGGCGATGAACGTCAGCGACGAGACGGCGTGGACGGTGTGCATGACCCCGCTCGGCGTCCTGGTGCAGACTCCCCGCGAGACGTGGATGAACTCCTCGGGACAGTCCGGGTCGTCGGCGTCGTCCTTGGTGACCAGCACGCCTTCGCCCTCGACGAAGAGCAGGTATTCGACGAAGTGCGGATGGTAGTGCAGGCCGCGCACCTTTCCCGGGTGCAGGTGCAGCATGTTGAATTCCAGGATGGGATCGGGTGGCACCCAGGTGAAAATGCCGCCGCGCCCGTCCCTGATCGTCTCCAGATTGCAGGACGGTTTGAGCACTTCGATTTTCATGCGGCCTCCACGGGTGAAAGACGTTGGGCTGCCCATAAGAAAAGCCGCGATCCGCCCCGGACGGCGTCTCCGCCGATTCTCCGGAAAGGTGCCGCGGACCGCGTGGTCGAAGGCCCCGGCCTCCGGTCCCGCCCGGGGTCCGGGGGTCGAGCCGGCGGGCTGCCACCGGCCGGCGACGACGGGCCTGCGATCAGCCGCCACGTCACGGATCCACCTCCCGTTCTATTGGGCGCAGGAGTTATCGAGGCTAACTCCCCCCGGGGGAATCGGATCTGAGGGAAATGCTAGTTCTTGGCCCGCGCGGGCCGCCGTGGGTTGGTTCCGGGATATAACGATCTCCAGGCGGCGGATTACTTGCCTATTCCATAAGGAGTGCGATGGGCGCCCAGGTACTCACAGATGAGCAGATCGAGAGCTTTGTCTCAGACGGCTTCATCCGGCTGGAGGGCGCGTTTCCCAAGGAACTCGCCGCCCAGGCTCGCGACATCCTCTGGAAGCAGCTCGGCATGGATCCGGACGATCCCACGACCTGGACCAGGGAGGTGGTCAGGCTGGGGGCCCAGGCCGACGAGCCGTTCGTGCGCAGCGCCAACACCCCCGCCCTGCACGCCGCCTACGACCAGTTGGTCGGGCCCGGGCGGTGGAGGCCCATCGAGCAGGTCGGGACGTTCCCGGTCCGCTTCCCCGGCGCCCGGAGGCCGGAGGAGGCCGAGGACTACGGCTGGCACATCGACGCCGGTTTCCTGGCCGCCGAGGCGGAGGCGGCCGGCGGCCCGGACTGGGAGGGCGAGCAGGCGCTCGTCCCACCCGACTACGACAAGATCTTCCGGTGCAACACGGTGTCGCGCGGGCGGTCGCTGCTGCTGCTGTTCCTGTACTCCGACACCGGGGACCGGGACGCCCCCACGCTCATCCGCGTCGGCTCCCACCTGGACGTGCCGCCCCTGCTCGAGCCGTACGGCCCGGAGGGGACATATCTGAAGGCCGGCGACGTGGGCGCGGGCCGGCCGCTCGCCTCGGCCACGGGTGAGGCGGGCGACGTCTACCTGTGCCACCCGTTCCTGGTGCACACGCCCGTCTCCAACACCGGCACCCGGCCCCGGTTCATGGCGCAGCCGTCCCTGCAGCCGGTCGGGGAGCTGGAGCTCGCCCGGGCCGACGGGCGGTATTCGGCGGTCGAGCGCGCGATCCGCCTCGGCCTGGGCCGGGAGGACGGGCGCTAACGCCATGGAGGAGCAGGTGGAGAGGAACCCGTGGCCGGACCTGTTGCGGCTCGTCTTCGGCGGCAGGGCCACCCAGGTGGTCGGGCTGGGCATCCGGCTGAAGCTGCCCGAGGCGATCGGTGACGGCGAGCGTTCGTCGACGGACCTCGCGGCCGAGTACGGCGTGCCGGAGCGCACGATGCTGCGGCTGCTGCGCGGGCTGGCCGCGCTGGAGGTGCTCACGGAGACGGGCCCGGGCCGCTTCGCGGTGGCCCCGGTGGGGGCGCTGCTCCGCGGTGACCGGCCGGGGTCGCTGTACGCGCTCGCCCGCATGCTCACCGACCCCGCGATGCTGACCGCCTGGCAGAACCTGGAGTTCAGCGTGCGCACCGGCCGCCCCGCGTTCGACGAGGCGTTCGGCACCGACTTCTTCGGCCATCTGAGCGGCGACCCCGAGCTGTCGGAGCTGTACAACACCGCGATGAGCCAGGGGACGCGGGGCGTGGCCGGGGCCCTCGCCCAGAGCTACGACTTCGGGCGTTTCGCAACCGTCGTGGACGTCGGCGGCGGTGACGGAACGCTGATCGCCGCGGTCCTGCGCGAGCACCCCGGGCTACGGGGAGTGATCTACGACAGCCCCACCGGCGCGTCCCGGGCGGAGGAGACCCTGCGCCGGGCCGGTGTCGCCGGACGCTGCCGGATCGAGGCCGGCGACTTCTTCGCCGGCGTCCCGGACGGCGCCGATCTCTACCTGCTCAAGAGCGTCGTGCACGGCTGGGGCGACGAGCGGGCGGCGACGATTCTCCGGCACTGCGCGCGGGGCGTCACCGAGCACGGGCGGATCCTGATGATCGAGCACGTCCTCCCCGACACGGTGCCGCCGGGCGCGGACCCTCTCCCCTACCTCAACGATCTCAACCTGCTCGTCAACGGCAGCGGTCTGGAGCGGACCCGGGGCGACTTCGAGCGACTGTGCGGGAAGGCCGGCCTCACCCTGGGTGAGGTCACGCCGCTGCCGCCGACCGACTTCTGCCGGCTCGAGGCGCGACCCGGGATAACATGGGCGCTGAACGAGGAGGACGGGCAGGTTGGCGTACCGGTACGAGACGACGCGGGCTGACTACAGCGATCTCGCCAGCGGCGCCGTGCTCCACTCGGCCCCCGGTTTCCCCGCCTTCCCCGTGCGGCTCGTCTCCGAGATCTTCCAGCGGGCGCTCGCGCTACGGGGTGGCGACGAGCCCGCCGTGGTGTGGGATCCGTGCTGCGGGAGCGCATACCTGCTGACCGTCCTGGGGCTCCTGCACCGCCGCCGCATCGGGGCGCTGCTGGCCTCGGACGTCTCCAGCGAGGCGCTGCGGATCGCGCGGGCCAACCTCGACCTGCTGACCGACACCGGGCTGCGGGCCCGGGCCGCCGAGCTGACCGACCGGGCCGAGCGTTTCGGCAAGCCCGGCTACGCCGAGGCCGCCGAGGCGGCCGGGCGGCTGGCCGGACGGCTCGCCGCCGACGGCGGGCCGGTGCCGTACGCCCTGCAGCAGGCCGACGTCTTCGACCGGGCCGGGCTGGCGGCGGCGATCGCCGGGCACCGGCCCGACGTGGTGATAACCGATCCGCCCTACAGCGAGCAGACCGTGTGGCAGGGGAGCCGCGCGGACGAGGGCCTGCCGGAGATGCTGTCGGCGCTGGCGGCGGTCCTCCCGCCGCGCGCGGTGGTCGCGGTGACCGTCCGGGGTCGCCGGGTGCCCGCCGGCGCGGGCATGCGCCCCCGCCAGTCGTTGCGCGTCGGCACCCGGGCCGTGGCCCTGTTCACCGCAGCCGACCTCACCGGGGCCTGAGCATCACCGCCGCCGGCCTCGCCGGGGCCTGAGCCGCCCACCGGTCCACTAGTAAATTCACTATATTGCTTTCGCAATTAGTGATACCGGTAAGAATGTCGCGTATCGTGAGCGGCGGCAACGGGTGATGCGCCCATTTTTCTATGGTCTCATGGCTGGGAGATTATCCTGACTAGGCGAGCACTGATCACTGGGATTACCGGCCAGGATGGCACCTATCTCGCGGAACACCTTCTCGATGCCGGTTATGAAGTATTCGGAATGATACGCGGACAGGCCCCGCCGGCCGTCCGCGGCGGGCGGCGGCCGAACCCGGAGGTCAGGCTCGTCAGCGGCGACCTGCTGGACCAGGCCAGCCTGGTCGCGGCGGTGGACCAGGTCCGGCCCGACGAGGTCTACAACCTCGGGGCCCTGTCCTACGTCCCCATCTCGTGGCGGCAGTCGGCCACTACCGCGGAGATCACCGGGATGGGCGTGCTGCGCATGCTGGAAGCCCTCAGAATCGTCGGCGGCATAACGGCGTCGCGGACCCCGGGGCCGGGGCAGCCGCGCTTTTATCAGGCGTCCTCCTCGGAGATGTTCGGGAAGATTAGGGAAACCCCGCAAAATGAGCTCACGCCGTTTCATCCGCGTAGCCCGTACGGCGTCGCGAAGGTGTTCGGCCATTACACGGTGCAGAACTACCGTGAGTCGTACGACATGTTCGCGGTCTCCGGCATTCTCTTCAACCACGAATCACCGGTGCGCGGTCCGGAGTTCGTGACCCGGAAGGTGTCGCTCGCCGCGGCCGCCATCAAGCTCGGCCTGCGGGACTCCCTCCGGCTGGGGAACCTGGAGGCCGAGCGCGACTGGGGGTTCGCCGGCGACTACGTGCGCGGCATGGTGCTGATGCTCGGCCAGGAGAAGCCGGAGGACTTCGTCCTGGGCACCGGCGTCACGCACAGCGTGCGCGAGCTGGTCTCGATGGCCTTCGCCCACGTCGGCCTCGACTGGCGCGAGCACGTGGTGGTGGACCCGGCCCTGTTGCGCCCCGCGGAGGTCGACCTGCTGTGCGCCGATCCGGCGAAGGCCAGGGAGCGGCTCGGCTGGAAGCCCGTGGTCTCCTTCGAGGAGATGATCGCCCTGATGGTCGACAGCGATCTGCGGCTGCTGTCGGACTCGCGGCACGCCTCCGACGGTCACGTGACCGAGTTGGCCGCACTGTGGTGAGCCGCCGTACCGTACGGCTCCAGACACCTAAGGACACGTGATGACGTCGGCAGATCTGGATAGCCACCGTAATATCGACGCCCGGGTGGACGGAGTGGGCGAGGGATTCCTGTCCTGGTTCGCCGAGCGGGTCCGGATGTCCGGCTGCCAGGTGGATCTCACCCCGCTGAACGAGCTACGCGGGTGGGCGTTCGACGAGGCCACGGGGAACCTGGCGCACGAGAGCGGCCGGTTCTTCGTGGTCGAGGGCCTGCACATCCGCACCACCTACGGCCCGGTCCACGAGTGGAGCCAGCCCATCATCAACCAGCCGGAGATCGGCATCCTCGGCCTGCTGGTGAAGACGGTCGACGGTGTGCCCTACTGCCTCGTGCAGGCCAAGATGGAGCCCGGCAACCTCAACACCATGCAGCTCTCGCCGACCGTCCAGGCCACCCGGAGCAACTACACCCGCATCCACCGGGGCGGCGGCACCAAATACCTGGAATACTTCACCCGCCCGCGGGCCGGGCGGGTCCTGGTCGACGTCCTGCAGTCCGAGCAGGGCTCCTGGTTCCTGCGCAAGCGGAACCGGAACATGGTCGTCCAGGTCGACGACACCGTGCCCGCCGCCGACGGGCACTACTGGCTCTCCCTCCACGAGATCCGGCAGCTGCTGAGGGTCGACGGGCTGGTCAACATGGACACCAGGACCGTGCTGTCCTGCCTGCCCGACTCCTTCCTGGCCGGCCCCGGCGGCGCGCTCGCCGAGGAGGGGGTGGCCGCGGCGCTGGTCCGGTCCGTCAGCGGGGAGGGCAGGCCCCATCACAGCGCGGCGGCCGTGCTGAGCTGGTTCACCTCGGCCAAGTGCCGGCACGAGCTCGCGGTACAGCGCGTGCCGCTGCGCGGGCTGCCCGGGTGGCGGCGCACGCCGGAGGAGATCACCCATGACGACGGACGCCACTTCAGCATCGTCGGGGTGACCGTGCGGACCAACCATCGCGAGGTGGCCGAGTGGAACCAGCCGCTGCTGTATCCCCAGGGGCGCGGGCTGGTCGCCTTCGTGGTGAAGAGCATCGGCGGCGTGGCCCACCTGCTGGTCCACGCGCGGTTCCAGGCGGGCCTGCTGGACATCATGGAGATGGGGCCCACGGTCCAGTGCAACCCGGAGAACTATCCGGGCGCCCGGCCGGAGTTCCTCGACTACGTGCTGCAGGCGCCGGCCGAGCGGATCGTCTACGACACGGTCCTCGCCGAGGAGGGTGGCAGGTTCTACCACTCGCAGAACCGCTATCTGCTGCTGGAGGCCGGTGAGGACTTCCCGCTGGAGGTGCCGGACGACTTCTGCTGGGTCACCGCCCACCAGCTCACCACCCTGCTGCGGCACGGCTACTACATCAACGTGGAAGCACGCAGCCTGCTGGCCTGCCTGCACAGCCTGTGGTGACCAGCGTGTCGGAGAGAACCCCGGCCCCGCGCCCGGTCCGGCTCGGCCTGCTCGGCTGCGCCGACATCGCGCGGCGCCGTACCCTTCCGGCGATCCTGCGCGAGTCCTCGGCCGAGCTGGTGGTCATCGCCGCCCGGGAGAGGGCCAAGGCCCGCATGTTCGCCGACGAGTTCGGCGGCGAAGCCGTCAAGGGCTACCAGGCTCTCCTGGACCGGCTGGACGTCGACGCCGTCTACATCCCGCTCCCGGCCGGGCTGCACCACAAGTGGATCGTCCGGGCGCTGTACGCCGGCAAGCACGTGCTCGTGGAGAAGCCGCTGACCACGCGGTACGCCGACACCGTGGAGGTCGTGGAGCTCGCCCGGTCGCGGGGCCTGACGCTGATGGAGAACCTCACCTTTCTACGGCACGGCCTGCACGCCGCCGTCCAGCGCCTGGTGGACGCCGGGGAGATCGGCGAGCTGCGCATGGTCGACGGCGCCTTCGGCTTCCCCCCACTCGATCCCAGGGACATCCGCTACCGGCCGGACCTGGGGGGCGGCGCCCTGCTCGACGTCGGCGTGTACCCCCTGAGCGCGGCCCGGCTCTTCCTCGACTCCGACCTGGAGGTGGTCGCCGCCACCCTGAAGGAGGACCCGGAACGCGGCGTCGACGTGGCGGGCAACGCGCTGCTGTGCACGCCGGACGGCCGGACGGCGCAGATCTCCTTCGGGTTCGAGCACTCCTACCGGTGCGAGTACACGCTGTGGGGGAGCCAGGGGCGGATCTTCGTCGACCGCGCCTACACTCCCCCGCCGACGTGGCGTCCGGTGATCCGGCTGGAGCGCCAGCAAGAGAGGCGGGAGCTTGTCCTGCCGCCCGAGGACCAGTTCGCCAACACGCTCCGCGCGTTCGTCCGGGCCGTGGGCGCTGCCGAGCGGCCCGAGCAGCCGGCCGACACGGCGGCGATCCGCGTTCAGGCGCGGCTGGTCGACCAGATCCGGGACCGGGCGCGGCTCCTGCGGGACCATGAGCTGAGTAGGGGGCACAGGTGAGTGACGGTCGCGTCATCGTGCTGGGCGGCACGGGGTTCTTGGGCCGCCAGGTGTGCATGGATCTCGCCGCCTCGGGCGATGACGTGCTCGCCGTGGCCAGGACCGCGCCCCGCCCCGCCCCGCCCTACCGGTTCCGCTCCCTTGACGTCTCCCGGCTGCCGACCGGGGACCTGGCCTCGGTTCTGGCCGCCGAGCGCCCGGACGCCGTGGTCAACGCCACAGGCGGCAAGTGGGGGCTGTCCGACCGCGAGCTGGAGGCCAGCTGCGTGGTGCCGACCCGCCGCCTCCTGGCGGCGCTGGAGCGGCTCAGATACCGGCCGCGCCTGGTGCACCTGGGTTCGGTGCTGGAGTACGGTCCGATCGCTCCCGGCGGCCGGACGTCCGCGGCGCAGCCGCTCCGCCCCACGACCACCTACGGCAAGACCAAGCTGGCCGCGACCCAGGCCGTCCTGACGGCGGCCGCGGCGGGGACCGTGGACGCCATCGTGCTGCGGATCGCGAACGTGGCCGGTCCCGGCACGCCGGCGGTCAGCCTGCTCGGGCGGGTGGCCGGTCAGCTCGCCGAGGCCGCCGCCGGCGGAGAGCCCGCGAAGGTGGAGCTGACCTCCCTGCGCGCCCACCGCGACTACGTGGACGTCCGGGACGTGTCCGACGCCGTCCTCGCCGCGACGCGGGCCCCGGTCACGGGCACGGCGATCAACATCGGGCGGGGGGAGGCCGTCCCCGTGCGCTCGCTCGTCGAGCTGCTCATCGAGGTGAGCGGGGTCGCCGCCCACGTGGTGGAGCTGCCGACCCCGGCCGGGGCGCCGGATCTCGGCGACTGGACCAGGGTCGACCCGCGTCCGGCCCGGGAACTGCTCGGCTGGAGCCCGCGGCGGACCCTGCGTGACTCGGTGCGCGGGCTGTGGGAGGAGGTCAGGGCGCGGACGGGGGTGCCTGAGCGGAGCTCGGCCGCCCCGGGGCAGTAGCGCTCGGCCGCAGACCGCGATCCCGCGGGCGCGGCGGCCGGGAGCGCGGCGGCTCCACGGCCGGCCAGGACCGCGACCACCCACGATCGGCCGGGTCCGCGACCCGCCGCACGACCGGCCGGGACCGCGGCCGCGCCACGGCCGGCCCACCGCCCCGACCGGCGAATATCTCAGCCGCCGGGAAAAACCGAAAGTCGGGCGATAATCCACGCCGTCGAATTCAGGCCGGTGGGAACTCCGCCGGGCAAAGGGACCGGTTTCGAGATGCCTCCGCGCCGGAACGGAATCCGCCGCCCCCGTCGCCGACAGGCGGTCCGCATTTCGGTAACGAGCCGTACATCCGATCCGGCCCGGCCGGAATGAGACGGCGGCGATATTAGGGAAATCACGAATCAAACTTCGATAACTTTACGAAGAACTCAGATCGCCGACACAACTGGAGTCTTCGTGAACCAGCCTGTCATTCTGGGCCTGTCCTTCAGAGCCGACTCGTGAAGGCGCTTGTGCTGGCGGGCGGGGTCGGCTCGCGCTTACGGCCGATCACTCACACCTTGGCCAAGCAGCTCCTTCCGATCGCCAACAAGCCCGTGCTGTTCTACGTCCTGGAGTCGATCCGCGACGCCGGGATCCGCGAGGTGGGGATCGTCGTCGGCGACACCACCGCGCAGGAGATCGAGAAGGCGGTCGGGGACGGCTCGGACTTCGGGCTGGAGGTGACCTACCTGCTGCAGAACGAACCCCGCGGGCTGGCGCACGCCGTCCTCATCGCCTGCGACTACCTCGGCGACGACGACTTCGTGATGTACCTGGGCGACAACTTCGTCGTCGGCGGCATCAACGACCTCGTCGACCGCTTCCACCGCGGACGTCCCGAGGCCCAGGTCATGCTCACCAAGGTGGCCGAACCCCACGCGTTCGGCGTCGCCGAGATGAACGAGGACGGCCGGGTCGTCGGCGTCGAGGAGAAGCCCCGGCACCCCAAGAGCGACCTGGTCCTGGTCGGCGTCTACGTTTTCAGCCCGGCCGTGCACAAGGCGATAGCGGAGATCAAGCCGTCCTGGCGGAACGAGCTGGAGATCACCGACGCGATCCAGTGGCTGATCGACCAGGGGCACCGCGTCGAACCCACGGTGATCTCGGGCTACTGGCGGGACGCCGGGAGCCTCGGCGACATCCTTGAGCTGAACCGCTTCGTCCTGGAGGGCATCGAGTCCTCCGTGGTGGGGGAGGTGGACGCGGCCAGCGAGCTGATCGGTCCCGTCGTGGTGGAGTCCGGCGCGGTCGTCTCCGGCTCCCGCATCGTCGGCCCGGTCGTCCTCGGCGCCGGATCGGTCGCCCGTAACTCCTACCTGGGGCCGTTCACCTCCATCGACCGCGACTGCACGGTGATCGACAGCGAGATCGAGTGCTCGATCGTGCTGCGCGGCGCCCGCATCGAGGGGGTCGGCCGCGTCGAATACTCGCTGATCGGCCGCGAGACGCGGGTGACCGCCGCCGACATGCCCAAAGCCCATCGACTCGTCCTGGGCGACCACAGCGACGTGCAGGTCAGCGGCTGATGCCCCGCGTCCTCGTCACCGGCGGCGCCGGTTTCATCGGCTCGAACTACGTCCGCGAACTGCTCTCCGGCGCCTACCCCGCCTGGCGCGACGCCGAGGTCACCGTCCTGGACAAGCTGACCTACGCGGGCAACCCGGCCAACCTGGAAGCCGTCAAAGACCGGCTCACCTTCGTGCACGGCGACATCTGCGACGAGAACCTCCTCGCCGACCTCGTGCCCGGCCACGACGTGGTGCTCAACTTCGCCGCCGAGTCGCACGTCGACAGGTCCATCGTCAGCTCCGCCGAGTTCGTGCGCACCAACGTGCTGGGCGTCCAGGCCCTCATGCAGGCCTGCCTGGACGCGGGCGTCTCCCGCGTCGTCCAGGTCTCCACCGACGAGGTCTACGGCAGCATCGACACGGGCTCGTGGGACGAGGAGACCCCCCTGGCGCCCAACTCCCCGTACTCGGCGGCCAAGGCGGGCGGCGACCTGATCGCCCGCTCCTACGTCCGCACGCACGGGCTGCCGGTCAGCATCACCCGCTCCGGCAACAACTACGGCCCCTACCAGTATCCGGAGAAGGTCATCCCGCTGTTCGTCACCCACCTGATGGAAGGGCGGGACGTGCCGCTCTTCGGGGACGGCCGCAACGTGCGTGACTGGATCCACGTGGACGACCACTGCCGCGGGATCCAGGTCGTCGCCGAACACGGGGAGGTGGGCGAGGTCTATCACATCGCGGGGACCGCCGAACTGAGCAACCTGCAGCTCATCCAGCGCCTGCTCGACGCCTGCGGCGCCGGCTGGGACCGGGTCGAGCGGGTCCCCGACCGCAAGGGCCACGACCGCCGCTACTCGTTGTCGGACGCCAAGGTGCGGCGGCTGGGCTACGCGCCCCGCGTCGCGTTCGAGGACGGCCTGCTCCAGACGGCCCGCTGGTACGAGGCCAACCGCGACTGGTGGGAGCCGCTCAAGCGGCGGACCGGCGGAGCAAGCGTCCACAGCCGCGTATAGCCGCCCATAGTCTCAAGGAGCTCGAATGACTCATTGCCTGGTGACCGGCGGAGCCGGTTTCATCGGCTCCCATCTGGTGGAGCGCCTGCTCGGGGACGGGCACGCGGTCACCGTTCTCGACGATCTCAGCGGCGGCAGCAGGGGCCGCGTTCCCGCCGGCGCCGATCTGGTCGTCGGCTCGGTGACCGACGAGGCGCTCGTCGACTCCCTGTTCGCCGAGCGCCGGTTCGACCGGGTCTTCCACTTCGCCGCGTTCGCGGCGGAGGCGATCAGCCACTCGGTCAAGAAGCTCAACTACGGCACGAACGTGATGGGCAGCGTCAACCTGATCAACGCGTCGCTGCAGACGGGGGTGTCGTTCTTCTGCTTCGCCTCGTCGGTGGCGGTGTACGGCCACGGCGAGACGCCCATGCGGGAGTCCTCGACCCCGGTCCCGGCCGACAGCTACGGGAACGCCAAGCACGTGGTCGAGCGCGAGCTCGAGGTGACGATGCGGCTGCAGGGGCTGCCCTTCACCGCCTTCCGCATGCACAACGTGTACGGCGAATGGCAGAACATGCGCGACCCCTACCGCAACGCGGTGGCCATCTTCTTCAACCAGATCATGCGCGGCGAGCCGATCACGGTCTACGGGGACGGCGGCCAGGTGCGGGCGTTCACCTACGTCCAGGACGTCGTGGACGTGGTGAGCCGGGCCCCGGAGACCGAACGAGCCTGGGGCCGGGCCTTCAACGTGGGTTCGGCGAGCACCAACACGGTGCTGGAGCTGGCGCAGGCCGTACGCGCCGCGGCCGGGGTGCCCGAGCACCCCATCGCGCACCTGCCGGCCCGGGACGAGGTGAAGGTGGCCTACACGGCCACGGAGGAGGCCAGGTCGGTGTTCGGGGACTGGAGCGACACGCCGTTGTCCGAGGGCCTCGCGCGGACCGCGAAGTGGGCGGCCGATGCCGGCCCGACGGAACTGAAATCGTCCTTCGACATTGAAATCGGCGGCCACCAGGTGCCGGAATGGGCGCGGTTCGTGGAGAAACGGCTGGGCTCGGCCGGAAGTTGACTGTGGTGAAAACACTAGTCCCCTTCCCCAAATGAATGGATAGGGTCAAGTTCCATGAACCGCGGAGTAATTGCGCGCCGGACGCGGGGACCGGAGCCCTGGATAAACGGTTCCGAATATGACGGGTTTCGTCATGCCGACGGCTCCGCCCAGGATTATCCGCTGAATAGGGATCCGGCGGACCGGGCCCGTGCTCTCTCCGCGCCGTTCCCACACGCCAGGCGCGTTCTCAGACTCGGGGCGCCGGAGGGCACGGACGCCCCGGCGTGCGACACCGTCACCGTCCGCCGAAGGGATTGACCAAACGATGAGCCCGGTGGTGCGAGACCATAGCCGGCAGGTCCTGCGGTTCCGCGAAGACGGCTTCGCCTGCGCCGGACCCGTGTTCGACGACGACGTGGTGCGACGGCTCAGAGCGGGCGCGGAGAGGCTGATCTCCCGCTTCACGGAGCATGGACACGTCTCCGACGACTACTGGAACTACGAGGTCGACGGGGAACCCCCGGTGCTGTACCGCATCCACAACCTTGAGAAGCAGGACTGGCCGGAGGCCGAGCTGCTGTTCCGGGCGGAGTTGAGCGACCTCGCCGCCGAGTTCATCGGTTCCCCCGCCGTCCCGACGGCTTTCGCGCTGGTGCTCAAGGAGCCGTACCGGGCGGCCGGGGTGCCCTGGCACCGGGACCGCGCCGACGTCGCGCCCCACACGGTGTGCAACCTGAGCGTCTGCCTGGACACGGCGGGTCCGGAGAACGGGTGCCTGGAGGGGGTCCCCGGTTCGCACCTGCTGCCGGACGACGCGGACGTCGTGTCGGTGCGCGACAGCGGCCCCAGGACGCCGATCGCCGTGCAGGAGGGCGACGTCGTCGTGCACGACGTCCGGCTCGTGCACGGGTCGGGACCGAACCCCACCGAGAAGTGGCGCAGAACGATCGTCATCGAGTTCGCGGACCCCGAGATGTCCCTCACGTCCTGAACGTCCGGCCATCGAACACCGCCAGAAGGGATCTCATGAGGGTTCTGTTCACCGTGTCCAACTGGGCCGGGCATTACATGTGCATGGTGCCCCTGGCGTGGGCGTTCCGCGCGGCCGGGCACGAGGTCCGGGTGGCGTGCCCACCGCAGCAGGTGCAGGGGGTCGCCTCGACGGGGCTGATGCCCGTGTCGGTGCTCGACGCGCCCGACATGATGGAGAGCGCCCGGCTGGCCTTCTACGTCCAGGCGCTCTACACCCCGCAGCAGACTCCCGAGGTGCCGCTGCCGCTGCACCCGTTCACGGGGCAGGCGCTCGACTCGCTCCGCGACTTCGACACGAGCCTGCTGGGCGACTTCTGGAAGGACACGGTCACCTCGATCCAGCGCAGCTACGACGGCGCCGTGAACTTCGCCGCCGCCTGGCGCCCCGATCTGGTGGTGCACGACATCATGGCGGTGGAGGGCGCGCTGATCGGCGCGCTCCACGACGTGCCCAGCGTCTACTTCTCGCCGGGTTTCATCGGCACGATCGAGACCGAGCCGGGGCTCGACCTCGTGGCCAACGACCCCCTCTCGTGCTTCGAGAAGTACGGCGTGGACTGGACCCGCCACAAGATCAAATATGCGGTGGACCCTTCGCCGGACGTGGCCGTCCCGCCGATGGGCGACGCGCTGCGCATCCCCATCAGATACCAGCCCTACAACGGGGCGCAGGATCTGGACCCCTGGATGTTCGGTCCCGCGAAGGGGAAACGGATCTGCCTGGTCTGGGGCAACTCGGCGACGGGCGTCTTCGGGGAGCAGCTCCCCGCGCTGCACCACGCGATCGACTCCGCCGCCCAGCACGGCGCGGAGGTCGTGCTCACCGCGGCCCTGTCGGAGGTGGAGCGCCTCGGCCCGCTCCCGCCGAACGTGCGGGTGCTGCGCAACTGCCCGCTCGAACTGATCCTGCCGAGCTGTGACCTGCTCATCCACCACGGCAGCGCCAACTGCTACATGAACGGGCTCGTGATGGGCATCCCGCAGCTGTCCCTGGCCCTCAACTACGACGGGCGGATCTACGGCAGGCGGCTCGACCCGTTCGGGGCGACCAAGACGTTACCCGGCCTGACGGCCACCCGGGAGGAGATCGACAAGGCTCTCGCCGCCGTGCTGTTCGATCAGCAGTACGGCCGGGAGGCCGCCGTCATGCGTGACTCCCTCGCCACGGCGCCGACCGCCACGCAGGTGGCCGACCTGCTCATCAGACTCGCGGCGACGGGCGGACTGACCGGCGAGGACGTCGCCGAGCTTGCGGCCGCCCGATGACGGCCACGACCCTGGAAGGCGCGCGGGTCGTCGTCACGGGCGGCGCCGGCTTCATCGGATCCCACCTCTGCGAATCGCTGATCGCCCAGGGCTGCTCGGTGATCTGCGTGGACAACATGTCCACCGGCGATCCGGAGAACCTCGCGGAGGTCGAGCACTCGCCGCGGTTCCGGCTGGTCCGGGCGGACGTCACCGAGCCGTTCACCGTCGACCAGCCGGTCGACCACGTCGTGCACCTCGCCTCACCGGCCTCGCCGCTCGACTACCTCCGCATGCCGCTGGAGACGCTGCGCGTGGGTTCGGCGGGCACGGAGAACGCCCTGCGGGTGGCGGTGGCGCACCGGGCGCGTTTCGTGCTCGCCTCGACGTCGGAGGTCTACGGCGACCCCGCGCAGCACCCCCAGCTGGAGTCGTACTGGGGCAACGTGAACCCGGTGGGCCCACGCGCCGTGTACGACGAGGCCAAACGCTACGCCGAGGCGCTGACGGCCGCCTACCGCCGCACGCTCGGCGCCGACACGGCCATCGCCCGGCTGTTCAACAGCTTCGGGCCGAGGATGCGCCGCAACGACGGCCGCATCGTGCCGACCTTCATCGACCAGGCCCTGACCGGCAGGCCGCTGACCATCAACGGCTCCGGCGAGCAGACCAGATCTCTGTGCTACGTGGACGACACGGTCAGGGGCCTGCTGGCCCTGATGTGCAGCTCGGTGCCCGGGCCGGTCAACATCGGCGCCACCCAGGAGCTCTCCGTGCGCGAGATCGCCGAGCTGATCGCCCGGGAGGTCGGGGTCGAGCTCCGCACCGTGTCCCAGTGCCTGCCGGTCGACGAGCCGGGCCGGCGCTGCCCCGACATCGAGGCGGCCAGGACCCAGCTCGGCTGGAAGCCGGAGATGCACGTCGCCGAAGGGCTGCGCCGGACCCTTGAATGGTGGTCGACAGCCTACGCCGGAGGGACACCCAGCCGGATGGACACCGCGAGTGAGGTCGTATGAGCAACGTGAAGCAGACGTCGAAGAAGCCCCCGCTGCAGAGCATGGGTGATCTCAACTGGGTGTGGGAGTGGAGCTCGCCGGAGGAGATGCAGATCCAGCTCGCCGGCACCCAGCCGAGGGACGAATACCTGCGGGACCGCGTCGACCGGGCGGACTGGGTGGCCGAGCGGTTGGGGCTGACCCCGGAGGCGGAGATCTTCGAGATCGGCAGCGGCGAGGGGATCATGGCGAAGGTGCTCGCCCCCCGGGTGCGCAGCGTGCTCTGCGCCGACGTCAGCCAGTCGTTCCTCGGCAAGGCGCGCGCCACCTGCCGGGACCACGCCAACGTCTCCTACCACCACATCGAGAACGACTTCCTGGAGAAGCTGCCCACGGCCGGCTTCGACGCGGGGTTCTCACTCAACGTCTTCATCCACTTCAACGTCTTCGAGATCTACCTCTACCTCCGCGAGATCAGGCGGATCCTGCGGCCCGGCGGCCGCTTCGGCTTCAACTTCGTGGATCTCGGCGAGGTGACGCGCGACTTCTTCCACCACTACGCGGACCGCTACCGCGAGGCCAACCCGGTGGAGTTCAAGGGTTTCCTGACCTGGCACGGGGCCGACCTCATCGTCAAGATCGCCAAGGAGGCGGGGCTGACCCCCCTTCTCGACGAGTTCGTCGACGAGAAGGGCGTCGGCTTCCTGATCCTGCGGCGCGACGAGGAGCCGGCCGCGTGAGGCACCGCTCTCTCGGCGCGGACGGCCCTCTGGTCTCCTCGATCTGCCTGGGCACCTGGGCGCTCAGCGGCCTGTGGGGCGGGCGGATCGAGCCCGGCGTGGAAGCCGTGCGCCGCGCCTTCGACCTGGGCGTGAACTTCTTCGACACCGCCCACGCGTACGGCGACGGCGCCGCCGAGGCCGCGCTCGCCCGGGGGCTGGGCGACCTGCTGCGCGGCCGCCGCGCGGAGGTGGTGATCTCGACGAAGGGCGGCCTGGAGACCCGCGGGAACACCGTCGTCCGCAACAGCGACCCCGCCTTCCTGCGCGCCAACCTCACCGACAGCCTGCGCACCCTGGGGACCGACTACGTGGACGTGTTCTTCGTCCACTGGCCCGACCCGACCGTCCCGCTGGCGGAGACCGCGGGCGTGCTGACGGACTTCGTCAAGGAGGGCCTGGTACGGCACGCGGGGGTCTCCAACTTCTCGGTGGCCGAGATGACCGAGTTCGCCGCGGCCGCTCCCGCGGACGTCGCGCAGGTCCCCTTCAGCCTGCTCGCCCGTGGCGCCGAGCGGGACGTCCTGCCCCACTGCCGGGACGCCGGGGTGGGGATCATGGGCTGGTCGGCGCTCGCCCACGGCCTGCTGACCGGCGCGCTGCGGCCGGACCACTCCTTCGCCCACGACGACTGGCGCGCCTACTCCCCGATGTTCAAGGGGGAGCGGTTCGCCCGGCTGCTGAAGCTGGTGGACCTCCTGGCCGTCTTCGCCGCCGAACGCGGCTGCACCGTGGCCCAGCTCGCGCTGGCGTGGGTGCTCGGCCATCCCGCGGGGGTGGTGCCCGTCATCGGGGCCCAGTTCCCCGAGCACATCGAGGACAGCGTGAAGGCGGTGGACGTCCGGCTCACCGAGGCGGACCTGGCGGAGCTCGACCGCCTGGTGGCGGGCGCGCCGTCGGTGGGACCGGAGGCCGGGCCGCCGAGCAGGACCGGGGACGGTGGCGGACATGCGGCCTGAGGCGGGACTCGCCGGGATGAACGACTGGTACGACGAGCTCACCGTGCAGATCATCGAGCGGGTCTGCTCCCCGACCGCCAACACCGTCGACATCGGCGCCGGCGGTGGGGACATCCTCGCACACCTCCTCCGCGCCGCGCCGCGGGGCCGGCACTTCGCCGTGGAGCCGCTCCCCGAGCTCGCCGACCGCCTCGACCGGGAGTTCCCCGGCGTCACCGTCGTGCGGGCCGCGGCCTCGGACCGGGCGGGACGGGACGGCTTCGTGCACGTGCTCTCCAACCCCGGCTACAGCGGGCTGCGGCGCAGGCCCTACGACCGGGAGAACGAGACCCTGGAGGACATCGTCGTCGACACCGTGCGGCTGGACGAGGTCGTCCCCGCCGACGTGAGCGTCGACCTGATCAAGATCGACGTGGAGGGCGGGGAGGTGGTCGCCCTGCGTGGCGCCGCCGAACTGCTGCGCCGCTGCCGCCCGGTCGTCATCTTCGAGCACGGCGGCGACCGCACCATGCGGGAGTACGGCACGACCAGTGCCGACCTGTGGTCGCTGCTGGTCACGGAGCTGGATTACGGACTGCACACCCTCCCCGGGTGGCTGGAGCGCTCGCCCGCCCTCGACGCCGGGGACTTCGCCGCCGCCCTGCGGGAGCAGTGGTACTTCGTCGCGGACCAGAGAGGCCAGGCATGGTGAACCCGAATACCGCGGCACGGCCGGAGGACGCCGTCCTGCCCGAGTGCCACATCCGGGAGACAGGCGTGCTCCCCGAGCACCTGACCGCGTTCCGGCGGCAGGGGGTGCTGGCGCTGCGCGGCCTGCTCGACCCCGTCGAGTTGGAGGCCGTGCAGGAGGCCGCCGGGTCGCTGATCGACGACGCGTGGCGCACCCGGTCCATGACCGACACCATCTGGACCCAGGAGCCCGACCACCCCGACGCGGCCCCGGTCCGGATCGAGTACGTGGTCGACAAGTCCCCGGTGATCGCCCGGCTGGCGGGCCACCCGCTCCTGCTGCGCGTGATGGAGGCCCTGGTCGGGCCCAACCTCATCCCCACCTGGGACAGCATGGTGTTCAAGACCACGGCGGGCGCTCCCCGGCTGTCCTGGCACCGCGACGGCGAGATGTACGCCGACGCGGTGGGCGTCACCGGGGCGGGCCGGGTGATCGACGTCGGCGTCTACCTCGACCCGGCGCCGGAGGACAACTGCGTCTGGTGCATCCCGCAGTCCAACTACTGGGACGACGACCGGATCACCGCGACCGCCGAGCGGCTCAACGCCAGCGAATGGGACACCACGGGCGCGATCCCGGCGGTGATGCGGCCCGGTGACGTGCTCCTGCACAACATCCTGACGCTGCACGGCGCCCCGGCCGTGCAGGGCAAGCAGCGGCGGGTCGTCTACTTCGAGTATCGGCCGGCGGAGGTGGAGTGGCAGCTCGGCCCGCACGTCCCCGAATACGTCGGCCGCAAGCAGCAGGTGCTGCGCTCCTGCGTCGCGCAGCGCGCGGCGGCGCACGAGCACCGGGACGAGGAGCCCTTCGACTACTGCCCGGCCGAGCCGTTCCGGCACTGGGTGGGCCGCCCCGACCTCACCACGCTCCGCTTCCCCCACGAGGAGAACTGGCGTTGGTGAACCTACTGAACCGGGTGCCCGGCCTGTTCGGCGGCTCGCGGGCCGGCGCGGCGGAACGCTCCCTGGATGAGGTCATGGCCGAGCGGTTCCGGGAGCGGGTCGATCCCCGGCCGGGCGACTGGGCCTACGCCCACCTGCTCGATCTGCGCCAGGCGCTCGCCGAGACGCTGCGCGACGCCTCCGGCGTCTGGCTCGACTACGGCGCGGGCACCGCCCCCTACCGGGATCTGTTCTCCGCGGCGGAGGTGCGGACGGCCGACTTCCCCGACGGGGAGGCCTACCGGGCCGACCACGCGCTCGACCCCGACGGCCGGTGCCCCGTCCCGGACGGGACGTTCGACGGCGTGCTGTCCACCCAGGTCCTGGAGCACGTCACCGATCCGGACCAGTACCTGCGCGAGGTGTTCCGGCTGCTGCGGCCCGGCGGGCGGCTGGTGCTGTCGACCCACGGCGTGTGGGAGGAGCACGGCGGCCAGGACCTGTGGCGCTGGACCGCGGACGGCCTGGCCGTCCAGGCCGAGCGGGCGGGGTTCGCGGTCGACCGGACGACGAAGCTGACCTGCGGCCCGCGCGGGCTGCTGCTCCTGCTCCGCCGGCACGGGCGCGAGCACGGCTGGCCCGGGGGCGGCGCCGTCGGGCTCGCGCTGGGCGCCCTGTGGTGGATCGACCGCCTCCGGCCGCGGGCGGTCGACGACTACCTCCAGAACGCCTTCGCCGGCCTCGGCCGCAGCGAGGGGCCGGCCGAACCGTTCTACCTGGACATCCTGCTCGTCGCCAGGAAGCCCCCGGGGCGGGCCGCCGAGCCGGACAACAGTTGATCTTCCCTCGGCCGGCGGCGGGAGCCGCCGGCCGTCCCGTTGGAGTCGAATCCACCTGACCGTTAGGGCACTGGCATGACGAACGGCGAGGCAGCCGCGGGGAGCATGTGCGTGCTCCCCTGGATCCACCTGTGCGCGTCCATCGACGGCGTCTACGGCCGGTGCTGCGTGGACGACGCGATGTACCACAACGAGCTGTACGAGCAGCAGGACGAGCCGGAGTTCACGCTCAAGGAGGACGCGATCGGCTGCTCGCCCCGGTCCCGGTACGCGCGGGACAACCCGGACCGGGTCATGGGGGTGGAGGAGGCGTTCAACAGCCCCAACATGAAGCGGACCCGGCTGGCCATGCTCGCCGGGGAGCGGGTGGCCGCGTGCTCGTACTGCTACCACCGGGAGGACCGCGGCGCCCTGTCGTACCGGCAGGAGATCAACGGGCGCTTCCGGGACACGGCCGACTTCGACGCGCTGGCCGCCCGCACCGCGGCGGACGGCACGGTCGAGGACTTCCCGTTCTTCCTGGACATCAGGTTCGGCAACACCTGCAGCCTGCGCTGCGTGATGTGCACCTATCCGGTGAGCTCGGGATGGGGGGCCAAGCAGCGCCCGCCGTGGTCGTCGGCGGTGATCGACCCCTACCGCGACGACGAGGAGCTGTGGAAGACGCTGCGGGAGAACGCCCACCTGATCCGCCGCCTCTACTTCGCCGGCGGCGAGCCGTTCATGCAGCCGGGGCACTTCGCGCTGCTCGACCTGCTGGTCGAGACCGGGAACGCCGGCAACGTGGACATCGTCTACAACTCCAACCTCACGGTCCTGCCCGAGTCGGTCTTCCCGAAGTTCCGGCACTTCAAGAGCGTCGGGATCGGCGCGTCCTGCGACGGCGTCGGCGAGGTCTTCGAGAAGATCCGGACGGGCGCCGACTGGGAGACCTTCGTCGGGAACGTGCGCCGCGCCAAGACCGAGGTGAAGCTGTGGCTGCAGGTGGCGCCCCAGCGGGACAACGTGTGGGGGCTGCGGGACCTGCTGGCCTTCGCCCGGGACGAGGGTCTGGACATCGACCTGGCCAACGTCGTGCAGTGGCCCGCCGATTTCTCGGTGACCAACCTGCCGGAGGCGGACAAGGCGGCCGCCACCGAGGAGCTGACCTCCCTCGTCGAGTGGTGCGCCGACCTCGGCTGGGACAAACCCGCCGAGGACCTGCGGGCGCTGCGGACGTTCATGAACGCCGCCGATCCCACCGTCCTGGCCCACGAGGGAACGGTGTGAGCACGGCGGTCCGGAGCTCCGGCCGCGGCCGGTGAGCCGCTGAACGGGAGGGCCGCCCGGCCCTCCCGTTCCCGTCTCTCCGTGGTGCGGTCCCCGGCCGGAGCCGCCGCGCGAGGCGGGCTCCGCCGCGGGCCGTGGCGCGGTCCGCGCTCCTCCGGCCAGGGGTCCGCGCTCCTCCGGCTAGGAGGACGCCGCGGTCTCGGACAGCAGCCCGACCAGGTGGTCGGCGATGGCGGTGACGGTGGGCCGCTGCCAGAACACGGTGGCCGGCAGGCTGTGGCCCAGGCGCTTCTCCAGCCGCCGCCGGATCACCACCGTCATGACGGAGTCGAGCCCCTGCTCGGCGAGCGGGCGCCGCAGATGCAGGTCCGCCACGGGCAGTCTCATCTCCTTCGCGATCTGGCCGCGGACCTCCTCCAGGACGCGCTCGCGCAGCAGTTCGGGCGGCAGGTCCGCGAACGACATGACCTCCTCCGCCGTTCCCGGCCCGTCGTCGGCGACGGCCGCCGGCGGCTGTTCGATCACGGGGTAGCGCAGGCCGGGAAGGCTCGCCAGCACCCGGCCCGCCTCGTCGGCGACCAGGGCGTCGACCGTGTCCGGCCGCTCGGGGTCGGGCACGACCTCGACGAGCACCGCCTCCGGCGGCAGCCCGGACACGGCCACCTCGTCGATGTGCACCACCATGCGCAGCAGCGGGATCCCGGGGAAGGCCGCCGGCGCTATGGACATGACCGCGTCCAGCACCGGCGCCCAGGTGGTCGTGTCCGCCGACCGCACGCGCGCCCGCAGGGCTCCGTTGCCCGACAGCAGCTCCTCGACGGTCCAGTCGAACCCGGTCGACGGCACGCCGACCTCGGCCAGCCGCCGGTGCACCAGGCCGGGGTCGGCCGGCTCCAGGCGGTACTCCCCCGGGTCCACCAGCGACCGCGGCCCGGCCTCGGCCGTCTCCGCGACCGTGGCGTCGGTGTGGACGAGCCAGTCGGGGTCCTCGCCGACGTCGTCGCCGACCGTCCGCGACGCCAGGCGTACGGCGGCGCCGTCGTGCACGACCTGGATCTCCCTGCGGCCGGCCGTCATCAGCGGGTGCCGCATCGCCACGTCGGTCAGCACCGGCGGCGTGCCGTCGCGCGAGGCCGCGTCGAGGAAGGTGGCCACGAGCACGGCGGCCGGAACGATCTCCACGCCGTTGAGCGCGTGGCTCCCCGGGTAGGGGCGGTTGGCGTCGTCGAGGACGGTCCGCCACACCCGCAGCGGGCTCCCGGCGATGCCGCTCCTGGCGCCCAGCAGGGTGGCGGACGCCACGTCGTGGCCGCGGCCTCCGCCTCCGGCCCGCCGGGCCGGCCGGTGCCAGTGCCTGCGGTGCCGCCAGGGGTAGACCGGCAGCGTGGCCAGTCCCCCCTCCGGGTGCAGGGCCCGCCAGTCGACGCCGATCCCGTTGCAGTGCGCGCCGGCCACGCCGGCGAGGAAGGCACGCAGCTCCGGGGCGTTCCTGCGCAGCGTCGCGCCGACGAAGAAGTCCTCGGAGCCGATCTCGGCCAGCGTCTCGTGGATCGAGTGCGTCACCACCGGGTGCGGCGAGATCTCGACGAACGCGCGGTAGCCGTCGCCGGCCGCCGCGGTGACGGCGGCGGCCAGGCGCACCGGGTTGCGGAGGTTCGCCGCCCAGTAGGCGCCGTCGGCCGTCATCGCCGCGCGCGGATCGTCCAGGGCGGTGGTGTAGATCGGGATGCGCGGGCTCCGCGGCGTGAGGCCGGCCGCGGCGGCCGCCAGGTCGGCGAGCAGCGGGTCCATGTGCGGGCTGTGGAAGGCCACGTCGGAGGCGACCCTGCGCACCCCGACACCCTCGGCCGACCACCGCTCGATCAACGCCTCGATCGCGTCCTGGCCCCCGGAGACCACCGTCGAGACCGGTGAGGAGGCGATCGCGGCCACCAGGTCGTCGTGGTCGCCCAGCCGCGCGGCGGCCTCCGCGAACGGCAGGGTGACCATCGCCATCGCGCCCTTGCCCGAGGCCCGGCGCAGCAGCGACGAGCGGCGGCAGATCAGCCGGGCGCCCTCCTCCACCGTCAGGATCCCCGCGGTGACGGCCGCCGGGATCTCCCCCACCGAGTGCCCGATCACGGCGTCCGGGGACACCCCGCGGGAGCGCCAGAGCTCGGCGAGCCCGAGCTGCATCGCGAAGATCATGGCCTGGACCCGGTCGACCTCGTCGAAGTCCCCGTCGAGGATCGCCTGCCGGGGGGAGAAGCCGATCTCCTCCAGGAAGATCGGCTCCAATGCGTCGATCACCCCGGCGAACGCCGGCTCGGAGGCCAGCAGTTCCCGTCCCATGCCGGACCACTGTGAGCCGTGCCCGGAGAAGACCCAGACCAGCTTCCCGTCCTGCGTGACGGGCGACCCGGTGACGGCGCCGTCCGCCGGCTCGCCGGCGGCCAGCCCGCGGAGCGCCGCGACGAGCCCGTCGCGGTCGGCGGCCACGGCGACCGCCCGGTGGGTGAGATGTGACCGGCGCAGGGCCAGGGTGTGCCCGGTGGAGGCCAGGCCGCCGCCCCGCGCGACGTGGTCGGCCAGCGCCCCCGCCCGGTCCCGCAGCGCGGCCTCCGACCCGGCCGACAGCGGGAAGAGCGTCTCGGTCCGGAGCGGGCCCGCCGGGCGTGGCGCCTGCCGTTCCGGGGCCTGTTCGAGCAGTACGTGGGAGACGGTCCCGCCGTAGCCGAAGCCGGACACCCCGGCGCGGCGCGGATGCGCCCGCTCGGGCCACGGCGTGTGCCCGGTCACCAGGCGCAGCCCCAGCCGGTCCCACTCGATGGCGGGATTGGCCTCGGTGACCAGCAGGTTGGCCGGGATCTCCGCGTGGTCCAGTGCGAGGATCGCCTTGATGACCCCGGCGATGCCGGCGGCGCCCTCCAGGTGGCCGATGTTCGACTTCACCGAGCCGATCAGGCACGGCTCCTCGCGGTCCCGCCCGTACACGGCGCCGATCGCCGCCGCCTCCATCGGGTCGCCGAGCGGGGTACCGGTGCCGTGGGCCTCGACGTAGCCGACCGTGCCCGGCTCGACCCCCGCCGAGCGCAGGGCCCCGGCCATGACGTGCTCCTGCGCCTGGCCGCACGGCGCCATGATCCCGTTGGTCCAGCCGTCCTGGTTGACCGCGCTGCCACGCACCACGGCCAGCACCCGGTCGCCGTCGCGCTCGGCGTCGGCCAGCAGCTTCAGCACCACGACCCCGCAGCCCTCGCCGCGGCCGTACCCGTCGGCTGTGGCGTCGAACGACTTGCTCCGGCCGTCGGGCGCCAGGGCGCCCGCGGCGCCCAGCGTGAGCGACTGCCCCGGTGAGACGAGCAGGTTCACCCCACCGGCCAGCGCGAGCGTGCTCTCCCCCAGCCGCAGGCTCTGCGCGGCCAGGTGCAGGGCCACCAGCGACGCCGAGCAGGCGGTGTCCACGGTGAGGCTCGGCCCGCGCAGGTCGAGCGCGTGGGAGACGCGGTTGGAGACGGCGCAGGTCGCGGCGCCGATGCCGGTCCAGGCGTCGATGCTCGGCAGGTCCTCCAACTGGCGGCCGCCGTAGTCGTAGGTGCAGACGCCGGCGAAGACACCCGTGTCGGTCCCGGCCAGGTCCTCGGGCGGGATGCCCGCGTGCTCCAGCGCCTGCCAGGCCACCTCCAGCAGGATCCGCTGCTGCGGGTCCATCAGCTCGGCCTCGCGCGGGGAGATCCTGAAGAACTCCGCGTCGAAGCCGTCGATCTCGGTCAGGAAGTTCCCCGCCCGGATCACCCGCCGCAGGGCGGCCTCGAACTCGGGGCCGAGCTCGCGGTAGCCGTCCCAGCGCTCCGGCGGCACCTCGCCCGTGGTGTTGCCGCCGCGGGCCAGCAGCTCCCAGAACTCCTCGGGTGAGTTGACGTCTCCGGGAAGGCGGCAGCCGATCCCGATCACGGCGACCGGCTGGGGGGCCGCCGGGGGCGGCTGGAGTCCCTTGAGTTCCACGAGCATCCTCTGCTGTCGGATTTCTGAACGGATGAGACCCTGGGGCGTCACTTCTCCCACGCCGGCGACTCCAGGACCTGGACGATCACACAGGACACGACGAGGCCGGGCGCGGTGCCGAGCATCAACATGTGGTCGCCCGGTCCCAGCTCGCCCGTACGGACCAGGTGCTCGAAGGACAGGATGTGGTCGCTCGCGCCGCAGTGCCCGATGGTCCGGCCGAACTCCCAGGTCGAGCGGGTCATCGGCAGGCCCCAGGCGGCCATGACGCGCTGCTCGACGACCTCCCTGGAGTAGTTCATGAAGGCGACCCGCGTGATGTCGCCGATCTCGATGCCCGACTCCTCCAGGGCCTGGTCGACCAGGGCCGTCGTGTGCTCGGGCATCGTGGCCATCGCCACCGACGCCGGGCTCCGGGTGGCGAACTGCTGCCCGATCCGGGCGCTGAAGTCGGTGGGGCGTCCCCGGGTGATGCTCGGCGGGAACAGCGGCTCGTCGCCGCGGTGCAGCGCCTCCGCCTCCGGGATCGTCCTCGAACACACCGAGCGGAGCCGCGCGAACCCGGGCCGCTTGGTCAGGACCAGCGCGGAGGCGGCGTCCCCGCCGATGAAGCCGGGCCCCATCCGCCAGCGGTCGATCAGCGGCGTGCCGTAGTTGTCGGCGGCGACGAGCAGCGCGCCGGCGCGCTCGGGTACGGCCAGCAGATGGCTCGCCGCCAGCTCCATCGCGCCGAACAGGCCGTTGCACCCCTGGCGGATCTCCAGCGCCAGCAGGTCGCCGCCCACCAGATGCCGCTGCAGGTAGGAGTGCGGCGGCCAGCCGTCCGGGCCCTGGTGCCAGGTGCTGGCGTACAGCAGCAGATCGAAATCCAGGGGAGAGCCGCCCCACCGCTTGACCGCCTGCTGCGCGGCGCGCAGCGCCATTTCCGGGGGCGGTGTCTCACCCGCGACCGCCGCGCCGCCCAGCTCGTGCGACTTCACGTCCTCCGCGGGGTAGAGACCACGCTCGACGGCCCATTCGACATTCACCGTCGGCGGGACGAAGGCTCCCAGGGCGTTGATGAAAACATTCGGTGTACGCACGGATCAATCTTCCCAATCTCTATGCGGCCCCTTTCGGCGCGTGTTAACCCTATAATCTGAAATGAAAAACCGATTTAGGAATTCACCTAGGAATTCCTGTCCGCCAGATTTACCGGCGTTTGTGTGAGGCTTTCACGCGGCCCGCGGCGGACGCGCGCGGGCCGCGGCTCCGTTGACACGCCGGAGGCCCGGGTCTTCGCGGTGAAGACCCGGGCCGGGGCGTGCGGCGGCGCCATGCCCCTGGGATTCATCCAGGGATCAGGGAACGATCTCCATCTGGGCCATCATGCCCAGCGCCGAGTGCTCCAGATAGTGGCAGTGATACATGTACCGCCCCGTATAAGGCGTCCGGAAGGTCATCTGGATGCGCACCGTCCCTCTCGGCGGGAGGTACACGGTGTCCTTGAGCCCGGCGTCCTCGGGGAGCGGCGGACCGCCGTCCCTGCTCAGCACCTGGAACTGCACCAGGTGCATGTGGAAGGGGTGGTCGAAGGGGATCGGTTCCACGTCCGCGTTGACGATCTCCCAGATCTCGGTGGCGCCCTGCCTGATCTGCAGGTCCACCCGGTCCGGGTCG
This sequence comes from Streptosporangium sp. NPDC048886, assembly GCF_055586905.1. Classification (NCBI taxonomy): domain Bacteria; kingdom Bacillati; phylum Actinomycetota; class Actinomycetes; order Streptosporangiales; family Streptosporangiaceae; genus Streptosporangium; species Streptosporangium sp. NPDC048886. Next base: position 329,017 of record NZ_JBVJHH010000003.1, read on the forward strand.
AACGGCCTGCCGTTGACCAGGCCGACCGGCGGCCTGGCCGACATGTCGAAGCTCATCGACACCTTACGCTCGACCGTGGCGGCGCCGAGCGCGGGCAGCGGGACCAGCTCGGCGGGCACGCTGCTGTGATCCCGCCCGTGCGCGGCCGACACGTCGAAGCGCAGGATCGGGTTCTCCCCCTCGTACAGGTACAGCGGGCTGTCGTCCAGCCGCCGGGAGAAGTCCACCACGATCTCCACCCGCTCGCCGGAGGAGATCACCAGCTCCTCCCGTGTCACCGGCGCGGGGAGCAGCCCCCCGTCCGAGGCGATCTTCGTCATCGGCACGCCGCCCATGTTCAGCCGGAAGACGTGTTTGAGGGAGGCGTTGAGCAGCCGGAACCGGTATCTGCGCGCGGCGACCGGGAAGTACGGCTGCGCCTTGCCGTTGGCCAGGACGGTCGTCCGGTTGTCGGGGTGGCCGAAGACCAGGGCGCCCTTCTCGTCGAACTGGGCGTTGCGCAGCATGATGGGCACGTCGTACCTGCCGCTGGGCAGGTTGAGGCGTTTCTCCGCCTTGTCGTGGATCAGGTAGAAGCCGTGCAGGCCGCGGTAGACGTGGTCGGCTTCCAGGCCGTGCGTGTGGTCGTGGTACCACAACGTCGCGCCGCGCTGCGCGTTCGGGTAGTCGTACACCCGGGTCGCCCCGGGTGCGATGAGGTCCATGGGATGGCCGTCGTTGGCCGCCGACACGTGACCGCCGTGCAGGTGCACGTTGGTCAGCTGGTCCAGCTCGTTGACGAAGGCGACCTTCACCGGGCGGCCCGCCCTGGCCCGGATGGTCGGGCCGACGAACTGCCCGCCGTAGGTGAGCGCGGGGGTGCGCAGGCCGGGGATGATGTCCACCTCCGCCGCCCGGATGGGCAACGTGTAGGTGTCCACGCCTCCCGTCGTCCGCGAGGGCGCGAGCACGGGCGGCACGGGCATCCGCTCGGTGAACGGGGTGAAGGTCACGTGCGTGGCGCCCACCGTGCCGGCGGAGGGCTGTGGCACGTGGCCGCCGTGGTGCCCCAGGTGCCCGATCCCGGACAGGGCCGTCGGGGTGTCCCCGAGGAAGCGCAGCACTGCGCCGCCGCCCAACGCGGTGACGCCGAACGCGAGTAAGCGTCGTCGGTTCAGCATGTGAGTTCCTACCGGGGGTCGGGGCTTCAGCCCAGCGGCCTGGATCGCCCGATGCCCAGCGTGGGGCTGGTCATCAGGTACAGGCCGGTGGTGGAGTCGAACAGGTCGTGGGCGTCGAGCTTGCCGGGCGCCTCGCTGACGGGCGCGTTCAACGTGTTGGCCGAGGCCATGAGGCGGGCCTGCTCGGCGGCGAGGAACAGCTGCTGGACCGAGTTGTCCTGATCGGCGGCGGGCTGGGCGACGCCCTCGTGCCGGCCCTCCGCGGCGTCGTCCATGTCGGCGATCCCGGCGACGAGCTGGGCGAACGCCCTCGCCCCGTCGACCTTCTCGTACTCGGTGTCGGCCCTGTCGTGCACCAGCGCGTCGGCCAGCCCGAAGTAGGACTCCTTGCCCGCCTGCTGCTGGTAGACGCCCGCGACCAGGGTGAACAGGCGCTCATAGGCGTTGCGGTAGAGGGACTCGTAGAAGGCGCGGGCCTCCTCCTCGCTGACGTCGCCGTTGAGCGTGCCCATGATGGACGCGGCGGCGAGCATGCCGCTGTAGAGCGCCAGATGCACGCCCGTGGACAGCAGCGGGTCGAGGAAGCAGGCGCTGTCGCCCGCGGCGAAGTATCCGGGCCCGCAGAAGCTGTCGGCGACGTAGGAGAAGTCCTGCTCGACCCGGACGCCGGGCTGGTAGGTCCCGTTCTCCAGCAGGCCGCGCACCGAGGGCGACTCCTCCACCAGCGACGCGAGCATCGCTTCGAGGGACTCGTGCTCCTTGCGCCGCTCCAGGAACCGCGTCTGGTGGGTGACGAACCCGACGCTGTAGCGGTCGCCACGCAGCGGGATCACCCAGTACCAGCCGTCGGGGGCCGAGATCACGTTGATGCCGCCGGCCGGGGAGCCCGGGAGCAGCGACCCGCCCTGCCAGTAGCCCCAGATGGCGACGTTCTTGAACGTCTCGGTCGGACGGCGGTTCTTGAAGTGCTGCGAGGGGATCAGCCCGGCGCGCCCCGACGCGTCGACCACGAAGTCGAACTCGGTGGTGCGCAGCTCGCCGGACTCGGGATCGGCCCACTCGGCCGCGACGGCGCGGTCACCGTCGAACAGCACCCTCTTCACCGTGGCGCCCTGGATGACCTCGGCGCCCTGTTTCGCGGCGTTGTTCAGCAGGACGTGGTCGAACTCGTCGCGGTCGACCTGCCAGGACCGCACGCCCGGGCCGAAGATCTTCGACCAGTCGATCGCCCAGTCCTCCTTGCCCCAGCGCAGCATCACGCCGTTCTTCTCGGTGTAGCCGCAGGCGTCGACCTCGTCCAGCGCTCCCACGTAATCGACGATCGTCCGGCACGAGGAGGCGATGGACTCGCCGATGTGGTAGCGGGGGAACGTCTCCTTCTCCAGCAACCGCACCGACAGACCCGCTCTGGCGAGCAAGGCCGCAGCGGTCGATCCGGCCGGGCCTCCGCCGATGACCAAGACTGTGCTGGGCATTGAGCTCCGATCATAAAGTTCGCAACGGCCTGAATGGCGTGGGCCATGTGAATGGACGCCCACTCTACGTGCCGCCGAAAATTGGAATCAATGACCCGTGAAAGGTCTAGTAGAACCGCTAGTGCGACGCCACCGCCCTAGGTCGGACCGGCGACGATTGCTATCGTTGGCCCTCCATCCCGTAAGGAAAACCAATGGACGAAGAGTACGGCCGGAGCCCGCTCTGGGAACGGTACGGCAGGACCAAAGTGACGAAGGAGGCCGTCACCGATCTGGCCAACTTCAAGTCCAACGAGGTGAACTTCAAAATGGCCCTCTGGGATCCGGGGGTCAATGGTGTACGGTATCTGAAGACCTTGGTCTTCAATCTGAGCGCCGGCCTGAGCGAGGCCAACTGGGCCAGGCTCCGCAGAATTCACAACCGTGACGTGGGAAATCCCATCGCCGTCAGATACGACGGCGAAACGGTCTGCATGGACTATTTACAGGCCGTGTTCGAGGTGGAGTTCCTGGCCGGCCGCCTCGACCTGGACGGATCGGCGGTCCTGGAGATCGGCGCGGGGTACGGCCGGACCTGCCACGCGATCATGTCCAACCACGATCTCGCCTCCTACCACATAGTCGATCTGGAGAATTCGATCCAGCTCTCTCGGGCCTACCTGGGGGCGGTGCTGGAGGAGGAGCGGTTCGCGAGGATCCGCTTCCACTCCGTGGACGAGGCGGGCGGAGTCGACGCCCTGTTCCGGGACCTGAGTTTCGACCTGTGCATCAACATCGACTCGTTCGCGGAGATGAACGCGCGGACGGTACGCGCCTACCTCGACCGCATCGCGGTGACCTGCCGCCACCTCTACGTGAACAATCCGGTCGGGAAGTATCTGGACAAGAGCCTGGACGGCCACTCCCAGGGGGACGAGGTCGTCGCCCTGGCGCTGCGCACCGGGCCGCTGCGGGACGTCATCGACATCCACGACAACCGCGCGGTCGAGGCGCAGTCGCGCAAGTTCCTCACCGCCTACGGGCCGGGCGACGGCTGGCGGTGCGTCGCCGAGGGCCGGTCCGTTCCGTGGACCTACTACTGGCAGGCGCTCTACCGCAACGACAGAGGCGTGGGCGGATGGCCCGGCCGCTGATCACGGTGCTCGGCGCCTCGGGGTTCGTGGGCTCCGCCGTTCTGGCGGCGCTCGCCGAGCGCCCGGTCAGCGTACGGGCCGTCTCCCGCAGGCCGGCCGCGGTGCCCGCCACCGGCCCGGCCGAGTTCGAGGTGCGCGCGGCCGACCTCACCGACGCCGAGAGCCTCGCGGAGGCGGTGGCCGGGTCCGACGCGGTGATCCATCTCGTGCTCGACGCCTCCGGCTGGCGCGGGGCCGACGACTCCGCGACCGCGCGGGTGAACGTGGACGTGCTGCGCGACCTCGTCGGATGCCTGCGGGCGGGCCGTGGGGGACGTCCCCCGGTGGTCGTGTCCGCCGGTTCGGTCTCCCAGGTGGGTCCGCCGCCCAGGCTGCCGATCGACGGCACCGAGCCCGACCGTCCCCAGACCTCCTACGACCGCCAGAAGCAGTCGGCGGAGGGCCTGCTCAAACGCGCCTCGGAGGCGGGGGCCGTCCGCGGCGTCTCCCTGCGGTTGCCCACGGTGTTCGGCGACGGCCCCGACCGGGGCGTGCTGGCGACGATGACACGCCGCGCACTGGCCGGTGAGGCGCTCACCATGTGGCATGACGGCACGGTCGAGAGAGAGCTGCTCTACGTCCACGACGTGGCGGACGCCTTCGTCGCGGCACTCGACCACCCGGACGCCCTGGCCGGCGGGCACTGGCTCCTCGGGCGCGGCCGGGGCGAACGGATCGGCGACGTCTTCCGGACCATCGCCGAGCTCGTGTCCGCGCATACGGAGCGCCCGCCGGTCCCGGTCGTCTCCGTCCCGCCGCCCGCGGACGCCCGGCGGACCGACTTCCACAGCGTGGTGGTCGACTCGTCGGCGTTCCGCTCGGTCACCGGGTGGCGGCCCCGGGTGCCGCTGCGCGAGGCCCTCACCCTCATGGTGCACGCCCTGGCCGGAAGCCCGCCTCGATCTTGACGCACGTCTGGTAGTCCGGCAGCAGGCCGGCGGCCAGGGCCTGGTCGAGGCGGGGCGCCGTCCGGTCCCGGTCGGACAGGACGGGCTCGACGTCCTCGGGGATGGGCAGGTTCAGCGCGGGGTCGAACGGCGACAGCGCCAGCTCGTTCTCCGGCACGTACTCCTGGGACAGGGTGTAGGACATCATGCTGTCGTCCTCCAGCGCGACGAACAGGTGGCCGACGCCCACCGGGAGGTAGAGCGAGCGGCGGTCCCGGGAGTCGAGGACGACGGCGTCCCACCGCCCGAACGTGGGGGACCCGACCCGCACGTCGACGACCATGTCGAGCACCCTGCCCCGCGGGCAGTGGACGTGCTTGGCGGTGCCGGGCGGCGCCGCCGTGAAGTGCAGGCCCCGGACCACGCCCCGGCGGGAGACGCTGTAGCTGAGCTGTCGCACCGGGAACAGCGGGTATCCGGCCGTCTCGACGAACGCCGACTCCTCGTACGGCGACAGGAAGACCCCCCGGTGGTCCGGGAAGACGGTCGGAGTGAAGGCGAACGCGCCCTCGACCGCCAGCTCGCGTGCGTGCATGTCGGCTCAGCTCTCCACGTGAACCCTGGGAACGTAGAGGATCCACCGGCCACCGGCCCTGCGGAACTCCTGCTCCTTGGCCATGATCTCGTCCGCGTGGTTCCAGGCGAACAGCAGCGCGTAGTCGGCGGCGGCGGCGGAGAACGCCTCCGCCGGCCGGACCGGGATGTGCGCCCCGGGGGTCAGACGGCCCTGCTTCGTCGGCGTCGTGTCGCAGACCCACGACACCAGCTCGGGTCCGATGCCGCAGAAGTTGGTCACGGTCGCGCTCTTGGCGGTCGCGCCGTAGGCGACGACCCGCTTCCCCTCCGCCTTCAGCCGCCGGAGCAGGGCGAGCAGGTCGTCGCGGATGCCGTTGACGTCGGCCGCGAAGCGGCCCAGCCGCTCCGGGCTCGCGACGCGGCGGTCCTCCTCCTCGGCGATCAGCCGGGCGACGCTTGCGGCGGGCCTGCGGGCCCCGGCCCGCGCGATCGTGTAGCGCACCTCGCCACCGTGCACCGGCAGCCGCTCCACGTCGACCAGCTCGAACCCCAAACGCCCGGCCATCGCCTGCACCGAGCGCGCGGTGAAGAAGAAGAAGTGCTCGTCGTAGATCTGGTCGAACGACGTCTTCTCCAGGATGTCCCCCAGATAGGGGTCCTCGAAGACGAAGACGCCGTCGGGGGCGAGCAGCGCGTCGACCCCCTGGAAGACAGACTTCAGGTAGGGGATGTGGCAGATCGTGTTGGCCGCGTAGATGACGTCGGCCGGGCCCTCGGCCGCACGGACCTCGACCGCGGTCGACTCCTCGAAGAAGTCGCCACGCACCCGCAGGCCGCCCGCCCTGGCCACGTCGGCCACCTTCCCGGACGGCTCGAACCCCAGGTGCCGGACGCCGGCCTCGTGGATGGTCCGCAGCAGCACCCCGTCATTGGAGCCGATCTCGACCATGAAGGGGTCGGGCCCGGTCAGCTCGGTCTCCAGAAAGCGGCGCGCGGTGTGCGCGAAGTGTTTCTGCATCACCGCCGACCCGGACGAGTAATACGGGTAGTCCTCGTGGAACATCTTCTCCCGCGGGACCTCCTCCATCAGCTGGACCATCGTGCACGCCTCGCACACGCCGACCGAGAGATGGAAGAAGAACTCCCCGGCCAGGTCCGGCTCGCTGAGGAATCGGTCGGAGAGCGGCTGACGGCCGAGGTCGAGGAACTCCACGACGGCGCCCTCGCACACCCGGCACGTGCCCGTGGGCCGTGTCCCTCCAGCAGCAGCAGACATCATGATCTCCTTAACCGTCAGAGTGTCGCCAGCACCTCGCGCAGAGCCCCGATCACCTTGTCCTGGAGGTCGATCGGCATCGACGGGTACATGGGGAGAGAGAAGATTTCCTTCGCCAGCCGTTCGGTGACGGGCAGTGAGCCGTCCGCGTATCCGAGTCGCGAGAAACCCGTCATGATGTGAACCGGCCAGGGATAGCTGATGTTCAGCAGAATATCGTGATTCTTGAGCTGTTCGATGATTCTGTCGCGCTGTGGATGGCGCACCACGTAGAGATAATAGACGTGTTCGTTTCCGGCGGTCACCGGCGGCAGCACGAGACCGGTTGATCCGACGATGTCCCGCAATCCCTCGGCATAACGGGCGGCCACCGCGCGGCGGCCCGCGATGTAATCGTCGAGGCGCCGGAGTTTCCGCCGTAAAATCTCCGCCTGCACCTCGTCCAGACGGCAGTTGTGACCGGGCGTCTGGACGACGTAATAAACTCTGTCCATTCCGTAATAGCGCAGTTGCCGCAGGCTCCGCTCGACGGCCGCGTCGCCGGTCACGACCGCGCCGCCGTCCCCGTAGGCGCCCAGCACCTTGGTGGGGTAGAAGGAGAACGCGGCGGCGGTGCCCATCGTGCCGGCGGTCCGGCCGTGGTGACGGGCGCCGTGCGCCTGGGCGCAGTCCTCCAGGACGGACAGGCCGTGTTCGGCGGCCAGCCTTTCGAGCGGGGCCATCTCCACGCACTGGCCGTACAGGTGCACCGGGAGCAGCGCCTTGGTCCGCGCGGTGATCGCGCCGGCCACCAGGCCGGAGTCCATCAGGTAGTCGTCCTCGCGCACGTCGACGAAGACCGGCGTGGCGCCCACGGCGTCGATCGCCAGGACCGTCGGGGCCGCCGTGTTGGAGACGGTGATCACCTCGTCGCCGGGGCCGACGCCCAGCGCCTGCAGGGCCAGCTTGATGGCGTTGGTGCCGTTGTCCACTCCCACGCAGTGGGGCATGCCGTGGTAGGCGGCGAATTCCTCCTCGAAGCGCCGGACGCTCTCGCCGAGCACGAGGTTTCCGGACTCGAAAACCGTCTCCACCGCGTCGAGGAGATCGGACCGCTCCTTTTCGTATTCCGGCAGATAGTCCCACACTCGAATAGCCATGTTCGCCTCCCCTACGACGGAGCCTGGGAGCGGAGGGCCCGGACGCTCATGTAGTCGTTGTCCTGATCGAGGTCCAGGGCCTGACCGCTCAGGTAGTCGACGCCGTCGACGTAGCTGTACGGCTGCATGAACGAGCCCGCCCGCACGTCCCGGTAAAGGCGCGCCAATGGGTGGTCGCCCGAATAGGAAAGGCCGCCGACCATCGTGAGGCAGTCGTTGACGACCCGCATGGACAGCTCGTTGACCGTCATCTTGGCGTACTGGAACGGCGTCATCATGCGCCGCCCGCGCTCGTCGAGATCCCCGGTCAGGTCGTCGGAGAGGGCGTCGGCGTTGAGCAGCGCGGCGCCGGCCGCCGTCCGCAGGGCGTAGAGCCGGGCGTCCGTCTCGGCGATGAGGGTGCGCGCCGCGGCGGGGACGCCCGACGACCGGCGGGCGCAGATGCCGACCGCGATGTCCCGGGCCGCCTGGGCGGCGCCGGCGTAGATCCCCAGCATGGTGATCGAGCTGACCGTCTGCCCGGCCAGTACGGCATCGCGGCGCGCGCCGACCTCGCCGCGGTCGAGGATGTCCGTCGCCGGGATGGGGCACCTGTCGAAGACGACGTCGAGCGTGCCGGAAGCCCGCATCCCGAGGCCGTCCCAGTTGTCCAGCACCGTGAGCCCGGGGGTGTCGCGGTGCACGACGGGCACGGCCAGCGTCCCCGGCCCCGTCTCGGCCCGCTTCAGCGCGTGCACGAAGAAGTGCGTGGCGATCGGCGCCATGCTCACCAGGGTCTTGCGGCCCGACAGCAGCCAGCCGCCCGACCCGTCGGGGGTCAGCTCGGTGACCGCGCCCGGAGCGTCCTTCAGCCCGCCGCAGACGGCCGCCTCGCCCGTCGCCATCGACCGCAGCAACCGCTCGGCCAGCTCCCGGACGTGCGCGGGGCCGTGACGCCATTCGTAGGTCAGCGTGAGCCCGCGGCTCAACTGCACGTGCAGCGCCAACGCCGTCGAGGCGTCGGCCTCGGCGAGCGCGACCAGCCCCACCGCCACGTCGTACATCTTGCCGACGCCGAGACCGCCCAGTTCCCTGGGCACGGTCGCGCCCATCAGGCCGGTCTTGGCGAAACCCTCGAAGGTCTCGACGGGGAAGGCTCCGGCCCGGTCGTTGCCGCCGGCCTCGTCCCGGATCCGCGAGTCGAAACCGGTCAGCAGGCCGACCATGGTCCGGCCCTCCGGCGTGATCGGTGCCCGTAAATCTACCGCCGCCCACGAATGCACGGTCTCAGTTGACATTGCACGTTTCCGTTTCCGCAGTTCCGACCCGGCCCATGTCGAGCCGTCACGACGCCCTCGACACAGGGAACCACAAAATATATGAAAGATGGTTAGCGGGAAGGCTTCAAAGCGGGGATGATCAAGAAGTCTAGGCGAATCCCTCGAACTAATCAGGCTCCGGGATCTGCATTGTGTGGCCGCAGCTCGGTCGGATATATATTCAGCCGACCCTGACCGGAGGACTTGTGAAGATACTTTTTATCTCGGGGCCGACGAAGTCGAGCGTATTCGGTCTCGCGCCGCTCGCGATCGCGGCGCGAGGGAGTGGTCACCAGGTCGTCCTGGCCTCGACGCGGGAAGCCGTGTCCGCGGCCCTGGGCATCGGCGTGCCGGCGTTCTCCACGACCCCGTTGTCGCTGACGGAGCTGATGACGCTCGACCGCGCGGGAGAGCCGCTGCGGATCCCGCAGGACGAGGCGGAGCTGCCCGTCTTCGTCGGCCACATGTTCGGGCGGCTGGCCGCCGCCGGTCTCGACCCGCTGCGCGGCCTGGTGGGCGGCTGGCGGCCCGACCTCATCGTCGGCGGGCCGCACGCCTACGTCGCCCCCCTGCTGTCCGCCGAGTTCGGCCTGCCCTGCGTACGGCACATGCTGACCGGCAACCCGATCGACAGGGAGGGGACCCACCCGGGCGTCGAGGAGGAGCTCCGGCCCGAGCTGGACAGGTTGGGGCTCGACCACGTCCCCGGCTTCGACATGGCCGTCGACATCTTCCCGGAGAGCACCAGGCCCGAGGGCGCCACGCCCGCGCAGCCCATGCGGTGGATACCGACGAACGAGCAGTGCCCGCTCGAACCGTGGATGTGCGCCCGGGGGGAACGCCGCCGGGTGCTCGTGACCGCGGGCAGCCTGGCGACGCCCACGCACAACTTCGGCTTCCTGCGCGGCCTGACCGACGCCCTCACGGAACTGGACGTGGAGGTCGTCATCGCGGCGCCGGAGGAGGTGGGCAGGGAGCTGCGCGCCGAGCGCGGCGTCGCCCACGCGGGCTGGGTCCCCATGGACGTGGTGCTGCCCACCTGCGATCTGATCGTCCATCACTCCGGCACGATGACCGCGCTGACGGCGCTGCACGCCGGCGTCCCGCAACTGATCATCCCGCAGGAGAGCAGGTTCACGGACTGGGCGCGGATGCTGTCCACCAGGGGCGTCGCGATGACGCTGCCGCCCGGGCAGGACACGCCCGACGCCGTCGCGGCGGCCGGCCGGGAGCTGCTGGGGAACCCCTCCTACACCGAGGGGGCGCGGGCGATCGCCCGAGAGATCGCCGAGATGCCCCTGCCCGCCGAGGTCCTCGGCGTTCTGGAAAAGCTCGTGACAGCCTAGGAGCGACATGCGCGTGCTCGTGACCGGCGGAGCCGGATTCATCGGGTCCCACCTCACCGACGCCCTGCTCGGACGCGGCGACGCCGTCACCGTCCTCGACGACCTGTCCACCGGCCTGGCCGGGCGGCTTGACCCGGAGGTCGCCGTCCACCGGGAGTCGGTCACCGACGCCGCGGCGCTCACCCGGCTGGCCGAGCGGGTCCGCCCGGAGGTGATCTGCCATCTCGCGGCCCAGATCGACGTCAGGGCCTCGGTCGCCGACCCCGCGGCCGACGCCGGGATCAACGTGGTCGGCACCATCAACGTGCTGGAAGCGGCCCGCGCGGTCGACGCCCGGGTCGTCTTCGCCTCCACCGGCGGCGCCCTGTACGGAGCGGACGCCGAGATCCCCTCTCCGGAAGGGCTGACCCCCGAGCCGGAGGCCCCCTACGGGACGGCCAAATACTGCGCCGAGCAGTACATCGGCCTGTACAACCGGCTCCACGGCACCGGCCACACCGTGCTCCGGCTCGGCAACGTGTACGGCCCGCGCCAGGACCCGGCGGGGGAGGCCGGCGTCGTGGCGATCTTCTGCGGCCGGGTCCTGCTCGGACGGCGGCCGACCGTGTTCGGCGACGGCGCCCAGACCCGCGACTACGTCTACGTCGGCGACATCGCCGAGGCGTTCCTCACCGCCGTCGACCACGGACGGCCCGGGGTGTGGAACATCGGCACCGGCGTCCCGACCAGCGTCCTGGACCTCCTGGAGCTCATCGGGCGGACCGCCGGCCATGCCCCGCAACCGCTGTTCGCCCCCGCCCGCCCCGGCGAGCTGCAGCACTCCGCCCTGGACGTCGCCCGCGCCGCCGCCGAGCTGAAGTGGTGCGCCCGCACCTCCCTCGCCGCCGGGATCGCCAAGACCTACAAGTGGGCCGAGGCCGGCGAACCGATTGATGCCAAGTGCTGATTCACTGGTGTTTTTCTCAGTTTTTCCCGATCTTTCATCGCATATAGTTAAATGTCCATGATTCCCATCGGGAAAGGGAGTTCTTTGACGAGCGCGCCAGAACGGTCCCGACACCTTTACCGAGAGATGCGCCTGATCCGGGAATTCGAAGAACGGTGCTTCGAAATGGCCCTTTCCGGAGAACTGGTGGGCGGAATTCACCCGTACATCGGCCAGGAAGCCGTCGCGGTGGGCGTGTGCTCCCAGTTGGACGTCCAGGACGTCATCACCAGCACGCACCGCGGGCACGGGCACGTGCTGGCCAAGGGAGCCGATCCGAAACGGATGCTGGCCGAGCTGTACGGCACCACCGAGGGTCTCAACCGGGGCCGCGGCGGCTCGATGCACGCCGCCGACGTCAGCCTCGGCATCTTCGGCGCGAACGGGATCGTGGGCGCGGGCGCGCCCATCGCGACCGGCGCGGCCTGGGCGGCCCGGCGGGCCGGCCGGGAGCAGGTGGCGGTGAGCTTCTTCGGGGACGGCGCGCTGAGCCAGGGGGTCGTTCTGGAGGCGTTCAACCTGGCGGCGCTCTGGTCGCTGCCTGTCGTGTTCGTCTGCGAGAACAACGGCTACGCGACCAGCCTGCCGGTCGGCAGGGGCCTGGCGGGCGACCCGGTACGGCGGGCGGCGGGCTTCGGCATGACGGCCTGGTCGGTCGACGGCATGGACGTCGAGACGGTGGCCGAGGCGGCCGCCGCGGCGGTCGACGGGTGCCGCCGCGGCGCGGGCCCCTACTTCCTGGAGTGCAAGACTTACCGGTTCCACGGCCACCACTCCTTCGAGCAACAGGTGGGCATCGACTACCGGGAGGGCGACGAGGTCGCCCGCTGGCAGGACCGCGACCCGCTGACCCTGCAACGCGACCGTCTCCCGGCGGACGTCGTGGCATCCGTGGACGCCGAGATCGCCGCCCTGGTCGAGGACGCCGTCGCGTTCGCCCGGTCGAGTCCGGCGCCGGATCCCGGGGACGCGCTGGAGTATCTCTACGCCGGCCCGATCGCCGCGCGGCCGGGGTCGGTGCTCTGATGGCGCCCCTGGCCTACATCACCGCGCTGCACCAGGCGCTGCGCGACGAGATGGCCCGTGACGAGCGGGTGTGCGTCCTCGGAGAGGACGTGCGGCTCGGCCTGACCGGCATCACGCAGGGGCTGGCCCAGGCGTACGGCCCGGAACGGGTGGTCGACATGCCGCTGTCCGAGCAGGGGTTCACCAGCCTCGCCACCGGAGCGGCGATGGCGGGCCAGCGGCCGGTCGTGGAGTTCCAGATCCCCTCGCTGCTCTATCTGGTCTTCGAGCAGATCGCCAACCAGGCGCACAAGTTCTCGCTGATGACCGGCGGCCAGGTGAGCGTCCCCGTCACCTACCTGGTGCCCGGCTCGGGTTCACGGTCCGGCATGGCCGGGCAGCACTCCGACCACCCCTACAGTCTCTTCGCGCACGTGGGCGTCAAGACCGTGGTGCCGGCGACGCCGTCGGACGCCTACGGGCTGCTGGTGTCCGCGATGCGCGACCCCGACCCGGTCGCCGTGTTCGCCCCCACGATGCTGATGGGGACGGCCGAGGAGGTCACCGGCGAGCTCGGCCCGGTCCCCCTGGGCAGCGCGCGGGTCCACCGGGAGGGGACGGACGTCACCGTGGTCGCCGTCGGGCATCTGGTGCCGACCGCGCTGCAGGTCGCGGCCGAACTCGCGGGCGAGGCGTCGATCGAGGTCGTCGACCCCCGGACGGTCTACCCCGTCGACTGGGCGACGCTGGGCGAGTCCGTCGCCAAGACCGGGCGGCTGGTGGTGATGGACGACTCCAACCGGATGTGCGGCCTCGGCGGCGAGATCCTGGCCACGGCGGCCGAGGAGTACGCGCTGGTCGCTCCGCCCAAGCGGGTGTCGCGGCCGGACGGGGCCGTCATCCCCTACGCGCTCGCGCTGGACCACGCGCTGCTGCCCAGCGCCGCGCAGCTCACCGAGGCCGTCCGTGCCGTGCTGAAGTAGGAAGTGAGGAGACAGGCGATGGCATCCGTGCGCCCGCCGCGCGTCGCGACGATCACGGTGGGGACGAACGAGATCAAATGGCTGGACCGCGGCCTGGGATCCCTGCTGGACAGCGACGTCACCGGCTTCGAGCTGGACGTGCACTACGTCGACAACGCCTCGGCGGACGGCAGCGTCGAGCACGTGGAGCACGAGTTCCCCGGGGTGAGGATCACCCGTAACTCCCGGAACCTGGGCTTCACCGGGGCCAACAACGTCGGCATCCGCGCGGCGCTGGCGGACGGCGCCGACTACGTGTTCCTGGTCAACCCCGACACCTGGACGCCGCCCGACCTGATCCGCGGCCTGGTCGAGTTCGCCGAGAAGTGGCCGCGGTACGGGATCATCGGGCCGTTGCAGTACCGCTACGATCCCGCCTCGACCGAGTTGCTGGAATTCAACACCTGGACCCACACCGCCCTCTGGCTGGGCGAGCAGCACACCTTCGCGGGCGACATGCTCGATCATCCCTCGCACGCGGGCGGCCCGGAGGGGCGCGCGCCCAGGACGCTGGAGCACTCCTATGTCCAGGGGTCGGCGCTCTTCGTCAGGGCCGAGGTGCTGCGCGAGGTGGGCCTGCTCGACGAGGTCTTCCACACCTACTACGAGGAGGTGGACCTGTGCCGTCGCACCCGCTGGGCGGGCTGGCGGGTGGCCCTGCTCCTCGACCTCGGCATCCAGCACTACGGCGGGGGCGGCACCCCCGGCGGCAGCACCTACACCCGCGTGAACATGCGGCGTAACCGCTACTACTACCTGTTCACCGACGTGGACTGGGGTCCGTTCGAGACGGCCAGGCTCGCCGCCCGCTGGTTCGTCTCCGACCTCATGGGCAACGGCGTGGGCGGCCGGACCACGCCGGCCACGGGGACCAGGGAGACCGTGGAGGCACTGGGGTGGCTCGCCCGCCGGATGCCCGTCATCCTGGACCGCCGCGTGCGCCATCGCTCGTTGCGGGCCCGCGGCCGGCGGTCGCCGGCGGTGCGCGCGGAGCGGGAGAGGCCGGTGGACGGGTGAACCGGGCTCGGATCCTCATCTCCGGGAACTTCCACTGGCAGGCGGGATTCAGCCAGACCGTGGCCGCCTACGTGCGGGCGGCGGAGGAGGTGGGCTGCGAGATCCGCCTCAGCGCGCCACTGTCGCGGATGGACGCCGAGGTGCCGCGGCACCTGCCTGTCGAGCAGGACGTCCGCTGGGGCACGCATCTGGTCCTCATGTTCGAGGCCAGGCAGTTCCTGTCCGCGGACCAGATCGAGCTGGCCGGCTCGTTCCCCAGGGACCGCCGGCTGATTGTCGACTTCGACGGGCACTGGGGAGCCGGGGAGGACGCCGCCGGCGACAGCGCGTCGAACAAGTACTCCGTCGAGAGCTGGCACCTGCTCTACTCCACGCTGAGCGATCTGGTCCTCCAGCCCAAGGTGTCCGGGCCGCTGCCCCCGGGAGCGGAGTTCTTCAAGTGCTTCGGGCTGCCCCGGGCCGTGTCGCACCCGCTGGAGCTCGGCCGCAAGCGTGACTACGACCTCCAGTACATCGGCAGCAACTGGTGTCGCTGGGAGCCGCTCGCCGAGGTCGTGGAGGCCGCGGCGCGAGCCCGGCCGCCGCTGCGCCGGCTACGGGTCTGCGGCCGCTGGTGGGAGGGCGAGACCTGCCCCGGGTTCGAGGACATCACCTCCGGCGAGCCGGGCTGGCTGCGCCGGCGAGGCGTCGAGGTCCACCCACCGGTGCCCTTCGACCACGTCATCCAGGAGATGGGCCGGGCGTTGATCTCGCCGATCCTCGTCAGCCCGATGGTGACCAGGACGGGCCTGCTCACCGCCCGGCTGTTCGAGACGCTCGCCTCGGGCAGCCTGCCCGTACTGCCGGTCGAGGCGGAGTTCATGGCCCCCGTCTACGGCGACGACGCCGCGCACCTGACGCTGGGCGCCGACCCCGCCGCCGTGCTCACCCGCCTGACCACGGACTACGAACACCACGCGCGGATCGTGGGCGGCGTCCAGGACCGGTTGCGCGTCGAGTACGGCTACCGCCGCGTGCTCGAAGACCTGCTGAGCTTCTTCCGCTGAGGAGACCGCGATGGAACCGCTGACGATCGCGTTGGTCAACGTGCCGCTGCGGCTGCCCGCCGACGCGCGGCAGTGGATCACCGTCCCCCCGCAGGGATACGGCGGCATCCAGTGGGTGGTGGCGAACCTCATGAACGGCCTGCTGGAGCTCGGGCACGAGGTCTTCCTGCTGGGCGCCCCGGGGAGCCCGGTCACCCACCCGCGCCTCACGGTCGTGCCCGCCGGGGAGCCGGACGACATCCGGGAGTGGTTGCGCACGGCGCGGGTGGACGTGGTCAACGACCACAGCTGCGGCGCGGTCGACCCCACCGAGTTCCGCCCGGGCGTGGCCCTGATCAGCTCGCACCACATGACCACACGCCCGCGCAACACGGCCGGCTGCGTCTACAGCTCGAAGGCGCAGCGGGCGCACTGCGGAGGAGGTCCGGACGCACCGGTGATACCGATCCCGGTGGATCCGGCCAACTACCGGACGGCCGCGCGGAAGGAGGACTTCCTGCTGTTCATGGGCAGGATCTCGCCGCACAAGGGCGCGCTGGAGGCCGCCGCGTTCGCCCACGCCTGCGGGCGGACCCTCCTGATGGCCGGGCCCGCCTGGGAACCCGACTACCTCGACCGGATCAGGCGCGACCACGGCGACGCCGTCGAGCTGGTCGGCGAGGTGGGCGGGCCGCGGCGCAACGAGCTGCTGGCGACGGCTGCGGCGGTGCTGGCGCTGTCGCAGCCGGCCACCGGCCCCTGGGGCGGCACCTGGTGCGAGCCCGGCGCCACGGTGGTCTCCGAGGCCGCCGCCAGCGGCACCCCCGTGGTGGGCACCCGGAACGGCTGCCTGGCCGAGATCGTGCCGCCGGTGGGCGGGCTGGTGCCGTACGGCTCCGCCTTCGACGGGCACGAGGCCCGCGGGGTCCTGGAACGGCTCCCCGCGCCCGGCGAGGTCCGGCGGGAGGCCATCCGCCTGTGGGGCCATGTGGAGATCGCCAGGCGCTACGAGGAGGTGTTCCGGGCCGCGCTGGCCGGCGCCTCGTGGGGCTGAGCCGCCGGCCGCCGGTTCAGCCGTCGACGAGCCACGGCCGGGGTTCGGGGTCCGCCACCTCGACGGCGGGCCCCATGAACACCAGCACGTAGGCGCGCCGCGGCCGGTCGGTCTGGTTCGGGCCCGCGTAGTGGGGGGTCCGGAAATCGTGCATCACCGCCCCGCCGGGAGCCAGCGGGCAGGGGACCCCGGCCGTCTCGTCCACCTCTTCCGTCATCAGCCCGCGGATGCGGTCGTCATGGTCGATGTGGTGGTGCGGCAGGACGGGCCCCCGGTGCAGGCCGGGCGCGTAGTGCAGGCAGCCGCTGTCCACCGTGGCGTCGTCCAGCGTCGTCCAGATGCTGAGGCCGCGACGGGCCCAGCGCGGGTCCATGTACGCCTCGTCCTGGTGCCAGGGCGTCGGGGCGCCGTACCCCGGCGGTTTCAGAATCGCGTGCCCGTAGAATTCGAGTTCTTCCTCCGGAATCTCCAGAAACGCGGAGGCTATTGCCCGGCAGCGCGCGAAGTGCGCGCTCTCCGGTAACTCGGGGGCATACTTCTCGGGGTGGACGATCTGCGGGAGCCGCGGCGGTTCGGCGCCGTCCTTCCGCCCGGCGATGTCGTAGTAGTCGGCGGTCCCGGTATTCCCGTGCCGGGCGAACAGCCGGTCGTAGACGCCGCGCAGCCAGGTGACCTCGTCGGCATCGGCGAGTTGCGGAAGAATGGTGAATCCGTCTCGCCGGAATTCCTCTCGGCGGAGGCCGTCGATCTCGCTTCTCAACTCCGTCACGCCCACTGCTCCCTCCCTGGAGAAAGGCTCTCCACGAGAGGATACGAGAGGATCGCGGGCCGATCCCGGCCCGGCGCCGGATAATAGGGAATCAACTAGTATTTAGCCGCGAACTCCTCGATTAGTGGCCATGGGGTCGATTACCCAATAATTACCGTGCGAGACTCGTCGAGACGTCCCGGACGATACTGGAGTGAGTTGCCATGACCCGATACAGCGCCGCAGCGCTGGACGTCGGCGGAGTCATTTACTATGACGAGCCCTTCGAACTGGCCTGGCTTCAGGGCACCTTCGACCGGCTCCGCGCCGACGACCCGGCGATGACGCTCGGAGCCTTCATCGAGCACGCCGAACGGTTCTATCTGCGCTCCGACGACGGGACACTGCTCGATTCGGACGCGGCGGCGCAGAGCTGGGGGCAGGTCCGCAGCGCCTGGAGCGAGCTGGCCCAGGAGATCCCCGGCACGGTGGCGGCGGTGGCGGCGATGGCCCGGGAGATCCCCACGGTCATCGTGGCCAACCAGCCGCCCGAATGCGCCGACGTCCTGTCGGACTGGGGGGTGACCGAGGCGTGCGACGCCATGTTCCTCGACTCCCTGGTGGGGGTGTCCAAGCCTGATCCCGCCCTGCTCGGGCTGGCGCTGGAGCATCTCGGCACGGCCCCCGCCGACCTGCTGGTCGTGGGGAACCGGGTCGACCACGACGTGGTGCCCGCGCTCAGTCTGGGCTGCCCCGTGGCCTTCGTCCTCGCCGACACCGGCTACCGCTGCCCGCCCGGCGTGCATCCGGACCTCGTCAGGCACTACCGCGCGTTCCGCGCGGTCAGGACGGCGCCGCCGGCCGAGGGGGAGCAGGTCAGGACCATCGCGTCCCTGGCCGCGCTGAACACCGGTCCCGGCGGGCGCTGACGGAGGATCGCGGGTCGGGGCGCCCGGCGGCGGCGGCCGGAGCCACCGGCTCCGACTGCGGCCCGGACGCGGCCGGGAGGCCGTGATCAGGCCCACCGGCGGGGACGGCCCTGCTGTTGCTGGGAGTACACCCGCGCGGGACGCCTGCGGAGCCGCAGCAGGAGCTCGTGGACGATGCCGGCGGCGGTGACCGCGCCGTAAAGGCAGGCCAGCGGCCAGGCGAAGGGCGACTCCGGCGCGGTGCGGTGCCGGTCCCACTCCTTGCGGAACCCCGCGCGCACCTGGTTGCGGCCGGCCTCTGTCCGGCCCTGCCAGTACGCCCGCCGCAGGAGGTAGCTCAGCCGCAGGCGGTTCTGATCCACGTCGTGCACCACGGAGCAGTCCGGCAGCAGGCGTTCCCGCCCGCCGGCCTCCCTCATCAGGCTGATGAAGGTGGTGTCCTCCCCGGACTGGAGGTTGCCGCCGGTACGGCTCAGCGCCAGGTCGAAGCGGAGCCCGTGGGCGTGGGCGAAGGCGGTGTCGACGGCCATGCAGGCCCCCCAGATCTTGATCTCGCCCCTGTCGCGGTGCCAGCCGACGAGGTGGAACTGACCTGAGGTGAGGTACCAGGGCAGGGGCCAGGCCGGCCGCCGCAGCCGGACCCCGGCCATGTGCGCGCCGCCCCGCAGGGACTCGCGGATCGCGGTGACGGCCGCGGCGTCGAGCCGGACGTCGTCGTCGACGAACAGCACGTGGTGCCCCGGCCACCGGGCGAACACCCTGTTCCGTGAGGCCGATATCCCGCCGGTGGCGCCGAGGATGCGCATGGTCCCGCCCGCGGCGCGCACTTCGTCGGCCACCTGCTCGGCCTCGGCGCTCGTGGGTTTGTCGAGCAGCACGAAGTATTCGTCCCCGGACAACTGCGCGAGGTTATGGCGCAGGTTCTTGCGTACGTTCTCGACGCGGAAGGCGCATATCGCCACCACCATCGGATGGTCGGACGGATTGGACTTGCCCACAGTCGTGCTGTCTCCCATGGTCCCCTACCGGTAAGCGCTTCAGGCGACACGAAAAGGTGAGAACAGCCTAGCCATTTTTTTATGGGGAAATTTCTAGCTTTTCTTCCGATCGGTTTCTGGGCGGACTGTTAGCATGATCGTGCCTCAATGTTATTTGGGCTCCGAAGCCTCGTCCTATTTCGGCAAGGTGGATCAGGGTATGCACACACCAGCACGTCGGCTGTCGGCGACGGATCCGTCGCTGACCTATCGCGGCGCGGTCTCCCTCCAGGAAGTCGGCGGCGGCATAGCGCCTTGGCGGATCCCCTTCGCGGACCGCGCGCTTTTCTTCCCGGAAGGCGGCATGGGCCGGGCCGCGATGCCCTCGGGCGTCCGGGTGACGTTCGTGACCGACGCCACGTGGGTGCGCTGCCGATATTCCGCCCGGCCGGCCCCCGAAATGGACGGGCCGCCGGTCGTCGGCCACGTGGACGTCGTGGTGGACGGCGATCTGGCGGCCAGCGTCCGGCTGGAGACGGGCGAGGCGGTCAGCGAGTTCCTGGTCGAGGGCCTGCCCGGCGGGGACAAGAGGGTGGAGCTCTGGCTGCCCTGCCTGAACCAGTTCGTCATGCACGCAGTGGAGGTGCCCGCGGACGCCGCGGTCCGGCGGGACGTCGAACCGGCCCCGCGGTGGGTGCATTACGGCTCCTCCGAATCCCAGGGACGGGGGGCGCTCTCGCCGAGCCGCACCTGGCTCGCCACGGTCGCGAGATCCCTTGGGCTGGACCTGACCTCGCTGGCCATCGGGGCGGGGTGCCATCTGCAGCCCCTCTACGGCTCGCTCATGCGAGACCTTCCGGCGGACCTGCTCACCTGTTGTGTGGGCATCAACATCTACGGCACCCGCAGCCTGAACGAGTTCACCTACCAGGCGAACCTGATCGGGTTGGTGCGGAGCGTGCGGGAGAAGCATCCCACGACCCCGTTCGTCGTCATGTCGCATCACCATTCGCCCTGGCATGACCCCCTGGAGACCCCCGGTGTCTTCTCTCTGAAGCAGGTCCGCGAGCACACTCGGCTGGCGGTCGAGCGGCTACGCGAGCACGGCGACGAGAATCTGTTCTATCTGCATGGCCCGGATGTTTTCGGACCGGAGTGGACGGCCCTGTACCTGGAGCCCCCGGGGATCGACCCGCTGCATTTCAACGCCAGGGGCCACGAGATCATGGCCGAGGCCTTCCAGCGCGGCCTGCTGGATCTCGTCTCCGGGTTGAGGCCGGTCCCGGCCCGGATCAGTTGACATTTTCCTTCCGGACCTCCGGCGGCCAGGTGCCGGCCGCCAGGATTCCCATGGAATAGGCTTTGGCCACGAGAGCGGGGCGATTGGGCACCCTGAGGTTCTGCAACATCTTGCTGACGTGATATTCGACCCCCTGGCGACTCAGATAGAGCTTGGCCGCGATATGTATGGTGCGCTCTCCGGCGGCGATGCTTTCAATGATCCGGACATCCAGTTCCGATAGCGAGAAGTTGGTATACATGCTTTTCCCCTGTTCAAGCATAAAACTCTCTCGGTCTGCCGTTAAGATTTGCTCCCGAATCGCTTCCGGGTAATCGCCCGAATCGCCTCCCGGTGATCGCTTTCACATGCCTACGGACAGTCGAGATGATTCATCAC
Organism: Streptosporangium sp. NPDC048886; assembly: GCF_055586905.1. Classification (NCBI taxonomy): domain Bacteria; kingdom Bacillati; phylum Actinomycetota; class Actinomycetes; order Streptosporangiales; family Streptosporangiaceae; genus Streptosporangium; species Streptosporangium sp. NPDC048886. Next base: position 349,786 of record NZ_JBVJHH010000003.1, read on the forward strand.
GGTCATGGCGGAGCGCGGCGAGAGGTTTCGGCCTGACCGTGGATCGGACAAGTGGACTGGGCGGCGGGGGTCTAGGAGCCGGCTTGCGCACACAGTTGACGGGGCGTGCCGACGACGTGGCGCTGCGCGACTCCGCCGCGTCCTTGGAGCCGATCAGGGATTATTCTGACAATGTCCACATTCGGTCGTGTGCCGATAAACAGAGGGTGTCGAGAAGGCGCAAGCAGCCCACACGGCCTGCCCAATACACTATTGAAATCATCATGTCAAGCCCGGGCATGGCTATGTCAACTTCCCCTGTCAAATACGATCCGTCCAGACCCGAATGATCCAGATCGACTAAAATAGTGCCATATTGACCGGTAAGAGTGCCATGTCGCCCGGCGAGATATTAACCCTCGAAGGACTCTTAGGGGATCTACTAGAGCGTCGGCCACAGGCATTCACCTCCGGCGCATTCGGGGATAACGTGCTTGTCACGGTGATCGTTGCCGGACGTGAGGGGGCACCGGACATCGCTGGTCAGAGCGGTGCCGGGCGGCCTCCGGGCATGGCCGGGAAGGGTGCCGCGGATCGCGGTCGGCAGGCCGGCGCCGGGACCCATCGGCACCGGGAGCGGCTCCCGGCGCGATCACCGAGATTGCGGAATAAGACACCGGCGCACGGCCGATCGCCGGACGCTCATCGTCAAATCGTCAAATCATCAACTTGTCAACGCCCGCCGCCCGAGCGGGAGACAATCACCGCGATCTCGTGGATGAACCGGGCGGAATACGCCTGGCTCCCACTTCTATGCGATTTCCCGTCCGGGCGGATGACCGGTGCGTTCAGCGGCCCGCCGGAGCACGGGCAGCGTGAAACTCACCGCCGCCACCGGACCCCACGACGGTGATCCGGACGCTGCCCGCGCCCGCGCCGCCGAGCACGTCCGCGGCTCCGCGGCCGTGCTCCTCCGGCTCCAGGGTCAGGACCCGACCGCCGACCGCCTCCCGGCGGCGATCCGCTGCCGGGCCACCTCGTAGAGGACCGCGGTCGCGGCGTTCGCCGCGTTCAGCGAGCTCGCGGCCCCGGTCATCGGGATGCTGACCATGTGGTCGCACAGCTCGCGCCACGCGCTGCTGAGCCCGGTGGTCTCGTTGCCGATCAGCAGCAGCGTCGGCTGGGTGAAGTCGAAGTCGAAGACGTCGCAGTCGCCGTGCTCGTCCGTGCCGACCAGCACTATCGGCCTTCCGTGCGCCCGCTGGGCGTCCACCCAGCCGGTCACCTCGCCCGGCGACGGCACCCGGACGGCGGGCAGGGCGAACAGCGAGCCGGTGCTCGCCCGGACCGACTTCGAGTCGTACACATCGGCGGCGTGGCCGGCCACGATCAGCCCGTCCGCGCCGAAGGCGTCCGCCGAGCGGATGATGCTCCCGATGTTCCCCGGGCTCGTCGGCCGGTCGAACAGGACCCCCAGGAAGTCGTCGCCGACCTTGATGCGGCCGAGGTCGTCGGCGGGCATCCCCACGACGGCGATGACCTCGGGCGGCGTCTCGTTCTTCTCGCCCAGGTCCGCCAGCATGTCCGGAGCCATCGAGATCCGCTCGGTCCGCACCGTCCGCAGCAGCTCCTCCGCCCACTTCGACAGGTTCCGCTTGCCGTCGTAGATGAGCGCGTGGATCGGCCAGCCGTGCTCCACCGCGAGCGAGATCGGACGGACGCCCTGGACCAGGAACTCCCGAGCTCGGGTCCGCTTGTTGCGGTTGGTCAGCAACGACTCCCACTGCTGGAAACGAGCGTTGCGTGAGTTGATCCGCTGGACCGCTGGCACCTGTCCTCCAAGGCGATATGACCACTTCGATGCGGCCCAAGCATCGTACGCTGGCCGGCTCCGGGCGGCGGGTGGCTGCCGGGAACCCGGCTGCCCTACGCGACCTGCGCGTATACGCGGACCAGCCGCCGGGGCGGGCGCCGGATGACCTCGGTACCGCCCTGGGGCGGGCCGGGGAGGGCCCGTGGCGGAGCGGCGGAGGCTCAGCCGCAGGGGCTCATGATGACGGCGAAGCCCTTGAGCAGGCCGACCGTGCCGAGGAAGAGTGCGAGGGCCGCCACGGCCAGGGTGACGCCCTTGCGCACCACGGGCCGGTAACGGGTGAGGCCGGTGGCGACCTCCCAGCCGGCTCCCAGGGCGACGAGCGCCGCCAGACCGCCCAGGCCGATCCCGGCGAGGTCGGTGTAGCTGCAGGAGGTGACCTGCCCGTTGACCGTCAGGGTGTCGGACATGCCGACGCGCAGGACGACGGCGAGCACGCCGATGACGAGCGCGGCCCAGGACTTGGACGATGCCATGCGGAGATTCACGGCACGGAATCTATTCGAGCCCGCTTGGGCGTGGCTTGCGGCTGAATGGAAGGGGCGTGACCGCGGACCGGACACCCTCCGGAGTGCGGCGCGGCCGCACCGCTCGCCGGGCCGGCACCGCCCCACGGACTTCAGGACCGCACCGCCCACCCACACCAGGACGGCAGCGTCCGCACCGGGACGGCACCGTCCACACCGGGACGGCAGCGTCCGCACCGGGACCGGGCCACCGCCTCAGCCCGCCGCCGCCAGTGCCTCTCGCACATCCGCCGCGCTCCGGAAGTGCACCCCTGTCATCCCCAGCAGCACGGCGGCTCCGACGTTCTCCGCCCGGTCGTCGATGAACAGGCACCGCTCCGGGACGGCGCCCGCCCGCTCCGCGGCGATCTCGTAGATGCGCCGGTCCGGCTTGGCGACCCCCACGCGGGCGCTGCTGACGACGTCGTCGGCGAAATACGTCATCCCCAGCAGGCCGAGATCCTCCTCCAGCCGGGTCGTGGCGTTGGTGACCAGCACCACCGGCACGTGCCGCTGCGCCTGTGCCAGCAGGTCCCGCACCTCCTCGTCGATCCGCGTCGGCACCGCGGCGAACTCCCCGACCAGCCGCGCGGCGTCCGTCGCGGAGCCCAGAACCTCGGTGAACGTGGTCACCAGCGAGTCCTCCCACTCCTCACACGTGATCCGGCCCAGCACGGCGGGCTCCAACAGGGCCGGGTCCAGCGCCGTCTTCAGGACCGTCCCGGGCGCCAGCCCGTACGTCCGGTCGATGCGCGCGTGGACCTGCGCGTCGTGGAAGCGCAGCACACCGTCGAAGTCGCACAGCACCGCGTCGAAGGGGAAGGTCATCGAAACTCCTGTTCGGGGATGTGGACGGACACGCCACGGATGGGCGCCGTGCTCGGTCGCGAGGGCCCGTCCAGCCGGCGCCGCCGAGCCCCGGCCAGGGAGGGCAGGACCGGGGTTCACCCACCACGGCGCCGCCAGGCCCGCGGACAGCTCGGTGACCTCTGCCGGTGGCGCCGGTTCCCAGGGACCCCACGATGTCTCGACGCCTGGCACCCCGCCATCCTGGCCGATCTCCACGGGCCGGGTGAAGCCCGGCGCCGAACCTCCGTCCGGAGGGATACGTGATGGAGGGCATGAGATACCGGGTTCTCGCCGTCCTGCTCCTGCTGGCCGCCGCCGTCGTGGCCACTCCCGGTACGGCGTGCGCCTGCTCCTGCGCACCGCTTGAGCCGCAACGGCAGGTGGAGGAGTCGGCCGCCGTCTTCACCGGGACGGTGGTGGCCGCCCGCCGGCTCAAGGGCGACCCCTCCGGTCCCACACCGCCGATCGTCTACACCTTCCGCGCGGACCAGGTCTACAAGGGACGGGCGGAGGCCGAGTTCCAGGTGGCCACCAACGCCGACGAGGCCGCGTGCGGCTACCGGTTCACCACCGGATCCCGGTATCTGGTGTTCGCCTCCGCCGGGGAGTCCGGCCTGTTCGCGATCGACCCGGGCGTGCCCCTGCACACCTCGTTGTGCGCCGGGAACCGGATGGTCCGTCCGGGCGTGGCCCCCCTGCGGGCCGCCGACGGCGCCCAGAGCGGGGCTCCGCTCACCACCGGCCTCCTGGCCGCTCTCGGCACGGCCACGCCCCCGGCGCCCCCGACGCCCTCAGCCACTCCTCCTGCGCCCAGCGCGTCCGGCGACGGACCGGGCCCGCCCTGGATCTACGGAGGCGTGGCCCTGGCGGCCCTCGGTCTCGCCGCGGCGGGGTGGCGACTCCTCCGGCGGGGCAGGGCGGCGTAGGGGGCTCCCCTCCGGCGCCACCGGCGCCCTCGCCCGCCCCCGGCGCGGTGGGCCGCCGGGCCGACTCCGCGTCCGGTGGTTCAGGCGTGGCCCTGCGCGGGGATGCCGGGCCGGCGGCCCCAGACGGCGATCGTGGCCATCCCCAGATCGCGGAAGTCCGGATCGCTCAGCCGGGCCCGGGTCTCATCGATCATGACGGCGGTGATCCCGTCGATGGCCTCCAGGGCCGGGGCGAGCTGGTCGATGGTCAGCTTCCAGAAGCGGCTCATCGGCCGGTCTCCGCCGACGACCGAGTAGGCGAGGTCCATCTCGACATCCACCAGCCCCACCCGGCTCAGACGGTCGTGCAGGGCCCGGGGCCACCGGCAGTCGGTGCCGATGCGCTCGGCCAGGGCCGTGAAGACCCCCATGCTCGTCTCGCGATAGGCCGTGTGCGGTGAGGATTCGATGGGGAACTCGGCCGGCTCCTCCAGCATCAGCCAGCCGCCGGGGGCCAGCCAGCTGACGACCCGGGCGAGGTCCAGTTCCCGGCTGCGCAGATGGCAGAACAGGTAGCGGGCGTGGATGAAGTCGAAAGACCCGGGAGGGAAGTCGTCACGCGTCAGGTCGTGCTGGAGCCATGACAGGTTGGCCCGCTCCCCGTGCCGGTCCCCGACGAGCCCCAGATCGAGATCGGTGGCGACCACGGTGCCCCGGGGGCAGCGCTCGGCGAGCCGGCGGGCCACCGTACCGGTCCCCGCACCCAGCTCCAGACAGCGCCAGTCGGACCGGAAGGGCAGGGATTCCAGCCGCCTGAACGACGCCGGATCCAGCTCCTGGGACAGCGCGTTCAGGCGCTCGTCCTCGGTCACGGTGGCGTGGTTGAAAACGTCATCGCCATAACGCTCAACGAGTTGCTGCGTCATCGGTGCGGCCTCCGGGTAGGAGATGCTGCTCCCTGAGGGAAATCGTTATGCCACGGACCGGATGGAGCAGAGGCGGTCCCGTCCACGGATATGACGACATTCACGGGGCGGTGGGAGGCCACTGCCCCGCCCCACCGAGAATTCCAGGGCCGCGGCGGGCCGTCTTCTTCGAAAAAGGGATCTCCGGCAATAGGGGTGAGAGCCCCGTCCTGCCGCCATTGTCCACACAATTCGGAAAAGGCCGAGGCAGGGACGGCGCAATGTGGAATAGGGGTGGCGGCCGCAATACGGAAGATGATCGACGAGGATCGGGACACTCATGCTTGGGGACGAACCGTCTCCGGCAGACAGGACCGACGATGACCATTACCACTTCTCTGGCCGGCCTGAGCTGCCGATTCGAGAACGCGGGATCCGGAGTGAGTCCGGCCGGCCGGGTGCTGGGCGCGGTCGGATACTCGGATCGAGCCGGTGGTCCGGTCGTCCGGGACGGCCATCCGTCGCTGACGCTGTCGATGCGCGACGACGGGGGCCCTGCGTTCACGGAGGTGTGGCGGACCACCGCGGACGTGACGAGCGGGCGACACAAGGGCCTGGCGTACGCGCACGACGGGGAGTATCTGTTCTGTTGCGGGCGGATCGGGGAGACCGCGGACTACGTCACCTCGACCGAGGCCGCCTACCTCGCGGCATTCGAGCTCATCGAGCTGCTCGGCTACCCGAACGTCGTCCGCGTGTGGAACATGGTCAACGAGATCAACGACGTGGACGACGGCGGCCACAACGTGTACACCCAGTTCTGCAGAGGCCGCGCGGCCGCGTTCGAGCAGCGGCAGATGTCGGAGCGGCTCATACCCGCCGCCACCTGCGTGGGGAGTCACGGCGGCGGTGTGGCATTCTATTTCATCGCGTGCCGTTCGGCGCGGGTGACGAATATCGAGAATCCCCGGCAGACCCCCGCCTACCGCTATCCACCGCGATACGGGATGAAGTCGCCCAGCTTCGCCCGGGCCACCTGTCTGTCATCGGGGAGCCCCATCCGGTCCGATTACCTGTTCGTCTCCGGGACCGCCAGCATACTTGGCTGCGAGACCGTATATAAGGGCGACATCGAACGGCAGTGCGCCACGACGCTCGACAACATCTCGGTGCTCATCGGCCCGGAGAATCTCGCACAGTATGGAATCGGCGCGGACCTGACGCTCCAGGACCTTGATTCCGTGAAAGTCTACGTGAAGCGCGGCGCGGACATACCTCTCGTGCGGCGGATGTGTTCCGGCGCTTTCTCCGGAGACGCCGAAGTCGCCTATCTGAACGTGGACATATGCCGGGACGACCTCCTGGTGGAGATCGAGGGGATGGTCACGCCGGAACGCCTGACGGCCTCCGGCGGAGCGTGAACCCACCTGGCTCCGGGCCGGTCCCCCGCGCAGCGCGGCACGGGCGCGGGGAGGCGGGTCCGGCCGGCCGGTGAACCGCGGGCCGGCTCCGCCGGGGTTCCGATGATCCGTCGATAAAAAACCAGAAATCACAGCATCACGGGCAGTGGGCGCGGATTACTCTGAGGTCAATGGGTCATGGGAATCACGCGAGCAGGTGCCAGTGGAATCCGTAGAGATCACTTACTGCAGTTTCTGCAACAAATCGCAGCACGAGGTAGTCAAGGTGATCGCGGGGCCCGAGGTATACATCTGCGATGAGTGCGTGGAGCTGTGCAACGAGATCCTCTCCGAGGAGAAGGCCGAAGACGACAAGAAATCCAAAAAGCGGAAATTCCATGACATAGCGCGCACTGAGCCTCCCCGGCCGTCCTGGCTGTACGACCGGCTGTCCGATTACGTCATCGGCCGGGAAGAGGCCAAGCGCGATGTCGCCGTGGCCGTCCACCGTCATTGAAGACACCGCAGCAGGTCGCGGCGGAGCCGGGGAGGATCCTGACCGAGACCGGCCAGGAGGACCTGATCGCCTTCGGGCTCATGCCGGAGTTCGCCGCCCGGTTCACCACCATCAGCGCCTTCGAACCGCTGAGCGCCGATCATCTCCGCTCCATCCTGCACTCGACGCCGCAGTCGCCGATCCGGCAGTACCAGGCGTTGCTGAGCGAGCACCGCTGCGATCTCACGGTCACCGACGGAGCGGTGGAGGAGCTCGTCCAGCGGGCGCTCAGGGAACAGGCGGGGGCGCGCGGACTGCACCGCGTCCTCGACCGGACCATGCGCGACGTGCTGTTCCTGCTCCCCGACAGGAAGGACATCCATTCCTGCCTCGTGGACGAAGACGTCGTCAGGGGAGCGCGCCCGGCGACTCTCCTGGACAAGAAGGGGCGGCCGGTGGCCGTGAAGCGCGACCGCGTCTTCATCAGCTACAGCAGGAAGGACCGCGCGTGGCTGACGGAGCTGACGACCATGATCGGTCCCCTGATCCGCAACAACGCGCTCAACATCTGGTACGACCAGGAGATCAAGCCGAGTCAGCTGTGGCGTGATGAGATCGACCAGGCACTGGCCTCCACCAGTGTCGCCGTCATGCTCGTCAGCCCGGAGTTCCTGAACTCCACGTTCATCACCGCCGAGGAGCTCCCCTACTTCCTCAAAGCGGCCAAGACGGAGAACGTCAAGATCCTCTGGGTCCTGGTGGAGAACTGTCTCTACGAGGAGACACCCATCGCGGCCTACCAGGCCGCCCACGACATCCGCACCCCCCTGGCCGCCCTCCCCAGGGCCAGGCGCCAGGAGGCGTGGCTGCGCATCTGCCAGCGGATCAAGCAGGCCGCCGAGTCGTAGTCACCCGCGGGCCGTGGCCGGCCCGGAGCCGGTCCCGTCCCGCCTCCGGGCCGGTGGCCGGCCTGCCGCCGTCAGGCGGACGTACGGGAAGGCGGACGTCCGGGAAGGCGGACGTCCGGGAAAGCAGAGCCACGCCCGCGGCGCGCCGGGCGGCACACCGCGGGCGGGTGGGGACCTACCAGTTGGCGGGCAGCCCCGGGACGGTGGGGGGCAGGGCGTGGCCCGGCGGGTGGATGACGTAGACGACGCCGCCGCTGCTGGAGCTGCGCAGCCAGATGTTCTCGAAGTCGGCCCGCGGGTAGATCCGGCGCACCGCGTCGTTGCTCGGCGAGGCGGGGTCGTTGGCGATGACGTCGCCGGTGGCGGTGAAGCCCACCACCACCATGATGTGGCCGTCGGTGCCGTATCCCGCGCCGGGCAGCTCGCCCTTCTTGAACGACTGGGAAGTGATCACCGGGATGCCGGCGGCGATCAGGCGCTCCAGCTCGGTCAGCGAACGCAGCCGGGTGATGAACCCCTCCATGCCGTAGCGGCCGGCGTAGGCGGTGTTGAACGGCCAGTTGCCGGCGCCCTGGTAGGCGTGGTCGTAGGTGTAGCGGGCGGCGTAGTCCACCTCGGGGTTGGGGTCGGACGGGTCGACCCAGGAGGTGTCCTGCGCGCTGGGCCACCTGCCCCAGTAGCCCAGGACCATCGTGGTCGAGGTCGGACTGCACCACGCCTGGCCGCCGCCGTCCCACTCGGGGTAGTGGCCCTGGTGGATGCTCTGGGAGCGGCGGGGCACGTTCAGCTCGGTCCCCCACGCCCCGCCGCCGGGACTGACCGGCACCGTCTTGCGCTCGGGGACGGCCGAGGCCATCGCCCCCAGCGTCCGCACCCTCGGCGTCACGGCGGAGCCGGGCGTGCGGTGCAGCGTGACGCGCAGCTGGTAGGCGGTGATCGCCCTGCCCGCCGCCGCGACGAAGGTGTCGACGGACACGGTGCCGTCGGCGTCGGCCTGGCCCGGCACCGAGGTGCGCCGGATGTCGGCCTCGCCGTAGGCCCAGCGACCCATGACGTACCACTTGGTCAGCCCGGCCGCGTGGCGGCCGCGCATCTCGACCTGCAGCCAGCTACCGGCCGGGGTGTCGGCGGTCCAGGAGGCGATCAGCTCCGTCGCGGCGAAGCCGACCTGCTGTTCCGGGCCGGTCCAGCGGGCGTACTCCCAGGTCCTGGTGCCGAGCGCGTCGGTGTAGGAGGTCGTCCCGGCCGGGGAGGCGAAGGACAGGCCGTCTCCGGCCGTCACGCCTTCGGCGGTGCCCGTGGTGAAGGCGGCCCGCTGGTAGACGACGTTCACCGGGCCGGGTGGAGGTTTCGCCTCGGCCGCGGCGGAGCTCACGGCGGCGGTCGTGAAGGTCGTGGTCAGCAGGACGGCGGAGACGAACACGCTCAGCACGCGCATGGGCTCACCCTTGCCTGGGGGGCTCTCGACCTCACAGACGGTAGAGCCCACAGGGCATTTCCCGCATCGGGGAGTTTACGTATCGCGACTGGACATCCCTCACAGCCGGAGAGCACCCGAACCACACGCCTCCGTGACCGGACGCCTCCGCAGCCGCCCGATGCCCGCATGGCCGTGCCGTGGGATCGCCGGGTGACCGCGTGGATCTCGGGGGTACGCCTCTACCATTGGGATCATGATCACTGATCGACCGCCCGCGGACCGGGCGCAGGCCGGGTGGCCCGGTGGCGGGTGATCGCCCGGCCCCGCCCGCGGAGCGCCGTACCACGCCCGCGGAGCGGCGTGCCCCGGGCTCGGGCACGGTGAACGGGCCCGGTCACGGCGGTGGCCGGGACGGCCGGTGAGGACGGCCGTGGGCCGGGGGCTGCCGCACGAGGGGGTCGGACGTGGCTGGGCCGCCGCGCGCGGACCGGCTCAGGGGCTGCACGTGGACACCGCCGCGTGTGGGCGGACCAGCCGGGCCGTCCGCGACCGCGTCGCCGCCCACCTCGCCCTTGAGGCCGAGGTGGGCGGATACGTCGCGGAGGCCGCGGTCACGGAGGAGCTGCACGGAGCACGCGACCTGCTGGGCGCCCTGCTGGGCTTCGACGGCGACGACCTGGCCTTCGTGGAGAGCGGATCGGCCGCGCTCGCGCAGTTGCTGGCCTCGTGGCCCGTCGAGACCGGGGACCGCGTGTGGGTGCTGCCCAGCGAGTGGGGACCGAACCTGGCGGCGTTCGGCGACCGCGGGCTGCGCGTGGAGTTCCTCGCCGCCGACGGCCAGGGGCGGCTGGATGTGGAGGCCCTCCGCCGGCGGCTGGCCGCGGACCGGCCGGCGATGGTGCATCTCACCGCCGCGGCGGCGCACCGCGCGCTGGTCCAGCCGGTGGCGGAGGCCGTGGCGGTGTGCGAGCCGGCCGAGGTGCCCGTCGTGGTCGACACCGCTCAGGCGCTGGGCCAGATCGATCTGCCGGCGACCGGCTGCGCGGCGGTCTACGGCACGGGCCGGAAATATCTCTGCGGCCCGCGCGGTGTGGGCTACCTGGGGGTGCGGGATCCGTGGCAGGCACGCCTGGTCCCCAGAGCCCCCGCGCTCGCCGTCGGGGCGTGGCCCGGCGAGCAACGGCCGGTGCGCCGCCTGGAGAGCCGTGAGGCGTCCGTCGCCGGCCGTGCCGGGCTGGCCACCGCACTGCGCGAATATCACGGGCTGGGCCCCGTCCTGATCAGGGAACGGCTGCACGCCGTCGGCTCCGCGCTCCGCTCGGCGCTCGCCGGGCTCCCCGGCTGGCGGCTGCGGGACCCGCTCGACGCGCCCGGCGCGATCGTGTCCCTGGAGCCGCGGGAGCGCGGCCACGACGTCGGACGGACCCGTGCCGGACTGCTCCACCACGGGGTGGTCAGCACCGTCGCCGGAACGGAGCGGGCGCCGCACGACATGACCCGTCCGGTGCTGCGCTTCAGCCCGCACGTGGACATCACCGTCGACGACATCCACCGGCTCGCCGCCCTGCTGGCCGGACTCGGCACCTGAGCCCGTCCCGCGCGGGCCCACCGCGGGACCCCGCGCGCGCTGCCGCCCGCCGGGGACCCCGCGCGCGCTGCCGCCTCTCGGAAGCCCCTGCGCGCCGCCGCCCGCCTGGTCACCGCGTCACCGCGGCAAGGCGCGACGTCACTGCCGCTCCGGCACCCATGATCCCCAGGCGCCGGCAGGACACATGCCTGCGTCCCGTGCCCGGCCTCCGGGGCGGACCGGAGGCCGGGCACGGGACGCGCCGCCTCTCCCTTCAGTCTCTCCTCTCAGGTCACTCGCCCTTCTCACCCTCTCCTTCCAGGCCTCTCAGTCTTTGAAGTACTCCACCAGCACGGGCGCGAGGGCCTTCATCGACACGTTGTGGTTCTGCTCCTCCAGCGGGCGGTGCCGCGCGGTGGGGACGGCCTCGGTGAGCTCCCGCGCCGCCTGTCGCCGCACCGCCGGGCTCCTCTCCCCGGCAATCACGAGCGTCGGCACCGTGATCAGGCCCAGCTGCCTGACCGGTAACGAGTAGTCCCCCATCACCGCGGCGTCGTAGGGCAGCGTGTTGGCCACCGCCTTGAGCTGTGACCACCGGGGCAGCAGCCGCATCGCCGCCACGAGCACCGGGGGGACGCCGACCACCTTCGTCATGAAGTAGGCGGCCGCCTCGCTCCGCCGCCCGGCCGCGACCAGCCGCGTCAGCCGCTCCTGGTGATCGGCCGGTGGCCGGCGGCCACTGCCGCCGGCCACGAACGGTGGTTCGTACAGCGCCAGCTTGTTGATGGCCAGGCCGTGCGCCGCCGCCTTGAGGGCGAGGACTCCCCCGGAGGAGATGCCCCACACCGACGCCGACCCGCCCACCATGTTGATCATGGCGTCGAGATCTTCGATCTCCCGCTCCACCGCGTACGGCTCCCTGTCCCCGCTGTCGCCCCGGCCTCGGCGGTCGTAGTTGACGACGGTGAAGTGCCGTGACAGCAGCCCGGTCAGCTCCACCATCCCCGGCAGCGCCCGGTGGCTGAGCGCCCCGCCCACCAGGATGAGCGCCGGCCCCCGCCCCACCCGTTCGAAGGCGATGGCGGTGCCGTCACTCGAAAGGACTTTGCTCATGGCGGTGGCCGCGCCGTTGCCCGACGCCATCTCAGTCATGGAATCCCCTTCTGATCGTGTAAGCGGTTCTGGACGCGGGCGTACGTCCGCGTCCAGCGACCGGTCACGCGGGGTCCCGGCGGCTGGGCGTGGATCCACGCGCCGGCCGTCTCCCCGCCGCCCGGCTCGGCGGCCGGTCTCCCCGCCGGTGCGCCCAACGCCTTCAGTCCGCTCTCCGAATAGAACATTCCATCTCCATTTCCGCTGTCCGTAAATTCACCGACAATTTAAATTCGACACGACTCCCGGATCCGGCGGCCCGGCTGCCTTCCTCCTCTCTTTCCCAGGTGGATCCGGTGACGGAAATCCATATGGCGTTTTTTTCGAGGCCCTTCCTCCGTCCTTTCCGCTGTCCTCGTACAGACAACTCTGCGCGTTCCGGGGTTCCGGAACCAGGGATTTCGGAGACAGCAAGTTGCCCGCCGGCGACCACTTCCTGCCAGCCGGACACAGGAATGGGCACGTCCGGCGTGCGGACGTGCCCATTCCGGGATCACGACGGTTCAGGGGTCGTCGCCCGTCGTGCTCCCCTCGACGCTCACGGGGTGTTCATGCGGGGCCGTGGGTCACGGCTTGACCTCGGCGTCGGTGACCTTCTCCGCCCGCACCCGCAGGTCGTCGAACTCCAGCACCTCCACGTGACCGCCGAGGTTCGCCGGGATGAGCGTGAGGTCGGTGGCGACGTCGAGCATGCCCGGGTAGAGGTGGCCCATCAGGCCGTGCCGTCCCCGCCGGAGCGCGGCCCGCACCCCGGCGGCCCCGCCCCAGCGCCCGATCTTCGCCCAGGCCCGCTCGTCCTCCAGGTAGCCGGAGACCGAGCGGGACGGGATGCCGCAGCGCATGAAGGCGTCGGCCATCTCCGGCAGCGGACAGGCGCCGCAGCAGGCCGGCCCCGGGAAGCGGGACCGCCCCCGCGGGGGATTACCGCAGGAAGGCCGCGGCGACGCCGGCGTCGACGGGGATGTGCAGGCCCGTGGTGAGCGACAGCTCTCCGCCGGTGAGGGCGAAGACCGCGGCGGCGATGTGCTCGGGCAGCACCTCGCGCCTGAGCAGGGTGCGCTGGGCGTAGAACTCGCCGAGCTTGTCCTCCTCCACCCCGTACACCGCCGCCCGGTTGGCGCCCCAGCCGGAGGCGAAGATCCCGGACCCGCGGACCACGCCGTCGGGGTTGACGCCGTTGACCCGGATCCCGTACCGGCCCAGCTCGGCGGCGAGCAGGCGGACCTGGTGGGCCTGGTCGGCCTTGGCCGCGCCGTAGGCGACGTTGTCGGGCCCGGCGAAGATCGAGTTCTTGGAGGAGATGTAGACGACGTCCCCGCCCATCCGCTGGTCGATCATGACGCGGGCGGTCTCGCGGGAGACCAGGAACGAGCCGCGGGCCATCACGTCGTGCTGCAGGTCCCAGTCGGCGACGCTGGTCTCCAGCAGCGACCGGGACAGCGACAGCCCGGCATTGTTGACGATCAGGTCGACGCCGCCGAAGGCCAGCACCGCCTGCCGTACGGCCGCGACGACCTGCTCCTCGTCGGTGACGTCCGCCTGTACGGCGGTCGCGACGTCCTCGGGCCGGTGGGCCCGGGCGCCGAGCTCGGCGGCGACCTTCTCGGCTGCGGCGAGGTCGCGGTCGGCGACGACCACGCAGGCGCCCTCGGCCGCGAGCCTGCGGGCGGTGGCGGCGCCGATGCCCGACCCGCCCCCGGTGACCAGCGCGACCCGGGCGGCCAGCGGCTTGGGCGCGGGCATCCGGCGGAGCTTGGCCTCCTCCAGCTCCCAGTATTCGATGCGGAACTTCTCCGACTCCTCGATCGGGGCGTAGCTGGACAGCGCCTCGGCGCCGCGCATCACGTTGATCGCGTTGACGTAGAACTCCCCCGCAACCCGGGCGGTCTGCTTGTCCTTGCCGAAACTGAACATGCCGACGCCGGGGACCAGGACGATCGCCGGGTCGGCGCCGCGCATGGCAGGCGAGTCCGGGGTGGCGTGCCGGTCGTAGTAGGCCGCGTAGTCCTCGCGGTAGGCGGCGTGCAGCTCGCCCAGCCGTGCCGTGACCTCGGCCGGCGGCGCGTCGGCGGGCAGGTCGAGCACCAGCGGGGCGACCTTGGTCCGCAGGAAGTGGTCGGGGCAGGAGGTGCCGAGCGCGGCCAGCTCGGGGTGGCGCTCGCGCGACAGGAAGTCCAGGACCTCCTCGGTGGCGGTGTAGTGGCCGACCTGCCGGACGTCGGTGGAGGCCAGGCCGCGGATCACCGGGAACAGGGCGGCGGCCCGCTCGCGCCGGGCCTCCTCCGGCAGCGGGCCGTAGCCCGGCCTGACCGGCCCGAACGGCTCGGCCGCGCCGTGCTCGGCGATGTGGGCCTCGGCGGTCCGGATGATCCACAGCGAGTTGGCCTCGCACTCCTCGGAGGTGTCACCCCAGGCGGTGATGCCGTGGCCGCCGAGGACGCAGCCGACCGCCTCCGGGTGGGCGTCCTTGATGGCGGCGATGTCCAGGCCGAGCTGGAAGCCGGGGCGGCGCCACGGCACCCAGACCACCCGGTCGCCGAAGATCCGCGCGGTCAGTTCCTCTCCGTCGGCGGCGGCGGCGATCGCGATGCCCGCGTCCGGGTGCAGGTGGTCCACGTGGGCGGCCTCGACCAGGCCGTGCATGGCGGTGTCGATCGACGGCGCGGCGCCCCCCTTGCCGAAGGCGCAGAAGTCGAACGCGGCGACCATCTCGTCCTCGCGCTCCACCCCCGGATACACCTGGGCCAGCGCCCGCAGCCGGTCCAGCCGCAGTACGGCCAGGCCCGCCTCGGTCAGCGTGCCGAGGTCGCCGCCCGACCCCTTGACCCACATCAGCTCCACGTCGGACCCGGTCACCGGATCGACGGCCGCTCCCTTGGCCGAGGTGTTGCCGCCCGCGAAGTTGGTGTTGCGCGGATCCGCGCCGAGCGCGTGCGAGCGCTGCAGCAGCTTCTCAACCGGCGAAGTCATGAACATCCCCCCACGGATAAACAGTGATCTCTCGATGTGCCGTCCCGCGCCCCGGCACGGGACGCGTCCGGCGGGACGGGTGCGGCGGTCAGGCGCCCCAGCCCGCCTGTGTGCCGCCGACACGCTCGGCGGCGATCTTCTCGAAGTAGCCGGAGCGGGCGTATGCGGCCATCGGGTCGGGGTCGAGGCCCAGCTCCTGGCGCAGCTCGGCCAGCAGCGGCCGGACGTCGGTGCTGTAGGCGTCCATCAGCACGGCGTTGGCGCCCAGCACGTCGCCCTCGGCCTGGGCCCTGGCCAGCGCGTCCCCGTCGACCCGCAGCGCCTTGGCCGTGGCCTCCTGGATGTTCATCACCGAGCGGATCTGGCCGGGGATCTTCGGCTCGATGTTGTGGCACTGGTCGAGCATGAACGCCACCCCCTGCTCCGGCCCGGCGTACCGGCCGGAGAGGGCGCCGCCGCGGATCACCTCGTACATGATCCGGAAGAGCTGGAACGGGTCGGCCGCCCCCACCATCAGGTCGTCGTCGGCGTAGAAGCGGGAGTTGAAGTCGAACCCGCCGAGCTTGCCCTCCCGGAGCAGGAACGCCACGATGAACTCGATGTTGGTGCCCGGCGCGTGGTGCCCGGTGTCCACCACCACCTGCGCCTTGTCGCCCAGCCGCAGGCAGTGCGCGTAGGCGGTGCCCCAGTCGGGCACGTCGGTCACGTAGAAGGCGGGCTCGAACAGCTTGTACTCCAGCAGGAAGCGCTGCCCCTCGCCCAGCCGGTCGTAGACGGCCGCCAGCGCCTCGGCCAGCCGGTCCTGCCGCTCGCGGATGTCGTCCTGGCCGGGGTAGTTGGTGCCGTCGGAGAACCACAGCTTCAGCGTGTCGGAGCCGGTGGTGTCCATGACGTCCACGCACGCCAGCAGGTGGTCCAGCGCCTTGCGCCGCACCGCCGGGTCGGGGTTGGTGACGCTGCCCAGCCGGTAGTCGTCGTCCTGGAAGACGTTGGAGTTGATCGCGCCGATCCGCACGCCCAGCTCGGCCGCGTGCCGGGCCAGGTCGGCGTAGTCGTCCACCCGGTCCCAGGGGATGTGCAGCGCCACCGTCGGCGCGACCCCGGTGAAGGCGTGCACCTGGGCCGCGTCGGCCAGCTTCTCGTAGGGGTCACGGGGCACGCCCCGCTGGGCGAACACCTTGAACCGGGTGCCGCTGTTGCCGTACGCCCAGGACGGGGTCTCGATGGCCTGCGCCCGCAGCGTGGCCCTGATGTCGCTCATGAAATCCGGTTCCCCTCTCCGGCCTCTGGACTTAAAAACGTTTTAGAGGATCGGACGGGACGCTAAACCCGGTGATCCGGCCCTGTCAATGGGGGATGAACAGCCCGTTCCCGATGCGTTACGCCTCATGTCGGGAGCGGGGTGGCACCCGGCCGGGCGGCATGTTTGGATAAGGTCTCCGCGAACTGAGTAACACGTTTTAACGACGCCGGGACCGGGAGGGTAGTTGGGCGCTGTCAGCATCAGGGACGTCGCCCGGCTCGCGCGGGTCTCCCCCGGCACGGTCTCGAACGTGCTCAACCGGCCCGAGCGGGTCTCCCCCACGACCCGCGAACGCGTCCGACGCGCCATCGGCGAGCTCGGGTCCGTCCGGCACGGCTCGGCCTCGTCGCTGCGCGCCGGGCACAGCCGGACCATCGGGCTGTCGGTCATGGACATCGGCAACCCGTTCTTCACCGACGTCGCGGCCGGGGCCGAGGACGTCGCCGGCGACCTCGGCTACGCGGTGATCCTCGGCAACTCGGCCGTCTCGCGCAGCTCGGTCCGCCAGCCCACCTACAAGCTCGGGCAGATCGCCGCCGAGCTGCTGCTGGAGGAGCCCGGCGACCCCGCCGCGCACGCCCACCGGCAGATCATGTTCCAGCCCGAACCGGTCGTCCGCGAGTCCACCGGCCGGGCCGGGCGGGACGGCGACCACCCGACGAGCAGTGATGAGTGACGGATGAGCGTATATGCGGCAGTGGACCTGGGTGCCTCCAGCGGCCGGGTGATGACCGCGCGGATAACCGGCGGCCGGGTGCGTCTCACCGAGGTGCACCGCTTCGCCAACCGCCCGGTCCGGGCCGGCGGGACCCTGCACTGGGACATCCTCGCCCTGTACCGAGGAGTGCTCGACGGGCTGCGCGCGGCCGGTCCGGTCGACTCGGTCGGCATCGACTCCTGGGCGGTCGACTACGGCCTGCTCGACGGCGCCGGGCGGCTCATCGGCAACCCGGTGCACTACCGCGACGGGCGGACCGACGGGATCATGGAGCGGGTCGCCGCCGACGTGGGGGCCGAGGCGCTCTACCAGGTCAGCGGCCTGCAGTTCCTGCCGTTCAACACGGTCTACCAGCTGCTCGCCGAACCGGATCTCAGCCGGGCCGAGACGCTGCTGATGATCCCCGACCTGCTGACCCACTGGCTGACCGGCTCCGTCGGCGCGGAGGCCACCAACGCCTCCACCACCGGGCTGTACGACGTGCGGACCGGCGGCTGGGCCCGCGGGCTGGCGGACCGGCTGGGGCTGCCGGCCGGGATCCTGCCGGAGCTGCGGCGGCCGGGTTCGGCCGCCGGGACGCTCCGCGCCGAGGTCGCCGCGGAGACCGGACTGCCCGGCTCCACCCCGGTCACCGCGGTGGCCTCGCACGACACCGCCTCGGCGGTCGTGGCGGTGCCCGCCGTGACCGACCGGTTCGCCTACATCTCCTCCGGCACCTGGTCACTCGTCGGGCTCGAACTCCCCCGGCCCGTCCTGACCGAGGAGAGCCGCCTGGCCAACTTCACCAACGAGGGCGGCCTGGACGGCACCATCCGCTATCTGCGCAACGTGATGGGCCTGTGGATCCTGCAGGAGTGCGTGCGTGCCTGGGGCGACGCCGGCCTGCCCGAGCTGCTCGCGGCCGCCGCGCGGGCCCGGCCCTTCCAGGCGGTGATCGACCCCGACGACCCCGCCTTCCTGCCGCCGGGCGACATGCCCACCAGGATCGCCGCGTTCTGCGAGCGCACCGGCCAGCGGCCCCCGGACGGCAGGGCCCAGGTCGTGCGGTGCGTGCTGGAGAGCCTGGCCCTCGCCTACCGCCGGGCGGTCCGCGACGCCGTACGGCTCAGCGGCCAGGACGTGGAGGTCGTGCACGTGGTCGGCGGCGGCGCCCGCAACACGCTGCTGTGCCAGATGACCGCCGACGCGACCGGCCTGCCGGTGATCGCCGGCCCGGTGGAGGCCGCCGCCCTGGGCAACGCGCTGGTCCAGGCCCGCGCCCAGGGCGTGGTCTCCGACATCCGCGCCCTGGTGCGGCGGGGCGAGCAGCTCGTCACCTACCGCCCCGGGGCCGGGGAGGAGGCATGGGCCCGGGCCGCGGCCCGGCTGACCGACCGCTGAGCGGCGGTTCCCGGTCCCCCTGGAGCCCGGGGCGCGTCCCGGCGACCCGGGATCCCCCACTCCAGCCCTGCGGCCCGGGGTCCCCCACTCCGGCCCGGTGGGCCGGTCAGTGGACCGCCTCGCTGACGGAGGGCTGGTCGAACTGGGTCCGGTAGAGCTCCTCGTAGCGGCCGCCGGCGGCGAGGAGGTCGAGGTGCGTGCCGCGCTCCACGATCCGGCCGTCCTCGATGACGAGGATGAGGTCCGCGGCCCGGACGGTGGAGAGCCGGTGCGCGATCACCACCGAGGTCCGCCCGGCCAGGGCCTCGCCCAGCGCCTCCTGCACCGCGGCCTCCGAGGTGGAGTCCAGGTGCGCGGTGGCCTCGTCGAGGATCACCACCCGCGGGCGGGCCAGCAGCAGCCGCGCGATCGTCAGCCGCTGGCGCTCGCCGCCGGAGAGCCGGTAGCCGCGCTCGCCGACGACGGTGTCCAGCCCGTCGGGCAGCGCCTCGATGAGCTCGGCGAGCCGGGCGCGGCGCAGCACCTCCCACAGCTCCTCCTCCGAGGCCCCCGGCCGGGCCAGGAGCAGGTTGGCGCGGATCGACTCGTGGAACAGGTGGCCGTCCTGCGTCACCATCCCGAGCGTCTGGCGGATCGACTCGGCGGACAGGTCGCGGACGTCCACGCCGGACAGGCGCACGGCGCCCTCGTCGGCGTCGTAGAGCCTCGGCACGAGCTGCGCGATCGTCGACTTCCCGGCCCCCGAGGAGCCGACCAGCGCCACCATCTGCCCCGGCTCGGCCCGGAAGGACACCCCGTGCAGCACCTCGACACCGCCCCGCGTGTCGAGGGCCGCGACCTCCTCCAGCGACGCGAGCGACACCTTGTCCGCCGACGGGTAGGCGAACCGAACCCCGTCGAACTCCACCGACACCGGCCCCTCGGGCACCCGCCGGGCGTCGGGCCGCTCGGTGATCAGGGGCTTGAGGTCGAGCACCTCGAAGACCCTCTCGAAGCTCACCAGGGCGCTCATCACCTCGACCCGCGCGCTGGCCAGGGCGGTCAGCGGGGCGTAGAGGCGGGTCAGCAGCAGCGCCATCGCGACGACGGCGCCCGGCTCCAGCTGTCCCCGCAGCGCGTAGAACCCGCCGAGACCGTAGACGACGGCGAGAGCGAGCGCCGAGACCAGCATCAGCGCGGTGACGAAGACCGACTGCACCATCGCTGTGCGCACCCCGATGTCACGCACCCGGCGGGCCCGCGTGACGAACTCGGCCGACTCGTCGGCGGGCCGGCCGAAGAGTTTCACGAGCGTCGCCCCGGGCGCGGAGAAGCGCTCCGTCATCTGCGTGCTCATCGCCGCGTTGTGGTCGGCCGACTCGCGTTCGAGCCGCGCCAGCCGGGTGCCCATCCGCCGCGCGGGCAGGACGAACACCGGCAGCATCAGCAGCGCGAGCAAGGTGATCTGCCAGGAGGTCCCGATCATCACGGCGAGGGTGAGCACCAGCGTCACGAGGTTGCCGACCACGCCGGAGAAGGTGTCGCTGAAGGCCCGCTGCGCGCCGATGACGTCGTTGTTCAGCCGGCTGACCAGCGCGCCGGTGCGGGTGCGGGTGAAGAAGGCGATCGGCATGCGCTGCACGTGGTCGAAGACCGCGGTGCGCAGGTCGAGGATCAGGCCCTCGCCGATGCTCGCCGACAGCCACCGCGTCATCAGCCCGAGCCCGGCCTCCGCCACCGCGATGACGGCGATGAGCACGGCGAGCACGACGACGGTCTCCAGCGCCATGCCCTTGACGATCGCGTCGACGACCCGGCCCGCGAGCACGGGGGTCGCCACGGCCAGGGCCGCCGTCACGACGCTGAGCAGCAGGAACCAGGTGAGAAGCCTACGGTGTGGCCGCGCGAATCCGGTGATGCGCCGCAGCGCGGCCCTGGAGAACGGCCGCTTCTCGTCCTGGGCGTTCATCGCGTGGTAGAGCGACGTCCACGCGGTCACTTCCATGTCCATCGCATGTCTCCGGTGTCTGGGGGGCGGTCTCCGACTTTTTCATGGAGCACCGACAGAACCCTCCGGCGCCGTGGGCCGGAGCCGTGGATGCGGCGGTCCCGCCGGGGGTCGCGGTGATCGCGTCGGTCGCCGGGGACACGCGTGGCTCCGCCGTGGCGGACCTCCCGCGGGGCCACGACGTCGCCCGCGTTCCCCGGTGGCGACACAAGAGGACACTAAGACCTCAACTTAACCTGAGGTCAACCGCTCCGACCTCTGATGGGGTGAACCGCCTCGACCTCGGACCGGAGGACGTCCGCGCCCATCTTGCCCGTGGGCCCCGGACGGCGTGTCGCGGCGGTGAAGGGGTCAGGGGTCCCGGTCCCGGGGCGGCCGCGTTCTCCGTGGGAGCCGCGCCCGCCCC